>DASVBJ010000322.1:0-10435 GCA_036375895.1 Actinomycetes bacterium | reverse complement strand
GCGACTCGGAGAGCTCCTCGTGGCGACGGAGCAACAGCGGGATGAAGTAGGCGGCCCACATCAGGATGATGGCCGCGTAGATCACCCCACTCCCCACGATGACAAACGGTAGGCGCGTAGATCATCGCAACGGCGCAACCTCCGCGGTGTGTCGCGGGATAACGCCTGTGGCTGCTGTGACCACTTCTCCCCGCTGCCGTGACCACTGCTCCCCCGCACACCGCCCCACCACCCCACCCCGGCGCCCATGGGCTCTGCCACAGACTTCGTGGCAGAGCACATGGGCTGGAGACCCTGCGCCCGCGCGCCCGCCCGCCGGCCCGCGCGCCCACCGGCCCGCCAGCCCGCGGCCCGTCACCCCTCGGGCAGGCCGCCGGACGCCCGCCAGCGGGCGAGCAGACCGTCCGGCACCTCCTCGGCCGTCAGCGCGAAGGACCGGTGGTCGCGCCACGCGCCGTCGATGTGCAGCAGTCCGAGCCGGACGCCCTCGTCGCGGAACCCGAGCTTGTCCACCACCCGCAGCGACGCGGTGTTCTCGGGCCGGATGTTGATCTCGACCCGGTGCAGACCGAGGGCCGTGAAGCAGTGGTCGACGGCGAGCGCGACCGCCGTGGGCATCACGCCCCGGCCCGCCACCGCCTGGTCGACCCAGTAGCCGATGTGCGCCGAGCACAGCGACCCCCACGTGATGCCGCCGACGGTGAGCTGCCCGACCAGCCGGTCGTCGAAGGTGACGACGAACGGCAGCAGGTGGCCGGCCCGGGCCTGCGACCGCAGCGAGCGCACCATCGCGCCGTACCCCACGCCCGGCGCCGGTCCCGCACCCCGCCCGGGTGGCGTGGCCTCCCACGGCGCCAACCAGTCCCGGTTGCGGGCGCGCACCTCGAGCCACGCCGCGCGGTCGCGCTGGCGGATGGGGCGGAGGCCGACGCGGCCCGCACGCAGGGTCGCCGGCCAGCCAGGGGTCAGTGGTCGCCCCCGCGGATCTGCTCGACCGCGTGCTGCAGCACGGGCCCGATGACGGCCAGCCCGTCCCGCACGCCACCGGTCGAGCCGGGCAGGTTGACGACGAGCGTCGACCCGGCCACCCCGGCCACACCCCGCGACAGCGCGGCCGTCGGGACGCCGTGGGCGACGCCGTAGGCGCGGATCGCCTCCGCGAGCCCCGGCACCTCGCGGTCGACGACCCGGCGGGTCATCTCCGGGGTGAGGTCGAGCGGCGTGATGCCGGTGCCGCCGGTCGTGACGACCACGTCGTACGCCGAGCCGACCGCCGCCCGCAGCGCCTCCGCCACGGGCTCGCCGTCGGGCACGACCTGCGGGCCGTCGACCTCGAAGCCGAGCCCGGCGAGCCCCTCGACGATCAGCGGCCCGCCGCGATCGGCGTAGACCCCGGCCGAGACGCGGTTGGAGACCGTGACGACGAGAGCCCTCATGTCGGGCGCCGCCACTCCCCGGACCTGCCTCCGGTCTTCTCCTCCACCCGCACGTCGGTGATGACCGCGGCGGGATCGACCGCCTTGACCATGTCGATGAGGGCCAGGCCGGCCACCGCCACGCAGGTGAGCGCCTCCATCTCGACCCCGGTGCGGTCGGCGGTGCGGACCGTCGCCGTCACCGCGACGGCGTCGTCCTCGACGTGCAGGTCGACGGTCACCCCGTGGATGGCGATCGGGTGGCACAGCGGCACGAGGTCGGGAGTCCGCTTGGCCGCCTGGATGCCGGCGATCCGGGCGACCGCGAGGGCGTCACCCTTGGGCACCCCGCCCGAGCGCAGCAGCGCCACGACCTCGCGCGACACCAGCACCCGCCCCGTCGCGGTGGCGGTGCGGGCCGTGACGTCCTTGCCGGAGACGTCGACCATGCGGGCCGCGCCGGTCTCGTCGAGGTGGGTGAGCTCGTCGCTCACGCGTGCCGCCGCTCGAGCACCATGACCTCCACCGCCGACCCCGCGGGCACCTCGGTGACCTGCTCCGGGATCACCATGAAGGCGTTGGCCTGCGCCAGGTCGCCGACCAGGTGCGAGCCGGGCCCGCCGACCGGCCGCACCACGTAGCGGCCCTCCTGCACGTCGAGCCAGGCCCGGGCGAACTGCCGCTTGCCGGCCGGCGAGGACAGCGGCTCGAGGGCCACCGCCAGCACCATCGGGCGGTGCAGGGGCTCGACGCCGAGCATGCGCCGGATCACCGGACGCACGAACACCTCGAACGAGACGTAGGCGCTCACCGGGTTGCCGGGCAACGTGATGATCGGCGTGCTGTCGGGGCCGATGGTGCCGAAACCCTGCGGCTTGCCGGGCTGCATGGCGACCCGGTCGAACTCGACCGTGCCGAGCCGGGAGAGCACCTCCTTGACCACGTCGTAGGCGCCGACGCTGACGCCACCGCTCGTGAGCACCAGGTCGGCGCGGATCAGCTGGTCCTCGATCGCGTCGAGCAGCTGACGCGGCTCGTCGGGAACGATGCCGACCCGGAAGGCGAGAGCACCCGCCTCGCGCGCCGCGGTGGTGAGGATGAACGAGTTCGACTCGTGGATCTGACCCGACGTGGTCGGCTGCCCCGGCTCCACGAGCTCGCTGCCCGTCGAGATGATGACGACGCGGGGACGGGGGCGGACGACGACCCGGTCGCGACCGACGGCGGCGAGCAGCCCGATCTGCCCCGGCCCCAGCCGGGTGCCCTCCGCGAGCACCACCTCGCCGGCGCGCACGTCCTCGCCCTGGCGGCGGATGTTCTGCCCCGGCTGCGGGGCCTGCACGATCGTGACCGAGGCGAGGCCGTGGTCGGTCCACTCGATGGGCACGACGGCGTCAGCGCCGGCCGGCACCGGCGCGCCGGTCATGATGCGGGTGGACAGCCCGGGTTGCACGCGGTAGACCGACTGCGAGCCGGCCGCGACGTCACCGACGACCGGCAGCCGGACCGGCGTCGCCTCGGATGCCGCGGCGACGTCCTCGACCCGCACCGCGTAGCCGTCCATCGAGGAGTTGTCGAAGGGCGGCAGATCGACGTCGGACCGCACGGTCTCGGCCAGGATGCAGCCGTGCGCGTCGAGCAGCTGCAGCTCGAGCGGCGCGATCGGCTCGATCCCCCGCAGGATGTCGGCCAGGTGCTGGTCGACGGACTTCATCGGGCTCTGGCTCACTCGCCGTCCCATCGCTTCTCGGTGACGAACTCCTGCAACCAGGCCCGGAACTCCGGCCCCAGGTCCTCGCGGTCGGCGGCCAGCCGGACGACCGTCTTCAGGTAGTCGAGGCGGTCACCGGTGTCGTACCGACGACCGCGGAAGACCACGCCGTGCACCGGCTCCTCCTCGGACGAGGCGGCCAGGGTGCGCAGGGCGTCGGTCAGCTGGATCTCGCCACCCTTGCCCGGCGCGGTCTCGCGCAGCACGTCGAAGATCCGGGACGGCAGGACGTACCGGCCGATGATGGCGAGGTTGCTCGGCGCCTCGGCGGCGGAGGGCTTCTCGACCAGGTCACGGACGAGCACCACGTCGTCCTCGCCCGTGGGCTCGGCCGCGGCGCACCCGTAGAGATGGATGGTCTCGGACGGCACCTCCATCAGGGCCACGACGGCGCCGCCGTGGGCCTGCTGCACCTCGAGCATCCGTGACAGCAAGGGGTCGCGCGGGTCGATGAGGTCGTCGCCGAGCAGCACCGCGAACGCCTCGTCCCCGACGTGCCGCGCCGCGCACAGCACGGCGTGACCCAGCCCGCGCGGGTCGCCCTGGCGGGTGTAGTGGATGTCAGCGGTGACGGCCGCCTGGCGGACCCGCTGAAGCCGGTCGCCGTCACCCTTTGCCTCCAGCGCCGCCTCGAGCTCCCAGTTGCGGTCGAAGTGGTTCTCGAGCGTGTTCTTGTTGCGGCCCGTGACGAGCAGCACGTCCGACAGGCCGGCGGCGACCGCCTCCTCGACGACGTACTGGATCGCCGGCTTGTCGACGACCGGCAGCATCTCCTTGGGCGTCGCCTTCGTCGCGGGGAGAAATCGTGTCCCCAGTCCCGCGGCCGGCACGACCGCCTTCGTCACCTTGTGCGCGGGTCCGTCGGCCATGCCGGAAACCCTAGCGCCGCGCGGTCAGGAGTCGGGGATGTGCCAGCGGTCGCGCCCCTCGTTCTTGGCGACGTAGAGCGCTTTGTCGGCCGCGCGCATGAGCGTGGCCGCGCTGGACCCGTGGGTGGGGAAGGCGGCGCCGCCGACCGACACGGTGACGTGCAGGGGCTCCTCGCCGTCGACGCGGAACGGCTCCCGGCGTACGGCCGCGCAGATGCGCTCGGCGAGCTGGGCCGCACCGTCGATGGTCGTCTCCGGCAGGACCACGACGAACTCCTCGCCGCCGTAGCGCGCGAACGTGTCGACCTCGCGGATCTGCTCCTGCACCCGCTGCGCGAGCTCGCGCAGCACGGTGTCGCCGCGGGGGTGCCCGTAGGTGTCGTTGACCCACTTGAAGTGGTCGAGGTCGAGCATCAGCACCGCGAGCGGCCGGTCGAAGCGGGTGGACCGCTCGATCTCGCGGGCGAGGCTCATCGACAGGTAGCGGAAGTTCCACAGGCCGGTCAGCGCGTCGGTGGTGGAGAGGCGCTGCGCCTCCTGGTGCAGCTGCACGTTGTCGACGGCGATGCCCGCCTGGCCGGCCAGGCTGCGCAGCGCGTCGTCGTCGGCCGCGTCGAAGGGCCGCCCGTCGGTGCGGTCGTAGAGAGCGATCGCGCCGATGACGTTTCCCATGCTGCGCAGCGGCACCGCCAGCACCTCGCCGGTGCACGGCTCGGTCGTGACCGGTTCCAGCCCCGGCTCCGCGGACCCGAGCCGCCCGCGCACGCCTTCGCCGGAGGCGATCACCCGCCCGAGCACGCCCTTGCCCGGGGTGACCGCGACGGGCGCCAGCAGGCCCACGTCGTGCAGGCCGTGCTCGGCGACCACCTGCACCTGGTCCCCGGTGCCGTACAGGACCACTCCGGCGCGCGCGCCGAGGGTGACCGCGGCCGTGTCGAGCACGACCTGCAGCAGGCCCTCGAGGTCGTGCGTGCTCGACAGCGTCTCGCCGATCCGCTCCAGGCTGTCGCGCAGGTCCTCGCGGCTCTGCTCCAGCGCGCTCATGTTGCGCCGCAGCTCGCTCGTCATGCGGTTGAAGGCGTCGGAGAGCCGGCCCGCCTCGCCGTCGCCGACGCGGTCGATGCGGGTGTCCAGCTCACCCCGGGCCACCCGCTCCGCGGCCACCGTCAGCTCGGCGAAGGGCTGGCTCAGCCCCCTGGCCACGATCGTCACGAGCAGGCCGGCGGCAGCGGCTCCGAACACGATGATCACCGCGAACAGCAGGACGGTGCCGCCCTCCACCCCGGACGTGTCGGCGGCGACCACGACGGTGACCGGCACGGACTGCCCGGGACCCCGCGCGTTCGCCAGCCGCCCCTCGACCTCCACGACTCCCTTGCGCGAGCCGACCCGCTCCGCGATGCGGTCGGCCTCCGCCGCGCTGGTCGTGGAGGCGATCACCATGCCTCCGTCGAGCAGCAGCACGTCGTCGGCGAGCCCGTTCCGGTCACGCAGGTCCCTGAGGAAGGCGCGGTCGAGCCTGCGGGCGGTGACGGCCGCCGCCGCACCGGGCACGCCGCTCACGTTGACCCGCTCGGCGACGACGTGGTTCGCGGACCCCGAGCTGGTGCAGCCCTGCAACGCGCCGGGCGCCGGGGAGCCGGCCGGGAGCTCGCCCGACTGCGCCAGGACCCGGCCGGTCGGGGCGACGAGCGCGGCGAAGTCGGCGTTGCCTTGGGCGACCGCGGTGCTCGTTGCCTGCGTGGGGCCGGCCACGGCCGCCTCGAGCGCGAGGCCGCGGGCGGCCAGACCGAGCCGCTCGCACTCGTCGGCGAGCTCGGTCGCGACGACCGTCCCGTCGGTGATCAGCGAGCGCGACAGCTGCTCGCGCTTGACGTCGGGCACGACGAACCCGAGCACGAGGACGCCGATGGCGAGCGGCACCAGGAAGAGACCGCCGAGGACGAGCCACAGCCGCGTGCGCAGGCTCACCGGCTCACCGCCCTCTCGTCGTCGCGCAGCAGTGCTGCGATGCTGCCACGGTGATCGAGACCAAGGCGTCGCTTCGCCGGCGCCTTCTCAGCGCCCGCCGTGCCGCGTCGACCGACGCGCGGGTGGCCGCCGGGGCTGCGATCACTCGTGCCGTTCTGGACCTGCCGGAGCTCATGTCGGCCCGCACCGTGTGCGCATACCTCTCTATCGGCACGGAGCCGCGGACCATAGAACTCGTGGAAGCCCTTCGGGCCAAGGGCGTACGCGTCCTGCTGCCTGTGGTCCGCGACGACCTCGACCTCGACTGGGCAGAGTACGACGGTATGGACCGGATTGCCCAGACCCGACGCGGGCTGAATGAGCCGACCGGCCGCAGGCTCGGGCCCGGGGCCGTCGCCGACGCCGACGTCCTGCTGGTCCCCGGGGTGGCCGTCGACGGCCGGGGCATGCGACTCGGCAAGGGCGGCGGCTGCTACGACCGGGCGCTCTCCCGGGTCGCTCAGGGGACACCGGTGGTCGTGCTGCTCTACGACGACGAGGTGGTGCCCGCCGTACCGACGGAGCCGCACGACCGGCCGGTCACGGCCGCGGCGACCCCCTCGGGGGTGCGCCGGTTCTGACGTCCGCCGGGCGCGTCGTGGCCGGGCCGGCGGCCGATCCGAAACGATAGCCCCGGACGAGGGGAGGGCCGGTGACCGCCGAGCGGCTGGACGCGCTGCTGCTGATGGGCGCGCTGGTGCTGCTCGTGGCCATCGCGGCAGTGCGCCTCTCCGTGGGCACCGGCCTGCCGTCCCTGCTGCTCTACCTCGGTCTCGGGCTGCTGCTCGGCGAGGACGTGCTCGGCCTGCCCTTCGACGATGCGCAGCTGGCGCAGGCGCTCGGCTACGCCGCGCTGGTGGTGATCCTGGCGGAGGGCGGCCTGACCACCAAGTGGCCGACGATCCGGCCGGTGGTGCCCACCGCGGCCGCGCTGGCGACCGTGGGCACGGCGGTGTCCCTGCTGGTCACGGCGCTGGCCGCGTGGGCGTTGCTCGACGTCGACTGGCGCTACGCCGCCCTGGTCGGCGCCGTGCTGGCACCCACCGACTCGGCGGCGGTCTTCTCGGTCCTGCGCCGGGTGCCGCTGCCACCCCGCCTGGCCGGGACGCTCGAGGCCGAGTCCGGCTTCAACGACGCCCCTGTCGTGATCATCGTGGTCGCGCTGGCCGGGGCGTCCGCCCCGACGTGGTGGCACCTCGGCCTGCTGCTCGTCTACGAGCTGACAGCCGGTGCGGTGGTCGGCCTCGCCGTCGGGTGGCTCGGCGCGTGGGGTGTCCGCCGGATCGCCTTGCCCGCCTCGGGCCTCTACCCGATCGCCGTCCTCGCGCTGTGCGTCACGGCCTACGGCGCGGCGGCGGTGGCGCACGCGAGCGGCTTCCTCGCCGTCTATCTCGCGGCCGTCGTCCTCGGCAACTCGCGGCTGCCGCACCGGCCCGCCACGCGCGGCTTCGCCGAGGGGGCGGCCTGGCTGGCGCAGATCGGGCTGTTCGTGATGCTGGGCCTGCTCGCGACCCCGACCGAGCTGGGCTCGGCGGTCCTGCCGGCGCTGGGCATCGGCCTGGTCCTGTTGATGGTCGCGCGGCCGCTGTCCGTCTTCGCCGCCACCCTGCCGTCCCGGATGCCGTGGGCGCAGCAGGCGTTCCTCTCGTGGGCCGGGCTGCGCGGCGCCGTACCGATCGTGCTCTCGACGGTGCCGGGCGACCAGGACCTGTTCAACCTCGTGTTCGTCCTGGTCGCGGTGTTCACCGTGGTGCAGGGGCCGACGCTGCCGTGGGTGGCGCGCCGGCTCGGCGTCGTGACGGCCTCCGAGGCGCAGCAGCTGGACATCGAGTCGACCCCGCTGACCCGGCTCGACGCCGACCTCCTGCACATCGGGGTGCCGCACGGCTCGAGGCTGTCGGGCGTCGAGATCTTCGAGCTGCGGCTGCCACCGGGCGCCGCCATCATGCTCGTGGTCCGACGCGGTGCGGCGTTCGTGCCCTCACCGCAGACTGCGCTGCAGGTCGGCGACGAGCTCATCGTGGTGGCCACCTCGAGCGTGCGCGACGACGTGGAACGGCGCCTGCGGGCCGTCTCCCGCTCGGGACGGCTGGCCGGTTGGCGGCACGAGCGGGGCGAGCCGGACCGGGGCCGCTAGGCGGTGCTGGTGGCGCAGGCGGCTCTCGGCCCGGCCCGGCGGGACCTTGGCCCCTGGGGCCGGCATCCGGCTGATCGCAGGCTGGCGGCATGGCCCGGCCTCCGACGCCGATCACGAGCGCGCGTCCGGCCGCCGGTCTCACCGCGGCCGAGGCCCGGGAGCGGCTGCAGCGGGACGGTCCGAACGTCCTCCCGCACGCGAAGCCGGTGTCCCCGCTCGCGCTGTTCCTGGGCCAGCTGACCCACTTCTTCGCGGTACTGCTGTGGGGGGCCACGGTCCTGGCGCTGCTGGGCGGCATGCCGGAGCTCGCGATCGCGATCGCCGTCGTGGTGGTGGTCAACGGCGGGTTCGCCTTCGTGCAGGAGTACAGGGCGGACCGGGCGGCGCAGCGGCTGCAGGCGTTGCTGCCCATGCGAGTGACGGTCCGCCGCGACGGGCACCGGCTCGTCATCTCGGCCGAGGACCTCGTCGTCGGCGACGTGGTCCTGCTGGAGGCGGGCGACCGGGTCAGCGCGGACCTTCGCCTCGCATCCACCGCTGGGCTCGAGATGGACGAGTCGACCCTGACGGGCGAGAGCGCGGCCGTGCGCCCCGATCCGGGCAGTCTGGTGTTCGCGGGCACGTACGTCGTGGAAGGCCTGGCCGAGGCGGTCGTCGAGTCGACGGGCGCCAACACCCGGCTGGCCGGCATCGCCGCCCTCACCGAGACGACCCGCCCGCCCCTGGGCCCGCTGGCGGTCCAGCTGCACCTGGTCGTCCGGGCCGTCGCCGCCATCGCGGTGAGCGTGGGACTGCTCTTCTTCGGCCTGTCGGTGAGCCTCGGGACGCCGCCGCACGAGGGCTTCCTCTTCGCCGTGGGGGTGACGGTGGCCCTGGTGCCGGAGGGCCTGCTCCCGACGGTGACGCTCTCGCTGGCCAGGGCGGCACAGCGGATGGCCGGCGAGCACGCCCTGGTCCGCCGGCTGGACGCGGTGGAGACCCTCGGCCTGACGACGTTCATCTGCAGCGACAAGACCGGGACGCTGACCCGCAACGAGATGACCGTCGTGGAGGTGTGGACGCCGGACGGGACGGTCCAGGTGCGGGGCGAGGGCTACCGGCCCGAGGGCGTCGTGGAGGGCGCCCCGGCCGCCCAGGAGTCGGTACGCCGGCTGGCCCTGTCGGCGGCGCTCGCCTCCACCGGGCGCAGCCGGCAGGCGGACGGCGACTGGAAGCCGGTCGGTGACCCGATGGAGGTCGCCCTGCACGTGCTCGCGATGCGGCTCGGCGTCGACGTCAACGGCACGCAGGCGGTCGACCCGACCACGGCGCGCTTCCCCTTCGACCCGCGGCGACGCCGGATGTCCGCCGTCTCCGGCGGCCTGCTGCACGTCAAGGGGTCGCCGGACTCCGTCATCGGGCTCTGCGCCGCCGTGCCCGGCTCCGAGGAGGCCGTGCACGCGATGAGCACCCGCGGGCTACGCCTGCTCGCCGTGGCCCGCCGGGAGCTGACCCCCGCGGAGCGGGCCAGCCCGACGGCCGCGCTCGAGGAGCAGGGCCTCGTGCTGCTGGGCGTCGTCGGCATCGAGGACCCGCCCCGGGACGGCGTCAGGGAGGCTGTCGCGCGCTGCCGGCGGGCGGGCATCCACCTCGCCGTCGTGACCGGGGACCACCCGGGCACTGCTGCGGCGATCGCCACGGAGGTGGGGCTGCGCGTTCCGGGTGCCCCGGTGCTCGAGGGGCGCGACCTGCCCGAGGACCTCGACGAGCTGGGCGAGCTTCTCGACCACGACGGGGTCGTCCTCGCCCGCGTCGAGCCGGAGCAGAAGCTGCGCATCGCCAGGGCGCTGCACCGACGCGGGCACGTCGTGGCGATGACCGGCGACGGCGTGAACGACGGCCCCGCGCTGCGTGAGGCGGACATCGGGGTGGCGATGGGGCTCGGGGGCACCGACGTCGCGCGGGAGGCCGCAGACCTGGTGCTGCTCGACGACCACTTCGCGACGATCGTCGCCGCGGTGAACCAGGGCCGGGCCACCTTCGCCAACATCCGGCGGTTCCTGACCTACCACCTCACCGACAACGTCGCCGAGCTGACGCCGTTCGTGGTCTGGGCGCTCACCGGCGGCTCCTTCCCCCTCGCGATCGGGGTCCTGCAGGTGCTGGCCCTCGACATCGGCACCGACCTGCTGCCCGCGCTGGCGCTCGGCGCGGAGCCGGCCAACCCCCGGACGCTGGCCGGCCCGATCCGCAC
>DASVBJ010000309.1:0-7547 GCA_036375895.1 Actinomycetes bacterium | reverse complement strand
CCGACATCGGCGCGCCGGTGAGCAGCGAGAGGATGCGCAGCCGGACCGGGTGGGCCACCGCTCGCAGCGTGTCCGTCGAGACCCCCAAAGACATGTTGGGGAGTATGCCAGGCGTGGACGGGCCAGGCCACGGGTTTTCGTCACGGCGGTGTGCCCCCACTCCCCGCTGGACGGGGTGCCCGCACAGCACGAGGGGCCCCCTGAAGAGTCCAGTAGCCCCTCGGTGAGCCTGGTCAGTCTGCGGTCTGCTCGCGACGCCGCCGCGTGGCGGCCACGGCGAGCCCGCCCAGGGCGACCGCGCCGAGGCCGGCAACACCCAGCGCGGCGACGTCGGCGCCGGTGTGCGGGAGCGTCGCGCCGGTGCCCGCCGCAGTCACGCCCGCCGGTGCCGCGGCGGAGGTCCCACCCGTGACGGCGGTCGAGGCGGCGCCACGCGCCGAGGCGGGGACCGCCGCCGCGTTCACGGTCAAGCGCGGCGCCGTCCAGCCGGCCGACACGCCCAGAACGGCGGTCTCCCGCACCTGCTCGAGGGCCGCGTTGAGTGCGGTCCGGATCTCGGCCCTCAGCGCAAGGCCCTGCTCGCGGGTCAGGTCGCCGCGCCGCACCTGTCCACGGACCATCGACTCGGCCTGCCTCGCCTCGAGCCGGACTGCGGATGCGGCAGCAGCCCGGGCCACCTCGACGGCCTGGATGCGCGCGTGCACGCCCGCCCCGACCGTCGACCCCTCAAGCACCCGCAGCTGGGCCGCGATCGTCGCCCGCCGCATCGCCGTCTCGACGCGCAGCTGAGCGGTCCGGACCTGGAGGTCGGCACGCAACTGGCTGAGCAGCTTGCGCCCGTCCTCGCGGGTCAGGCTGCCCGCCCGGACCTGCCCGCGGATGATGGCCGCGGCGGTCAGCGCCTCCCGGCGAGCCTTTGCGGCAGCGGCCACCCGCTCGTGCTGCACCGCCCGGAGCTCAGCCCGCAGCGCGGCACGCGATGCGGTGACGTCCTCGCGCTCGCCCGCTCGAGCGGCTGCTCGGGCGCGAGCCTCGGCGCTGATGGTCGCCCCCAGGCCGACATCTGCCCGTCCGCGCGCCGTGACGTCCCCGCTCCCTGAGTCCCGGCCACCACTCTGCTCGCGCGCCGCTCGCCGTTCCTGGTTGCGGGCGTGCGCGTCACACGAGCCCGGTGTCCCGCGGCCGTTGTTGTCGTCCTCGCAGTCCGAGTCGTTGCCGCTGCCGTTGTTGCCGTCCTGGTCGGCCTTGTTGACACCGCCGGTGCCGCCGGGCTTGTCCGCGCCGCCGTTGGACATGCCGTCGGGGTCCGACTGGCTGGCGCCCTGACTCGACCCGGGCGTGGCGGCGGCGGCCGGTCCCGCAGCGACACCGAGCGTGGCGAGCGACCCGAGCGCGGCGGCAGCAAGCAGTCGCTGGGCGGTGGTCGGTGCGGCGTTGCGCCCGCGATGGAGGCTGACGTAGCGAGTGGGCATGCCTTGATCTCCTTCGGTCACCAGGGGGTGACACCGGTGTTCCCACCTGCCGTGACCGATATGCCCGGATTCGCCCAAGTGCAGCAAACCCGTGTCATCGGTGTCAGGGACCTGCGCGTCCAGACGACGACTTCGCCGTCAGGCCGCAGCCAAGGCCAACGCGGCCTGGATCAAGGCGGCGTGAGAGAGGGCCTGGGGGTAGTTGCCGAGGTGCTCGTGGCTGCTCGGGTCCATCTCCTCGCCGTACAGCCCGAGCGGCCCGCCCAGGTCGAGCAGGTCGGCGAAGAGCTGCCCGGCCTCGTCGCGCCGACCGGTGCGGGCCAGGGCCTGCACGAGCCAGAAGGAGCACGGCAGGAACGCGCCCTCGCCCCCGTCGAGGCCGTCACTGCCCGGGAGGTAGCGGTAGACCAGCGGCCCGCCGGCGCCGAGCCGGCGGCGGATGGCCTCCACGGTGCCCGGCACCCGCGGGCTCGTGGGCGGGTCGAACTCCAGCACCGGAAGCAGCAGGACCGCCGCGTCCAGGTCCCGCCCGCCGTAGGTGCCGGTGTAGGCGCCCAGGGCCTCGTCGAAACCGTGGGCGCGGATGTCCGCGCCGAGGGCGTCGCGTTCGCGGATCCACCTGGCGGTGCGTCCGCCGCGTCGGTCGCCGCGGTGGGCGGCGATCCGGGCGGCGCGGTCGAGCGCGGTCCAGGCCATGAGCTTGGAGTGGACGTGGTGGGTGGGCTGTCCCCGTTGCTCCCAGATGCCGGCGTCCGGCAGCCGCCAGGTGGTGCCCACGTGGTCGGCGAAGCCGGCCATTGTGCGCCAGGTCTCGGTGTAGAGGCGGTGCCCGGCCGCCTCGAGGAGCCAGGCCGCGTCGAGCACCCAGCCGTAGCCGTCTAGCTGATGCTGCAGGTTGGCGCCGTTGCCGCGGCGTACCGGCCGGCTGCCGGCGTAGCCCGGCCAGTCCGGCAGGGACTGCTCGCCGGGCCCGTGCTGGCCGTGCAGCGTGAAGAGCACGGGCAGGTGGGGTCGGGCCAGCCGGCTGGCGTGCAGCAGCCAGGCGAGGAAGGCCCGGGCCTCGCTCTCCCGCCCGGCGGCCAGGAAGGCGGCGATGCCGATCGACGCGTCGCGCGGCCAGGCGAAGCGGTAGTCCCAGTTCCGGCCCCCGCCGACCAGCTCGGGCAGCGAGGTGGTCGGCGCGGCCACCGGCGCCCCGGACGGCGAGTAGGTCAGCAGGCGCAGCGTGATGAGGCTGCGCGTGACCGCCTCGCGCTGCACCGGCGCGTGCAGGCCGGCCGACCAGGAGCGCCACCGCCGCTCGTCCCGCGCGAGCGCATCAGCGGCCACGTCGGGCGGCACGACCACGAGCGGTCCGTGGCTGCTGACGGCCAACGCGAAGGTCACCGGGGACCCGGCCGCGACCTCGGCCTCCATCGGCCGATCGGGGGCGAGGTCGAGGCCGTCGGCGGTGGCGGCGACCGCCAGAGCGCCGCGCTGGAACACCAGAGCCGGGCCGAGCCGGCTCACGCGGGCAGCCGGCCGCCGGTCGTAGCCGAACCGCGGCGCAAGGAGCACACGGACGCGTGCCGGCCGACCGCGGCAGGTCACCCGGCGTACGAGGAGGTTGGCAGGAAGGAGCCGGCCGGCCACGTCGCCGACCAGGCCGTCGACGAGCTCGAGCTCCGCGCCGTCCAGCAGCCAGGTCGTGACCAACGTCGCGGTGTCGGGTCGGTAGGCGCGCCGGGTCGCCCGGACCGGCTCCGCGGGCGAGATCTGGAACGCGCCGGCGTCGTCTCCGCCGACCAGGCGGCCGAACAGCGGCGGGCTGTCGAAGCGGGGGACGCACCACCAGTCGATCGACCCGTCGGGGGCGACCAGGGCGCCGCTGCGGGTGTCGCCGATCAGGCCGTAGTCGCCGATCGGGACCTGCCTGGCCGCACCGTCGCGCACCGTTCCCGGCAGGCGGGCCCGCCCAGCGCTCGGGTCGATCGACCGCCCCATCGTCAGCTCGCGTGCAGGAACAGGCCGAGCACCGTGCCGTAGGCCAGGTGCGCCAGCACCGTCACCGCCGGCGTCTGCGGGCCGTAGGCCAGCCCGGCCAGGCCGGGAGGCTCCAGCACCGCGGTGGACTCCGGGCCGGCCCGCTCGCCGGCCATCCGCGGGTGCACACCTGGCAGCAACGGGACGAGCACGGTCAGGGCGATGACCGCGTGGGCGAGACCGAAGACGGCCCCGAGCCACCAGCTCGCCTGGCCGAGTGCCGCGAACCCAGCCGCGTAGACCAGCCCGAAGCCCTGCCCGATCACCAGGTGGATGGCGAACCCGGCGACCCGCGCCTTGTCGGGGTCCTCGGTGACGACGGTGCCGAGCATCAGCGGAAGGTCCAGCCGGCTCAGGCCGGCCATCTGCGCCGCGATCATCACGGCCGTCAGGCCGGTCGTGGCCACCAGCCCGAACACCGCCCAGCCGGACCAGTCCATCATCAGCTCCCAGCGACGGCGTGTTCCGGCTCGTACGACGGGACAGGCGGCCGCGTCATGACCGCAGCTCCACGCAGCACTCGCCGGGTCGGGGAGCCAGGACGGCCTGCACGGTGTCGTTGCCCAGGCCGCGCAGCAGCCCGTCGATCAGCTCGCGGTTCATCCCGCACACGAGCTCGCGCTGACGGGCGGCCAGCGGGTGGAAGGGGCAGTTCCGCAGCCGGACCGCGCCGTCATCACCCGGGTAGGGCTCGTACCCGATGCGCTCGAGCACCCCGCAGGCCAGGTGCACGGCCCGCTCCGCGCCGGTGCGGTGCAGCCGGCGGGCGGTCCGCTCGGCGGTGCCGAGCTCGCCGCCGCGCTCGCGGGCACCGCGCAGCGCCGCCTGCCGGGCGCTTCCGGTGTCGGCCTCAGCGGCCAGGGCGTCGACGAGGACCTCCCCGAGCAGGTCGAGCCGGCGCTCGGGGATGGTCACGGTCAGCTGCGCGTCGGTGGGCCGGTAGGCCTTCGGGACGCGGCCCCGGCCGCGGGGCGCGCCGGCCGGCGGCGGCTGCGGCTCGGCGCGCAGCAGGCCCGCCTCGACCAGCTTCTCCAGATGGAAGGCGGCCAGCTTGCGGGAGATGCCCGCCTCAGCGGCCGCCTCGTCGCGAGTGACCGGGCGGCTCTGCCGCCGGATGAACGCATACATCACCCGGCGGGACTCCTCGGCGAGGACCGCCACGGCGGACACCGCCTCCACGGGTTCGGTCACGCGGTCAGATTACACCAACGAACATGTTCAGAAAATGGCTTCGCCGCAGCACTTGACCGGGCAACCACATTTAGACTAAGACTTGCTGGTGAAAAGTTTCCCAGTGAGAGGTGGTCCTGTGAGCTCGACCTTCGTATCCGAGGCCTCGGTCGGGCCTGCGGCGGCGAGCGAGCCGGCGCGGCTGTCCCACGCCGTGCTGCGGGTCGTGCCCGAGCCGGCCACGGCCGACCTGGACGCGGCCGCTCACGCCGCGGAGGCCTTCCTGGCCGCGCTCGGGATGGACCTGACGGCGGAGGGACTGGCGCAGACCCCGCGGCGGATGGCCGCCGCGTACGCGGAGATGCTCGCGCCACGTCCGTTCGAGCTGACCACGTTCCCGAACGACGAGGGGTACGACGAGCTGGTGCTGGCCCGGTCCATCCCGGTGCAGTCGGTCTGTGAGCACCACCTGCTTCCCTTCGTCGGCACCGCGCACGTCGGCTACCTGCCCGGCGAGCGGATCCTCGGCCTGTCCAAGCTGGCCCGGGTGGTCGAGCTCTTCGCCCGGCGTCCCCAGGTGCAGGAGCGGCTGACCAAGCAGGTCGCCGACTGGCTCCAGCACAACCTGGCCCCCCGCGGTGTCGGGGTGGTCGTCGAGGCCGAGCACCTGTGCATGACCGTGCGCGGGGTGCGCGCCCCGGCAACCACGACCATCACCTCCACGCTGCACGGCCTGCTCCGCGAGGACTCCCGCTCCCGCAGCGAGTTCCTCGCCCTGGCCGGGACCGACCGGGGTGCCAGGTGACCGGCCCCGCACCGTTCGTCATCGTCGGCGCCGGCCTGGCCGGCGCAAAGGCCGCCGAGGCCCTGCGCGAGCGAGGACACGACGGTCGCATCGTCCTCGTCGGCGACGAGACCGACCGCCCCTACGAGCGGCCGCCGCTGTCCAAGGAGTACCTGACCGGCAAAGCCGCGCGGGAGTCGGTCTACGTCCACCCCGCGTCCTGGTACGGCGAGCACGACGTCGAGCTGCGGCTCGGCACGGCCGCAGCTGCGGTCGACCGCAGCTCCCACGAGGTCGTCCTCGGCGACGGCCGACGAGTGAGCTACTCCAAGCTGCTGCTGGCGACCGGCTCCACCCCCCGCCGCCTGCCGGTGCCCGGCGGCGGCCTGGACAACGTCCTCTACCTTCGTCGGCTGGCCGACAGCGACGGCATCAAGGAGGCCCTCCGTGAGGGCACCCGGCTGGTCGTCGTCGGCGCCGGCTGGATCGGGTTGGAGACCGCGGCCGCGGCCCGCCGGGCCGGCGCCCAGGTCACCGTCCTCGAGCAGGCCGCGCTCCCACTGCTGCGCGTGCTCGGGCCGGAGGTCGCGCGGGTGTTCGCGGACCTGCATCGTGACCACGGCGTCGACCTGCGGCTGGGCGTCGAGGTCGCCGAGATCACCGGGCGGGACGGCGCGGCCCACGGCGTACGACTGGGCGACGGGACGCACCTGCCCGCCGATGCCGTCATCGCCGGGGTCGGCATCGCGCCCGCCGCCGGGCTGGCCGAGGAGGCCGGGCTCGAGGTGGACAACGGCATCGTCGTCGACGAGCACCTGCAGACCAGCGACCCCGACATCTACGCCGCCGGGGACGTGGCCAACGCCTACCACCCGCGCCTGGGGCGGCACCTGCGGGTCGAGCACTGGGCCAACGCACTGCACCAGCCGGTCGTCGCCGCCGCCGGCATGCTCGGGCAGCACGCCGTCTACGACCGCGTCCCCTACTTCTTCACCGACCAGTACGACCTCGGCATGGAGTACACCGGCCACGCCGAGCCGGGCGACTACGACCAGGTCGTCGTCCGCGGCGACACCGACAAGCGAGAGTTCGTCGCCTTCTGGCTGCGCGACCGACGCGTGCTGGCCGGGATGAACGTCAACACCTGGGACGTGACCGACCCGATCAAGGCACTCGTCCGCGGCGGTGCCTCCGTCGACCCGCAGGCACTCGCCGACCCCGGCATCCCGCTCGAAGACCTCGTCGAATCCGACCGCTGACCCACTCGCGCCGCCGTCCGGCGGCGCCCACCCGAGGAGACACCGTGACCGCCAACCAGACCCACATCCGCACGACCGACTCGACCCTGAACGCCGATCCGTCCCGGCAGGCGTTCCTGCTGCTGCGCACCGGCTTCACCGCCGCGCCGATCCTGTTCGGGCTGGACAAGTTCTTCAACCTGATGACGGACTGGCCCAAGTACCTCGCGCCGCTGGCCGCCGACCTCACCCCCGGCACGGCGCAGCAGTTCATGTACGTCGTGGGGATCATCGAGATCATCGCCGGCATCGTCGTCGGCGTCCGCCCACGCTGGGGCGGCTACCTGGTGGCCGCCTGGCTGGCCGGCATCATCGCGAACCTGCTGGTGCTCGGCGACTACTACGACGTGGCCCTGCGCGACTTCGGGCTCTTCATCGCTGCCCTCGCCCTGGCGCGGCTCGCGGCCGGGACGCCGTCCGAACGACACTGACCTGCTCGTCGTCCGCAGAGGACGTCTCCACGGAGACGTCCTCTGCGGTGCGTACGCGAGGTAGGTCTTGACAGCACTTATATAAGTACTGTCACATGGCTGGGTGAGCACGCCGGACCCGACCACGACCGAGCCCGCCGACCTGCTGGAGAGCAGCCGGTGGCGACCGCTGCGCCTGCTGCTGCAGGCGATGGACGACGAGATCGCGGCGCTGTACGCCGAGGCCGGTCTCGCCGAGCTGCGTCCCCGGTACGTCGGGCCGCTGATCCAGCTGTCGCGCCACGACTCCATGACCATCCGCGAGCTGGCCGACTCGGTCGAGGTGACGCACTCGGCCATGAGCCAGACGGTCTCCGGGATGCGGGCGGCC
>DASVBJ010000282.1:0-2704 GCA_036375895.1 Actinomycetes bacterium | reverse complement strand
GGTCGACGAGGTCATCGTGGTCACCCGCCCGCACATGGTCGAGCAGGCGCTGCACCGCGACTGGGCCCACCGCCTTCGCGACAAGGTCGGTGTCCCGCTGCTGCACTTCGTCGCCGGCACCGACCGCGTGATCAGCTGAGCACCTTTCCCAAGATCGTCGGCGCTGCTACGGTCCGCGCAGGACGTGCCGCTGGGGGGCTCTGAGCGACGCACGGCTGCATGGGTGACCGCGTGGTGACCCGTCGGCGCCCGTCCGGGTGGTGATCACTCGATGTGCGCGCCCAGACGGGCACCGCACGGACGCAAGGGGGAACCATGCAACTCGTCCGTCCTCTCGTCGCGGCCACGACACTGGCCGCGGCCCTGGCAACCGGTGCTCCACCAGCACTGGCCGCCGTGCCGACCAACGACACCGCGGGAGGTGCAACGGCTGCGGTGACGGGGTTCAGCGAGGTCCTGAGCACCACCGAGGCAACGACCGACGCCGACGACGCGCAGCTGAATGGCAGCTGCGGCGCACCGGCCACCGACGCCAGCGTCTGGTACACGTTCACGAGCCCGACCGGGGGCGGCGTCATCGTGGACGTGTCGCAGTCCGACTACTCGGCCGGCGTCCTTGTCGGCGTGGGTGCGCCCGGCGCCCTCGAGACCATCGCCTGCGGTCCGGGGACGGTGGGCTTCGCCGCCGACGCGGGCACGACCTACTACGTGCTCGCAATTGACGACCAGGAGGACGGCGGCGGCAACGGCGGCAACTTGCACATCTCCTTTGTCGAGGCACCTCCGGCCCCCACTGCCGAGGTCACGGTCAACGGCACCGCGAAGGTCGACCCGCGCTCGGGGACTGCGACCTTCACCGGCACCTACACCTGCACCAACGGCGACTTCATCGACGTGATGGGCAACGTCAAGCAATCGGTCGGCCGGTTTGCCGTCCTCGGCTACTTCGAGATCTTCGAGACGGGTACCTGCGACGGCGCGGCACACTCGTGGTCGGCGATCGCCTATCCGGAGAACGGCAAGTTCGCAGGCGGCAAGGCGGCGACGGTCACGATCGCCTTCGCATGCGGCGCCTTCGAATGCGCGGAGGGCTACACCGAGCAGACCGTGAAGCTGCGCGGCGGTAAGTGATCTGATTCGTACGGCGGGGATGGCGGCCGGATCTCGGCCGCCCTCCCCGCTCGGCTGGTCAGTCAGGTCCGCGGTCGCGGTCCCTGTCCTTGGACGGCTGCACCCGCTTCGGCTCGCCCGGCATCTTCGGGTAGTCCGGCGGGTAGGGCATGTCGCTGAGACCGTGGTCGCGCTCGTCCCGCTCGTACCACTCCAGCAGTGGCGACAGGTCGTGGGCCACGTCGTCGATGGCCGCGTGCAGGTCGCCCAGCTTCGCGAACCGCGCGGGCATGGTGCGCACGGTGAGCTCGCGCGGGTCGACGTCGGCCAGCTCGTCCCAGCGCAGCGGCGCCGAGACGGGCGCGTGGGGCAACGGCCGCATCGAGTACGCCGAGGCGATCGTGCGGTCGCGGGCGTTCTGGTTGTAGTCGACGAAGACCGTCTGGCCCCGTTCCTCCTTCCACCACTTCGTGGTGACCTCCATCGGCATCCGGCGCTCCAGCTCGCGCCCGAAGGCGATCGCCGCGTGCCGGACCTCGGTGAAGGTCCAGCGCGGCAGGAGCCGGACGTAGATGTGCACGCCGCGGTTCCCGGACGTCTTGGGGAAGCCGACCCAGCCCAGTTCGTCGAGCACCTCGCGGGCGACGCCGGCCACGCGCACGGCATGCTCGAAGTCGGTGCCCGGCTGGGGGTCGAGGTCGATGCGCAGCTCGTCAGGATGGTCCACGTCCGCGCGGCGCACCGGCCACGGGTGGAACGTGATGGTGTTCTGCTGGGCGCACCAGATGACCGTCGCCAGCTCGGTCGGGCAGACCTCGTCGGCGGTGCGCCCGCTCGGGAACGCGATGTGCGCCGTCTCGACCCACGGCGGGGCGCCCTTGCTGATGCGCTTCTGGTAGAACGCGTCGGCCCCGCGGCCGTCGGCCCGGGTCGCGACCTTGACGCCCTCGTGCACACCGTCCTGCCAGCGTTCCAGCGTCACCGGCCGCTCGCGCAGCGCCCGCAAGATGCCGTCGCCGACCGCCAGGTAGTAGTCGATGACGTCGATCTTGCGGATGCCGGCTGCCGGGAACGTGAGCTTGTCGGGGTTCGTGACCTTCACGGTCCGCTCCCCGACCTGCACCTCGACGTACGGCGATGCCATGGCGGGCACGCTACCCGGCATCCGTAACGCCCGCGCGGTTCCGACGTACTGTCAGGTCATGGCCTACGAGATCGAGAAGACCGACGAGGAGTGGCGTGCCCAGCTGACCCCGGAGGAGTACGACGTTCTCCGGCGGGCCGGCACCGAGCGGGCGTTCACCGGCGAGTACGTCGACACCAAGACAATCGGCGTCTACCGCTGCCGGGCCTGCGGACAGGAGCTGTTCCGCAGCGAGACCAAGTTCGACTCGCACTGTGGCTGGCCGTCGTTCTTCCAGCCCAGCGACTCCGACGCCGTCGAGCTGCTGGAGGACCGGTCCTTCGGCATGCGCCGGACGGAGGTGCGGTGCAAGCGCTGCGGCTCGCACCTCGGGCACGTCTTCGATGACGCGCCGCAGACGCCCACCGGCGACCGCTACTGCATCAACTCGCTGTCGATCAGCCTCGAGGA
>DASVBJ010000241.1:0-4622 GCA_036375895.1 Actinomycetes bacterium | reverse complement strand
ACCCCGGCCAACAACAACGGCGCCGGGCAGATCGTGGCCGCCGGCACCCTCGAGCAGCTCGAGGCGCTGCGCGCCGACCCGCCGGCCAAGGCGCGGCTCATCCCGCTGTCGGTGGCCGGCGCCTTCCACACCGAGCACATGCGCCCGGCCGTGCAGACCCTGGCCGGATTCGCCCGCGCGGTCAGCGTGCACGACCCGCGCACCCCGCTCATCTCCAACCGCGACGGCGAGGTCGTGCAGACCGGCCGCGAGGTGCTCGAGCGGATCGTCACCCAGGTCAGCAACCCGGTGCGCTGGGACCTCTGCATGGCGGCGATGGCCGACCTCGGGGTCACCGGCGTCATCGAGGTGCCGCCGGCAGGCACGCTCACCGGCCTGATCAAGCGGGCCCTGCCCGGCGTCGAGACCGTCGCCCTCAAGACCCCCGCCGACCTCGAGGCCGCGCACGACCTCGTGGCGCGCCACGGCAGCGCCTCCCCGATGGACGACTCGCCGACGTGGCGGATGCTCGTCGCGCCGGCCAAGGGCACCTTCCGTGCCGGCGAGGCGGCCGTCGGCAGCCGGATCGAGCCGGGCGCGACGATCGGCACCCTGGTCACCCGCCGCGACGAGCTGCCGGTGCCCGCGCCGCACGGCGGCACCGTCGTCGAGTGGCTGGTCGAGGACGGCGACCCGGTCTCCCCGGGCCAGCCGCTGATCCGGCTGCACCCCGAGGCGGTGCACGCATGAGCCCGCTCACGCCGGCCACCGGCGCGGCCCACGCCCGCATCTACGGCGTCGGCGGCTACCGGCCGTCCCGCATCGTCACCAACGCGGAGATCTGCGAGCGGATCGACTCCTCCGACGAGTGGATCCGCGAGCGGTCCGGCATCGAGTCCCGGCGCTGGGCCGCGCCCGACGAGTCCGTCGTCGACATGTCCGTGGCGGCGGCCGGCAAAGCGATCGCGCAGAGCGGCATCCGGCCGGAGCAGGTCGGCTGCGTCGTGCTGGCCACCGTCACCCACCCCCTGCAGACCCCCTCGGGGGCCGCCGACGTCGCCCACCGGCTCGGCGCGAGCAATGCGGCGGCGTTCGACATCTCCGCCGCCTGCGCCGGCTTCTGCTACGGCGTCTCGATGGCCAACGACATGGTGCGCGGCGGGAGCGCGGAGTACGTCGTGGTCATCGGCTGCGAGAAGCTCTCGGACTTCACCGACTTCTACGACCGCACCACCGCGTTCATCTTCGGCGACGGCGCCGGCGCCGTGGTCATCGGCCCGAGCGACGAGCCGGGCATCGGGCCCACGGTCTGGGGCTCCGACGGGTCTCAGTACGACGCGATCTCGCAGCGGGCCAGCTGGATCGACGTACGCGACCACGAGGTCGAGTTCCCCACGCTCACCATGCAGGGGCAGAAGGTCTTCCGGTGGGCCGTGTGGCAGATGGTTCCGGTGGCCCAGCGGGCGCTGGCGGCCGCGGGCATCGAGGCGGGCGACCTCGACGCGTTCATCCCCCACCAGGCCAACATGCGCATCATCGACTCGATGATCAAGGCGCTCAAGCTGCCGGCGCACGTCCCGGTGGCCCGCGACATCGCCGAGCAGGGCAACACGTCCGCCGCCTCGATCCCGTTGGCCATGGAGCGCATGCTCGAGTCCGGCGAGGCCAAGAGCGGTGGCACCGCGCTGCTCATCGGGTTCGGCGCCGGCCTGGTCTACGCCGCCCAGGTCGTCGTCCTGCCCTGACCCCCACAAACCACCCGCCACCAGCGGGTCGACCCACCCCTCACCATCGAAGGAGTTCGAGCCAATGGCCATGAGCGAGCAGGAGATCCTCGAGGGTCTCGCCGAGATCGTCAACGAGGAGACCGGCATCTCCACCGAGGACGTGCAGCCGGACAAGTCGTTCACCGACGACCTCGACATCGACTCGCTGTCGATGATGACCATCGTCGTCAACGCCGAGGAGAAGTTCGGCGTCCGCATCCCCGACGACGACGTCAAGGGCCTGTCGACGGTGGGCGACGCCGTCTCCTACATCCAGAAGGCGAGTGCCTGACCTATGACCACTCCCCAGACTGACGCGCAGCGCGTGGTCGTCACCGGGCTCGGCGCGACGACGCCTCTCGGTGGCGACGTCGCCTCGACCTGGTCGGCCATGCTGGCCGGCCGGTCCGGGGTGAAGGTCCTGACCGAGGACTGGGTCGAGACGCTGCCGGTGCACCTCGCGGCGCCGGTGGCGGTCGACCCGGCCGAGGTCCTCTCCCGGCCCGAGACCAAGCGGATGGACCGGTCGGGGCAGTTCGCCCTGATCGCCGCCCGCGAGGCGTGGGCCGACGCGGGCACGCCCACCGTCGACCCCGAGCGGCTCGGGGTGGTCATCGCCTCCGGCATCGGCGGGGTGACCACGTTGCTGTCCGCCTACGACACGCTCAAGGAGCGGGGCGCGCGCCGGGTGCTGCCGATGACCGTGCCGATGCTCATGCCCAACGGGCCCGCCGCGGTGGTGGGTCTCGAGCTCACGGCTCGCGCCGGCGTACACACTCCGGTGAGCGCCTGCTCCAGCGGCGCGGAGGCGATCTCGTACGCCGTCGACATGATCCGTTCGGGACGGGCCGACGTCGTGGCCGCGGGCGGCACCGAGGCGGCGATCCACGCCCTCCCGCTGGCCGGCTTCGCCGCGATGCAGGCGCTGTCGACCCGCAACGACGAGCCGGAGCGCGCGTCGCGGCCCTATGACAAGGGCCGGGACGGATTCGTGCTGGGTGAGGGCGCCGGTGTGGTCGTGCTCGAGACGCTCGAGCACGCCCGCGCACGCGGGGCCCGCATCTACGGCGAGGTGGCGGGCAGCGGCATCAGCGCCGACGCCCACCACATCGCCCAGCCCGACCCGGTCGGCGCGGGCGCCTCGCGGGCCATGACGCTGGCCCTGCGCAACGCGGGTGCGACCCCGGACGATGTCGTGCACATCAACGCGCACGCCACCTCCACCCCGGTCGGCGACGTGGCCGAGGCCGAGGCGATCCGTCGCGCGCTCGGCGACGCCACCGGCCGCGCCTGTGTCTCGGCCACCAAGTCGATGACCGGTCACCTGCTCGGCGCCGCCGGGGCGGTCGAGGCGATCGCGACGATCCTGGCGCTGCACCACCGCACCGCTCCCCCGACGACCAACCTCGAGGACCCCGACGACGACGTCCACCTCGACGTCGTGCGCGGGGAGCCCCGGACCCTGCCCGACGGCGAGCTGCTCGCCCTGAACAACTCGTTCGGGTTCGGCGGCCACAACGTGGCCCTGGCGCTGCGGAGCGTGGACGCATGACCGTGACCCCCACCCCCACCCCCACCCGCGCCGCCAAGCCGGCCGTCGCCCGCGAGGACGACCCCCGCAACCCGCTGCTCCGGCTCGAGGCGCTCTTCGACGACGGCACGCTCGAGCTCATCTCGCCCGAGGACGACTCGGGCATGCTCGCCGGCGTCGGGCGCATCGACGGCGCCCGGTCCGTCGCGTTCTGCTCGGACGCGACGATCCAGGGTGGCGCGATGGGCGAGGCGGGCTGCAAGGTCATCCTGACCGCGTACGAGCGTGCCCTCGCCGACGGCTGCCCGGTGCTCGGGCTCTGGCACTCCGGTGGCGCCCGGCTGCGCGAGGGTGTCGTGTCGCTGCACGCGGTCGGCGAGGTCTTCGCGATCATGACCCGCGCGTCGGGCAAGGTGCCGCAGATCTCGGTGGTGATCGGTCCGGCGGCGGGCGGCGCGGCGTACGGCCCCGCCCTCACCGACATCGTGATCCTCGGGCCCGAGGGCCGGGTCTTCGTCACCGGCCCGGACGTCGTCCGCTCGGTCACCGGCGAGGACGTCGACGCGCTGCGGCTGGGCGGCCCGGAGCCGCACGGCCGGCGGTCCGGCGTCGTGCACGTCGTGACCGACAGCCAGGAGGGCGCGTACGCCGAGGCCCGGCGGCTGGCCGCGCTGCTCGGCGACCAGCGCGAGCTGGGCGAGGTCGAGGACCGCGACCTGTCGTCGTTCCTGCCCGAGTCGGCCCGGCGCGCGTACGACGTGCACCCGATCGTGGACTCGCTGCTCGACGAGGGCAGCTCGCTCGAGCTGCACCCGAAGTGGGCGCCGAACGTCACGACGACGCTCGGCCGGCTGGGTGGGCGGACCGTGGGCGTCATCGCCAACAACCCGCTCCGCCTCGGCGGCTGCCTGGACTCGGCCTCGGCGGAGAAGGCCGCCCGGTTCGTGCGGATGTGCGACGCGTTCGGCGTGCCGCTCGTCGTGGTGGTGGACGTGCCCGGCTACCTGCCCGGGGTGGGCCAGGAGTGGGACGGCGTGGTGCGGCGCGGCGCCAAGCTGCTGCACGCGTTCGCCGAGGCGCAGGTGCCGCGGATCACGCTGGTGACCCGCAAGGCCTACGGCGGCGCCTACATCGCGATGAACTCGCGAGCGCTCGGTGCCACCCGGGTGTTCGCCTGGCCGGGTGCCGAGGTGGCCGTGATGGGTGCGGTCGCCGCCGTGCGCATCCTGCACCGACGTCGGCTGGCCGAGGTCCCCGAGGACGTGCGCGGCCAGGTCGAGCAGGAGCTCGCCGACGAGCACGCGCAGCTCGCCGGCGGCCTGGACCGGGCGCAGGAGATCGGCGTC
>DASVBJ010000144.1:0-2314 GCA_036375895.1 Actinomycetes bacterium | reverse complement strand
TGTCGGACGAGTTCACCGTCGTCGCCTGGGACGCTCCGGGGTGCGGTGCGTCCGACGACCCGCCGTCGACGTTCTCGGCGGCCGACTACGCGGACTGCGTGCACGGGTTCATCGAGGCCCTGGGGTTGTCGAAGGCCCATGTGCTCGGCCTGTCGTGGGGCTCGATGCTGGCTCTGGGGTTCTACGAGCGGCACCCGGCGGCGACGGCGTCACTGGTGCTGGCTTCCGCCTATGCGGGCTGGGCCGGCTCGCTGCCGCCGGAGGAGGTCGAGCGGCGGGTGCGCCAGGTGCTGCGCGAGGTGGAGCTGCCGGCCGAGGCGTTCATCCCGGACTGGATCCCGACGCTGCTGACGCCGTCGGCGGCGCAGGAGCTGGTGGCCGAGGTGGCTGCGTTGATGGCCGACTTCCACCCGGCCGGGATGCGGCAGGTCGCGCTGTGCATGGGCCAGATGGACTACCGCGGGGTGCTGCCCACGATCGCCGTCCCGACGTTGCTGCTGTACGGCGACGCCGACGTGCGGTCGCCGGCCTCGACGGTCGGCAAGGACCTGCACGACCGCATCCCCGGGTCGACCTTGGTGGCCATCCCTGGTGCACCCCACCTGGCCAACGTGGAGACCCCGGACGCGTTCAACGCCGCGGTGCGTGGCTTCCTGCACGAGGTCGAGAACTGAGCGCTTCTCCGGCTCGGCCGGCCTAGAAGTCGATGCGCATGACGACCCGGCGGAGCGTCGGCTGGTTGACCTCGGTGAACCCGGCGGCGGCGAAGATGCTGCGGCTGCCGACGTGCATCTCGTCCCAGCTGATCACCTGCCCCGGCTTCGTGAGCATCGGGTAACCCTCGATCGCCCGGGCAGCGCGTCGCCGCGCGAGGTCGACGGCCGCCTGCACCAGCGCGTAGCTGATGCCCCTGCGCCGGAACCCCGCGCGGGTGAAGAAGCAGGTCACCGCCCAGACGCTGTCGTCGGTCTTGTCCTCGGCGCGGCCCTCCCAGGGGACGCGGTTGTTGCGTACCAGGCCCACATAGTTGGGCCGCGGCTCGACCGCGCACCAGCCCGCGGGCTCGCCGTCGACGTACGCGACCAGACCCGCCGTCGTGGGCGCCTCCGCGTCACCGCTGTTGGTCTGCTCGCGGAGCCGGAACGCGCGCTCCTCGGCGGGGAACTTGGCGAACGCCTCGCGTGGCCGCAGCTTGTACCGCTGGCACTGGCAGAAGGCCGCGGACCCCCGCGTGCCGAAGACGGTCTGCAGGTCCTCCCAGCTCGCCTCGTTGGCCGGGACGATCGTCACCCCGTGCCTGGCCCCCGCATCGGTCATGCCGGCACGCTACTCGGCCCGGAGGATGCCCGCGGCGACGGCTGACGCGGGGTCGGCCCAGATCGCCATCGCGGTGTTCATCGGGAGGAAGCCGAGGCGCGCGTAGAACGGCTCGGCGCCGGGGTTGGCGTACAGGATGATCTTCTTGTGCCCCCGGCACTGCTCGACCAGGCGGCGCACGATCGCCTGCCCGAGCCCGCGGCCCTGGTGCTGCGGGTGCACGGCGACGTCCGCCAGGTAAGCGCAGTCCAGCCCGTCGGCCAGCGCCCGCCCCGCCCCCACGAGCACGCGGCCGGCGTAGCAGAAGCAGCTGAACATGCTGTTGCCGAACACGGTGGCCAGCGCGTCCGGCGGCTTCTCCCCGAGCGGAGCGATGCGGTACAGCTCGGAGAGCTCGTCCCAGTCCACGTCAGTGGTGCCGTCGACGAAGCGGTAGTCGTCCACCTGGCTCACCTCGTTCTGGTCACCGGGGTCATCGGCACCTTACGGCGCCCGCACCCGGCGGTCGGTGCGCATCGCTAGCCTCACGCGCGTGGTGATCCACCAGCTCTCGCGCACCGACGCCCGTCGCATCGCGGTGCGGGCCCAGCTGCTCGACCGGAACCGGCCCACGGACCTGCTCGACGTGGTGCGTCACCTGACGCTGGTGCAGAACGACCCGACCAGTGCGGTCGCGCCCAGCGCGGACCTGGTGCTGTGGAGCCGGCTCGGCTCGTCGTACGACCCCGACGAGCTGGTCGCGGCGCTGGACGCCCAGCGGCTGATCGAGCTGCACATGCTGATCCGGCCGCGCGAGGACCTGCGCCTCCACACCGCCGAGATGGCGGCCTGGCCGGGGCCGGGCGAGCTGCGCGAATGGCAGCAGGACGTCGCGGACTGGTTCGCCGCCAACGAGGAGTGCCGGCTCGACATCCTGGAGCGGCTGCGGATGGACGGGCCGCTGCCCGTGCGCGAGCTGCCGGACTCCTGCGTGCTGCCCTGGCGGTCCAGCGGCTGG
>DASVBJ010000123.1:0-5124 GCA_036375895.1 Actinomycetes bacterium | reverse complement strand
CCGGGGCGTCCCGCCGAGGTGCCGCGACATCGAGGGGGTAGACGTGACCTGCGGCCACCAGGTGGGCGAAGGCCTCAGCAGTCATCGGACGGTCGAGCAGGAAGCCTTGGCCGAGATGGCAGCCGTGCGCACGGACCAGCGCGAGCTGCTCCAGCGTCTCGATGCCCTCGGCCACGCACACCAGGTCGAGCGCCGCCGCCATCGACACGACGGACCGGACGAGCGCGTCGGTGCGCGGCTCGGTCGAGGCCGCCTGCACGAACTCGCGGTCGATCTTGACGATGTTGGCGTCGAAGCGGCGCAGGTAGCGCAGCGATGAGTAGCCGGTGCCGAAGTCGTCCACGGCGACCGATACGCCCGCCTCCCGCAGCGCGGCGATCGTCTCGACCACCGGCTCGATGTCGTCGACCAGGGCCTGCTCGGTCACCTCGAGCGAGAGCTGGTGCCGGGCGAGGCCGCAGCGGTCCAGCATCCGCACGATCGTCGCGGCGAGGGCCGGGTCGCCGAGCTCGCGCGGGGACATGTTCACGCCCACCGTCAGGCCGCTGCCGCCCCAGCGGGCTAGGTCGTCGAGCGCCACGGTCAGCACGTGCTGCCCCAGAACGGTCACGCTGCCGACCCGCTCGGCCAGCGGGATGAACGCGACCGGGCTGATCTCGCCGTACCCGGGGTGACGCCACCGCAGCAGCGCCTCCGCGCCGGCGATCTCGCCGGTCTGCAGGTCTACGACCGGCTGGTACACGACCCGGAACTGCTCGAGATCCGGCGTGCTGATCTCCTCCCGGATGCGGATGGTCGCCGCGGCGGATGCGCGGGCCCGGCCGGTGAGCACGGCCACGGGCACGTCCTGGACCGCCTTGGAGGTCTTCGCCTCGTACATCGCCACGTCGGCGTGCGCGAGCAGGTGCGACGCGTCGCCGGGCCGCGCGGCGCCGACCGGCCGCTCGTCGACGACGACGCCAACACTGGGGCGTACCTGGAACGGGCGCAGCCCGACCCGCACCGGCTCGGCGAAGGCATCGGCGATGACCCGGGCCAGCGACTGGCCGTGGTCGGGGGAGGCAGGGACGTACGCCGCGAATTCGTCGCCACCGAGCCGGGCCACGCCCCCGCCGGGGATGGCGCGTCGCAGCCGCGCCGCGGCCTGGCGGAGCACCTCGTCCCCGGTGTCGTGGCCGTGCGTGTCGTTGATGTCCTTGAAGTCGTTGAGGTCGAGCAGCGCGACGGCGACCGGGTGTTGGCTGGTGTCGCGCAGCGCGGCGTCGAGCCGGGCGATGAAGGCGGTGCGGTTGGCCAGGCTGGTGAGCGGGTCGGTCATCGCCTGCGTCTGGGCGGCGCGCTCGCGGGCGGCGATGCGGGCCACGAGCCGGGCGGTCTCGCGGGCGCTGGCGAGGTGGCGCACGACCACGGCGATGCCGATGAGCAGGGTAGGGCCGAGCTGGGAGTTCGGGATCCCGTGGCCCTCGAACAGCTCCCGGACGGCGACGACGAGGGCGAGCACGAGCGGGGCGTACGGCGCGCCGACGACCAGCGCGCCGCGGGTCGCGTCGACGTCCGCATCGGTCTCGCTGCTCGTCTTGGCGGCCGCCGGGAGGGCGCCGACCAGCGCGGCGTCGAGGATGAGCACGAGCCCGAGCTCGTTGACGCCGGCGATCCAGGAGGCCGGGTCGTAGGCGTGGTTCCAGGCCGCGACGGCGAAGGCGGCGTCGGCGAGGCCGAGCAGGCCGAGGCCGGCGGCGGCCCGGTTGAGGAACGGCCGGGTCTCGGTGGCGGCCCGGGGGAGCGCGGAGAGGATCACCGCGACCAGGAAGGCCGGAGCCAGCGGGTAGGCGAGCGTGACGGCCCGGGCCACGCCGTCCAGGTGGTTGCCGAGGCGGTGCGGGTCGATGAGCAGGACCATCGCGAGGTACCAGAGCGAGCCTGCGGCGACCGCGCCGTCGGCGAGCGCCCGGAACCAGCCCCCGCTCGACCTGGTCCGGCGCGGGATGGCCAGCACGCCGAGGGCGGTGAGCGGGGCGTAGGAGAGGTAGAGCCAGTCGGAGAGCCAGCCGGTGCGGACGGGGTGGCCGGTGACCAGCAGGTGCGCGGCGGCGGTCAGGCCGGAGACGGCGCCGGCAAGGAGCGCGGCGGCGAAGAGCCTTCGGGCGCGGCCCAGCCCGTCGTCGTGGCGGCGGGCAGCGCGAAGCAGCACGTACGCGGCGGCGAGGGCGGTGATGGTGCGGACCAGGTAGGACCCGCTCGCGGACAGCACGACGGCGGCCACCAGCAGCGGCGCGACCAGCCAGATCAAGGCTGGGCGGGCGCGCAGGCGTGCGCGGACGGCGTGAGGGGTCACGCTCCTATCTCGGCACCCTGGGGGCGCACCTGAGCAGGGCAGCCTCACCGGCCACGGCGACGCTCGGTTCTCGCCGCTTGCAGCGTGGCTCAAAGAGGGGGATGCGGATGGTCGGTGGAGCGCCCTTGGAACGAGAGGATCTTGGGGTTCTGCACGACGCCGTCGCGGATCTCGATAGCCAGCCGTATTGTCGGATCCTGATCCCACGCCGCAGGGCCGGCCATCACCGTGCGCAGGTAGGGGATCAGGGCCTCGCTGATCCCCCAGGTCGCGCTGTTCCACAGGTACGCCGGGCTGTGGTCGACGCCGTAGTAGGCGACCCCGTCACCGACGGTGAGCATGGGCTCCTCGAAGGTAGTGGGTCGTGCGCACTCGAACCCCATGCCGGTGTCGCAGGAGACGTCGACGAACAGGGTGCCGGGAGCGAAGGACAAGAGCTCGGCGTTCGAGACGAACATCAGCGGCGCGTCGGTGTCCTGCAGCACGCAGTTGACCACGATGTCGTGCCTGGCAAGCAACGCGGCCGTGGGAACCGGGCCTGTGACCGTCTGGACCACGGTGCAACCAGGGTCAACCTCGCTGCGGTCCATGTGGCCGAGCACGACGGAGGGGATCGGTGAGGCCACCGCAGTGACGTCACGCATGGTGAGCACCGTGACGTCGTGGACCCCGAGCGCGTGCAGCGCGGTGACCGCGCCTCGCGCGGTGTTCCCGAACCCGATGACCACGGCCGTGAGGTGGCGGCCGTAGTGACCGGTGGACCCGACCAGTGTCATGGCGTGCAGCACCGAGCAATAGCCTGCGAGCTCGTTGTTCATGTGGAACACGTGGACGACGAATGCCCCCGAAGGCGTCCAGTGATTCATCGCCTCCCAGGCGATGAGGGTCAGCCGCTTGTCGATAGAGATCTGGGTCAGCTGCGGGTCCTGGACGGCATGCGGCCAACCCCAGAGGACCTGTCCGTCGCAAAGGCTGGCCATGTCGTGCAGGGTGGGTTTGGGCAGCAGTACGACGTCGGTGGTCGCGATGACCTCCTCACGCGAACGCATGCCCGCGACCAGGGGGGCGAGATGGTCGTCGGAGACGCCGTAACGGTCGCCGTAGCCGTGCTCGAGGACGATCCTCGCGCGCAGGTCGGCGTCGATCCGGTCGAAGTGCTGCGGATGGATCGGCAACCGAAACTCGTTCTCCTTGCTCGAGGTGGCGAGCACTCCAAGGCTGAGCCGGTCCATGTGCACCCCCTGTCGGCACGGTACGCCTTTCCGCTGGCGATAGTGCGGCCGCGACCTGCGGAACTGCGCCCGTCAGCGCTCCTTGCGAACGGACGTCCTCCTGCTCCGCGCCATGACTGGAAGCGGGCGGCGGAGCCGGACCGCTGACGAGCGGTTCCGAGTGGGACAGAGCCGCGGGGACGGCTACGTGGTTGTGCTGCGCGTGACCCGGCGCAGGTACTCGGCGCGGTCGTAGGGGTTGTGGTCGTACCGCTCCCGGGTCGGCGGCGGGCCGCTCACCGGCCGGAAGTGGTCCAGCGAGGTCGTCAGGACCCCCTCACCGCGACTCGCGCCGGGAAGCAGCACGGACAGCTCGTGCACGGCCCCGGCGGGAACGTCGCCGGTCAGGACGACCGAGGACTGCCGCGGCCGGGTGACGTGCGGGACGGCGCCCACCCTGGCGAGCAGCGCCAGAACACCCGAGAGCGTGTCCTCGGCCACCTCCAGGTCGAACCGGTGGATGGGCTCGCACACCACGGTGCCGGCCTCGTTGAGCGCGGTCGCCAGCACCAGGCGGGTCAGGTTGCGAAAGTCCCCGGCGGTGCTCGACATCGACTTGTCGAATGTCCCGTGCGAGTGGCTCTGCCGGGCCCAGTAGCCGGCGTGCGTCATCACCACGCGGCAGTCCTGGATCTCCCAGCCCCGGACGCCCTGGTCCAGGGTCGACCGCGCCGCCGTCTCGACGGCCGCGAAGAAGGCCGGGGGCATCGACCCCCGCTCGACCTCCAGGCCGAACGTGACCCCGGCTCCCACGTCCGCCGGCTCCACCCGCAGCCCCACCGTGGCGAGGAACGGGTTCGAGCCGGTGTTGATGACCTCCAGTGCGTGGCCGGTGCCCAGGACGCGCTCGACGCAGATGACGCTGGTCGGGCGGAAGGTCACCTCGATGCCGTGCTCCTCGGCCAGCAGGGCGCCGATCACCTCCTTCTGCACCTCGCCGTACAGCGAGAGCCGCAGCTCCCCGCGTACGTCGTCCTGCCGCAGGTCGATCAGCGGGTCCTGCTCGGCCAGCTGGGCGAGCGCGACGTGCAAGCGGCCCCGGTCGCCGGCCGCCACCGGCTCCACCACGGTTGAGAGGCTCGGCCGGGCGAACTGGCCCCCCACGCCGCCGCCGGCGCATTCGCCGAACCTGTCGCCGATCCGCGCGGACTCGACGCCGCGCAGCTCGACCACCTGCCCGCCGTACGCCTCCCGGGCAGTCGTCAGCGCGCCCGCGGAGAAGACCCGCATGCCGGTCACCCGCTCGGCCGGCCCGCGTCCCAGCGCCACCCGGTCACGCACCTTGAGAGTCCCGGACCGCAGGTGGACATACACGGACTTCGACCCGGCAGGGTCACGCTCGACCTTGAAGACGCTGCCGTTCGCGGGGCCTGCGGCCGGCGGCTCGCGCACGGGCAGCAGGTCGACCAGCGACGCCATCAGCTCACGCACGCCGGCCCCGGTGATCGCGGACCCGCTGAGCACGGGCACGTCCGGGCTCAGCCGCTCGTGCACCTCCAGCGCCACGAACTCCACGTC
>DASVBJ010000110.1:0-2377 GCA_036375895.1 Actinomycetes bacterium | reverse complement strand
CCCCTCGGTCAGGCACGCCCCGATGATGGCCACGACGGACCTCGCGCTGCGCTTCGACCCGATCTACGAGCCGATCTCGCGGCGCTTCCTGGAGCACCCGGACCAGCTCGCGGAGGAGTTCGCCAAGGCGTGGTACAAGCTCCTGCACCGCGACATGGGACCCGTCTCGCGCTACCTCGGCCCGTGGGTTCCGGAGCCGCAGCTGTGGCAGGACCCCGTGCCGCCGGTCGACCACGAGCTGGTCGCGGACGAGGACATCACCGCCCTCAAGGGCAAGCTGCTCGAGTCGGGACTGTCCATCTCCCAGCTGGCCTCCACCGCCTGGGCGTCAGCGGCGAGCTTCCGCGGCACCGACAAGCGTGGCGGGGCCAACGGGGCGCGGATCCGCCTCGAGCCGCAGAAGAACTGGGAGGTCAACGACCCGGCCGAGCTCGCCACGGTGCTGCAGACCCTGGAGCAGGTCCAGCAGGAGTTCAACAGCTCCCAGTCCGGCGGGAAGAAGGTCTCGCTCGCTGACCTGATCGTCCTCGGTGGGTGCGCGGCCGTTGAGCAGGCGGCGAAGAACGCCGGGCATGACGTCACGGTCCCGTTCGCACCGGGGCGCACGGACGCCTCGCAGGAGCAGACCGACGTGGAGTCCTTCGCCGTGCTCGAGCCGAAGGCAGACGGGTTCCGCAACTACCTCCTGGCCGGAGAGAAGCTGCCGCCGGAGACCCTGCTGCTGGACCGGGCCAACCTGTTGACGCTGACCGCCCCCGAGATGACGGTCCTGGTCGGCGGGATGCGGGCCCTCAACACGAACGTCGGGCGAGCCCCACACGGGGTCCTCACCGACCGGACCGAGACGTTGAGCAACGACTTCTTCGTGAACCTGCTCGACATGGGCACGGAGTGGAAGGCATCCGCGTCGGCTGAGAACGTGTTCGATGGCCGGGATCGCGCCACGGACGAGGTCAGGTGGAGCGCGACGGCCGTCGACCTCGTGTTCGGCTCGAACTCCCAGCTCCGAGCCATCGCCGAGGTCTACGCCAGTGCCGACGCGCAGGAGAAGTTCGTCCAGGACTTCGTCGCCGCGTGGGTCAAGGTCATGAACCTCGACCGGTTCGACCTCGCCTGATCCCGATGTCCAGGTCGGCCTCATCGGCCGACCTGGACATCATCGGTCGGGTCGTCGATCCCGTCTGGATGTTGTCGGCCCTGACCAGGACGCCCTGGCCTCCGGGACGCTCTAGGCGGGGTGTCTCAGGAAGTGCGAGCCGGCCGGCCTACGCGGCGCCGGCACGGTGGGCTGACGACGGCGGCCTCGGGGAGCTGCGCCGCCTGCCCGATGAGAGCGCCGCCGAGCTGCGTCAGGGAGTGGCGGGGGCACGCCCGGACGACGAATCCGGCCGTCCCACGTGCGTCTCTTCGGGAGAAGGAAGAACCAGAGCAGCAGCCGAGCAACGTACTTGAGTCGTCCCCAGTACCACCCGACCAGCCACCCGATCAGCAGCCAGCGAACCAGGCCAAGTCCTTGCGCGTGTCGCGACGGTCCGCGATAGGTGGCTGCGGGTGTCGGCTGATACGTCGTCATCACCTACTCCTCCCGGCTCGTTCTCTTCCCCCATGGAAGGCCCCGGCCGCGGAAGCCGACATGGGCGAAGGTCCCTGGGTGACTCCTGGCCGGGCTCGGTGTCAGGCGGAAGACCTCCGACGCCGGATCGCGTCGAACGGGACGATGATGTACACCGCGATCGCGAGGTAACCGAGCACCGCGACCACCGGCAGGAACAACCCGACGGCGATCATGGCCAGGGAGCCGGCCAACCCAGGAGTGAGCCGCCTGGTGAGCGTGCGTACGTCGTCGTCCGCCGCGTCGGGCCGTACGAGCCGCTCGCGGACCGCGTAGCGCCAGAGCACCGACATGACGACCGACGTCAGAAGCAGGTTGACCCCGTAGACGGTGGTGGCGATCCGGCGGGAGGGCGCCACCCGGCGGCGTTGGTCAGCCGTCCGGGACGTCCGGGACGTCCGGGGGGTCGGGGCTGTCGGTGCGGTCCGGGTTGTCGGGGCTGTCTGTGCCGTCGGGGCGGTCCGGGTCGGGTGGGTCTGGTTCGGGTGGGGGGTGGTCGGCGGTGGGGCCGTAGCGGGGGAGGTGTTTGGTGTGGGTGAGTCCGAGGGGGCTGGTCCAGGTCTTGGTGCCGCGGTCGGGGTCGTAGGTGTAGGTCCACAGGCCGTGGGTCTTGGCGTTGTGGTGGGTGCGGCACAGCGGGCCGAGGTTGGTCAGGATGGTCTTGCCGCCGCGGGTGTGTTCGAGGATGTGGTCGCAGTCGCAGGCCTGGGCGGGCCGGTTGCAGCCGGGGAACCCGCAGGTGGCGTGGGTGGCGGTGATGTGCCG
>DASVBJ010000046.1:0-11530 GCA_036375895.1 Actinomycetes bacterium | reverse complement strand
GCCTGGTTGGTCTGGTCCTCGATGACGTCGGTGAGCGGGCACGCCGCCGACGTCAACGTCATGTCGATGGTGGCGACGTTGCTGTCGTCGACGTGCACGCCGTAGACCAGGCCGAGGTCGACCACGTTGATGCCGAGCTCGGGGTCGACGACGTCGCGCAGGGCCTCCTCGACGTCCTCCACCTTGGCGGGGCCGGTGGCGCCGGCGGCTGCGGTCTCGGTCATGCGGGCTCCTCCGTGGTGCTGGCGGTCAGCGACTGAGCGGTGGCGTCCTTCCAGGCCATCCAGCCCAGCAGGGCGCACTTGATGCGCGCGGGGTATCTCGAGACGCCGGTGAACGCCACGGCGTCCTCGAGGACGTCCTCGTCGGGCTCCCCCTCGCCCTTCGACTGCATGAGGGCCAGGAAGGCGTCGTGGACCCTCATCGCCTCCTCGACGGGCCGGCCGACGACGAGGTCGGTCATCACCGAGGTCGAGGCCTGCGAGATCGAGCACCCCATCGAGTCGTAGGAGACGTCCTCGACGACCCCGTCGGCCAGGCGCACCCGGAGCGTCACCTCGTCGCCGCACGTGGGGTTGACGTGGTGGACCTCGGCATCGAACGGCTCGCGCAGCCCCTTGTGGTGGGGGTTGCGGTAGTGGTCCAGGATGATCTCCTGGTACATCGACTCCATCTTCACGCGAAGAACCTCTTGACGTGCTCCAGGCCGTCGACCAGGGCGTCGACCTCCGCGAACGTGGAGTACAGGTAGAACGACGCCCGGGTCGTGGCCGGCACGTGGTAGCGCTGGCACACCGGTCGGGCGCAGTGGTGACCCACCCGGACCGCGATGCCCAGGTCGTCGAGCACCTGGCCCACGTCATGCGGGTGCAGGTCGCCCAGCGCGAACGAGATCGCCGCGCCCCGCTCGTCCGGGGTGTAGGGGCCGATGATGCGCAGCCCGTCGACCTGCTGCAGCCGGTCCAGTGCGTACGCCGTGATGGCGTGCTCGTGTGCCTCGACCCGCTCCATCCCGATCGCGTCGAGGTAGTCCACGGCCGCACCGAGCCCCACGGCCGGGGCGATGGGCGGGGTGCCGGCCTCGAACTTGTGCGGCACCGGCGCGTAGGTCGAGCCGTCCATGGAGACGGTCTCGATCATCTCCCCTCCGCCGAGGAACGGCGGCAGCGCCTCGAGGAGGTCCTTGCGGCCCCAGAGCACGCCGATGCCGGTCGGGCCGCACATCTTGTGGCCGGTGAAGGCGACGAGGTCGGCGCCGAGGGCCTGGACGTCCAGCGGCATGTGCGGGGCGGCCTGCGAGGCGTCGACCACGACGAGCGCGCCGACCTCGCGGGCGCGGCGGATGATCTCCGGCGCGGGGTTGACCGTGCCGAGGATGTTGGAGACGAGCACGAACGAGACGACCTTGGTGCGCTCGGTGATGACCCGGTCGATGTCCGACAGGTCGAGCCGCCCGTCGTCGGTGAGGCCGAACCACCGCAGCCTCGCGCCGGTGCGCTGGCAGACGAGCTGCCACGGCACGATGTTGGAGTGGTGCTCCATCTCGGTGATGACGACCTCGTCGCCGGCCCGGATGCCGAGCGGCCGCTCGGCCCAGGCGATCACGTTCGCCGCGAGGTTGAGCGCCTCGGAGGAGTTCTTCGTGAAGACGACCTCGGCCCGGTCGACCGCGTTGACGAACGCCGCGACCTTGTCGCGGGCGCCCTCGTAGAGCGCGGTGGCCTCCTCGGCCAGCACGTGGATGCCGCGGTGCACGTTGGCGTTGTGCGAGGTGTAGTAGGACTCCATCGCCTCGAGCACGGCGCGCGGCTTCTGCGAGGTGGCCGCGTTGTCCAGGTAGACGAGCGGCCTGTCGCCGTGCACGACCCGGTCGAGGATCGGGAAGTCCTTGCGGATGCGCTCGACGTCCAGGGCCTGCGACCGGTCGGGCGCCGTGCGCGGGCGACCGCCCACAGCGCCTGACAGGTCGGCCGAGGTGGTCATGCGGTGGCTCCCGCCTTCACGAAGCGCTCGTAGCCCTCGGCCTCGAGCTGCTCGGCGAGCTCGGGGCCACCCTCCTCGACGATGCGCCCGTCGACGAAGACGTGCACGAAGTCGGGCTTGATGTAGCGCAGGATGCGCGTGTAGTGGGTGATCAGCAGGACGCCCACCTCGCCGGTCCCGCGGGCGCGGTTGACGCCCTCCGAGACGACCTTGAGCGCGTCGATGTCGAGCCCGGAGTCGGTCTCGTCGAGGATCGCCACCTTGGGCTTCAGCAGCTCCATCTGCAGGATCTCGTGGCGCTTCTTCTCACCGCCGGAGAAGCCCTCGTTGACGCTGCGCTCGGCGAAGGACGCGTCGACGGAGAGCCGGTCCATGGCCTCCTTGACCTCCTTGACCCAGGTGCGCAGCTTGGGTGCCTCGCCGCTCACCGCGGTCTTCGCGCTGCGCAGGAAGTTGGAGACCGACACGCCCGGGACCTCGACGGGGTACTGCATGGCGAGGAAGAGCCCGGCGCGGGCGCGCTCGTCGACGCTCATCGAGAGCACGTCGGCGCCGTCGAGGGTGACGCTGCCGCCGGTGATCGTGTACTTCGGGTGTCCCGCGATCGAGTAGGCCAGCGTCGACTTGCCCGAGCCGTTGGGGCCCATGATCGCGTGGGTCTCGCCCTGCCTCACGGTCAGGTCGACGCCGCGGAGGATCTCGCGCGGCCCGGCCTCGGTCTCGACGGAGACGTGCAGGTCGCGGATCTCGAGGGTGGCCATGTGGTCAGGACTCCTTGACAGTGTCGATCGAGACGAGGACGTCGTCGCCGTCGATCTTGACGGGGTAGACGGGGACGGGCTGGGTGGCAGGCAGCCCGGTGGGCCGCCCGGTGAGCAGGTCGAATCGCGAGCCGTGCAGCCAGCACTCGAGGGTCTGGTCCTCGATCTCGCCCTCCGAGAGGGCGACGTTCGCGTGCGAGCAGACGTCGTGGATGGCGTAGATCTCGCCCTCGCTGCGGACGATCGCGACCGGCAGTCCGCCGATCGTGACGCGGATCGCGGAGCCGTCCTCGACGTCGTCGACGGCGCAGGCGCGGGTGAACTCGGGCACTACTGCACGGCCCCTTCCAGCTCGGCCTCCACCGCCGCCAGCAGCCGGTCCTGCACCTCGGGGATGCCGATCTGCGCGATCACGTCGGCGAAGAACCCGCGGACGACCAGCCGCCGGGCCTCGTCGGCCGGGATGCCGCGCGACTGCAGGTAGAACAGCTGCTCGTCGTCGAACCGGCCGGTGGCCGAGGCGTGGCCGGCGCCGGTGATCTCGCCGGTCTCGATTTCGAGGTTGGGCACCGAGTCGGCCCGGGCCCCGTCGGTGAGCACGAGGTTGCGGTTGAGCTCGAAGGTCTCGGTGCCCTCGGCGGCGGCCCGGATCAGCACGTCGCCGATCCAGACGGTGTGAGCGTCCTCGCCCTGCAGCGCGCCCTTGTAGGTCACGTTGGACCGGCAGTGCGGCACCGCATGGTCGACGAAGAGCCGGTGCTCGAGGTGCTGGCCCGCGTCGGCGAAGTAGAGACCGAGCATCTCGATCTCACCGCCGGGCGCCGTGAACTTCGCCTCGGGCGCGATCCGCACGACGTCACCGCCGAAGGTGACGACGATGCTCTTGAACCGGGCGTCGCGCCCGACCCGGACCGACTGCTGCGACAGGTGCACCGCGTCGTCGGCCCAGTCGTTGACGCTCACGACGGTCAGCGACGCGCCGTCGCCCACGAGGAACTCGACGTTGTCGGCGTAGGTCGCGCTGCCGGTGTGGTCGAGCACGACGACGGCCTGGGCGAGCTGCTTCAGCTCGACGAGCACGTGCCCGAACGCCGTGCTCCGCGGGCCGCCCTCGCCGCGCAGCGAGATCACCGTGGGCCGGGAGGCCACGGCCTCGGCGGGCACGGTGACGACCGTCGCCTTGTCGAACGACGAGTAGGCACGTGCCGCCACCCGGTCCGCCGGCACGCCCGCCCGGCCGAGCCGGTCGTCGTCGCGGCCGACCGTCTCGACGGTCACCTCCGGGGCCGCCTCGACCTCGACGAGCACCTTGCCGTCGCCGGGGCCGTCGCCCTCGTGCAGGCCGTGCAGCCGGTCGAGCGGAGTGAAGCGCCAGTCCTCCTCGCGGCCGCTGGGGACCGCGAACTCCCGCACGTCGTACGACGAGAACCGCTCGCCGCGGCTGTCACCGGGCACCGGCGTCGCGCCGTGCGAGTGCGGCTTACCGCTGAAGCCGCCCGTCTCCGGGCTGAGCACCTGCGCCGCCATCGCGGTCTGCTGCGCGGCTGCCTTGGTGGCCTCTTCGCTCGTTTCTCGGGTGCTGAGGTCGCCCATGGTCAGCCGACCGCTCCTTCCATCTGCAGCTCGATCAGGCGGTTGAGCTCGAGGGCGTACTCCATCGGGAGCTCCTTGGCGATCGGCTCGACGAAGCCGCGCACGATCATCGCCATCGCCTCGTCCTCGGTCAGCCCGCGGCTCATGAGGTAGAAGAGCTGGTCCTCGGAGACCTTGGACACCGTGGCCTCGTGGCCCATCGTCACGTCGTCCTCACGGACGTCGACGTACGGGTAGGTGTCGGAGCGGCTCACCGTGTCGACCAGCAGCGCGTCGCACTTGACCGTCGACTTCGAGCCGTAGGCGCCCTCCTGCACCTGCACGAGACCGCGGTACGACGTGCGGCCGCCGCCGCGGGCCACCGACTTGGAGATGATCGTCGAGGACGTGTGCGGGGCGCAGTGGACCATCTTGGCGCCGGCGTCCTGGTGCTGGCCCTCGCCGGCGAAGGCGACCGACAGCGTCTCGCCCTTGGCGTGCTCGCCGAGCAGCCACACGGCGGGGTACTTCATGGTCACCTTGGAGCCGATGTTGCCGTCGATCCACTCCATGGTGCCGCCCTCGTGGCAGGCCGCCCGCTTGGTCACCAGGTTGTAGACGTTGTTCGACCAGTTCTGGATGGTCGTGTAGCGCACCCGGGCGTTCTTCTTGACGACGATCTCGACGACGGCCGAGTGCAGCGAGTCGGAGGAGTAGATGGGGGCCGTGCAGCCCTCGACGTAGTGCACGTAGGAGCCCTCGTCCGCGATGATCAGCGTCCGCTCGAACTGGCCCATGTTCTCGGTGTTGATGCGGAAGTAGGCCTGCAGCGGGATGTCCACGTGGACGCCCGGGGGCACGTAGATGAACGAGCCGCCCGACCAGACCGCGGTGTTGAGCGCGGCGAACTTGTTGTCGCCGACGGGGATCACGGAGCCGAAGTACTCCTTGAAGATCTCCGGGTGCTCGCGCAGGCCCGTGTCGGTGTCGAGGAAGAGGACGCCCTGGGCCTCGAGGTCCTCACGGATCTGGTGGTAGACGACCTCGGACTCGTACTGCGCGGCGACGCCGGCGATGAGGCGCTGCTTCTCCGCCTCGGGGATGCCGAGCCGGTCGTAGGTGTTCTTGATGTCGGCGGGCAGCTCGTCCCAGGTCGTGGCCTGCTTCTCGGTCGAGCGCACGAAGTACTTGATGTTGTCGAAGTCGATGCCGGACAGGTCGGAGCCCCACGTCGGCATCGGCTTCTTGCCGAACAGCCGCAGACCTTTGAGCCGCAGGTCCAGCATCCACTGCGACTCCCCCTTCTTGGTGGAGATGTCGCGGACGACCTCCTCGCTGAGGCCGCGCCGGGCGGATGCGCCGGCCGCGTCGGAGTCGGCCCAGCCGAACTCGTAGCGGCCCAGGCCCTCGAGCTCCGGGTGAGCGGTGCTGGTCATGAAGGGGTCCTCCGGTCGGTCGGAGCGGGTACGTGCGGGTCCGGCTGGTCCGTGCGGACCGCCGGGATGTGGGTCGTGCAGACACCGTCGCCGTGGGCGATGGTCGCCAGCCGTTGCACGTGGCTGCCGAGCAGCTTGGCGAAGACCTCGGTCTCCGCCTCGCACAGCTGGGGGAACTGCTCGGCCACGTGCGCCACCGGGCAGTGGTGCTGGCACAGCTGCTCGCCGATCGCGGCGGGCCCGGGCGCGGCCGCGCCGCGGGTCGCCGCTGTCGTGCGGGCGGTGGCAGCGTAGCCGTCGGCCGAGAGGGCCTCGGCGAGGGCCTCCGCCCGCCGATCGGCGGGGGCGGCGTCGACGATGGGGCGGTAGCGCGCCTCCAGCTCGGCCACCCGGGTGCGCGCGAAGTCGGCGACGGCCTGCTCGCCGCCGTGCTCGGCCAGGAAGCGCAGCGCGCTGGCGGCCAGGTCGTCGTACGCCTGGGGGAACGAGTCGCGCCCGGAGTCGGTGATCGCGAAGACCTTGGCCGGCCGGCCGCGGCCCCGGTGGGCAGGAGTCCGCGGCTCACGCTCCTCGATCAGCCCGTCGGACAGGAGCGCGTCGAGGTGGCGGCGGACCGCGGCGGTGGTCAGCCCCAGCCGCTCGGCCAGGGCGGTGGCCGTGCTCGGGCCGTTCTCGAGGATGGAGCGCGCGACGCGGTCGCGGGTGCGGTGCTCGTGGGTGCGCAGGTCGAGGTCGCCGGCTGCAGGCACCGGCGCGCGCACCGCGGTCCGCTCGTTTTTCACAACACCAGTGTGTACATATTCGGCGCCGGTCGCAAACCCGGGGGCCGGCGGGTCGCGGCGGCGTCGCCCTCAGGGGGACCGGGACGGGCATCATCGGCGCATGCCGGACCGTCGAGGACACCATCCGCACCATCCGCCGCCCACGCCCCGGGAGGCCCGGAGGGCCACCGGGACGCACCAGGCCCACGGGGGCCATGAGCCTCAGGAGACCCAGGAGACCCGCGCGGCCGGGTCCGGGGGCCGTTCGCTGGTCACGGGCGGGGCGATCGTCGCCGCGCTGACAGACGACCTCGTGCTCGGCGTGCGGCCGGGCGACACCCTGCTCGTGCACTCCTCGCTGCGCCGGCTCGGCTACGTGCCGGGCGGGGCGGTCGCCGTGGTGCAGGCACTGCTGGGCGCGGTCGGGCCGGCGGGAACGCTGGTCGTGCCCACGCAGACCAGCGAGAACTCCGACCCGGCGGGCTGGAGCCGCCCGCCGGTGCCCGCCGACTGGTGGCCCGTGATCAGGGCACAGAGCCCGGCGTACGACCCGTCCCTCACCCCGAGCACCGGCATGGGCCGCGTGGCCGAGCTGGTGCGCACCTGGCCCGGAGCCCGCCGCAGCGCGCACCCGCAGACGTCGTTCGCCGCCCTTGGCGCCCGGGCGGAGGAGGTCGTCGCCGAGCACGACCTCGACTGCCGGCTCGGCGAGCGCTCGCCGCTCGCCACGCTCGAGCGGCTGGGGGCTCGCGTGCTGCTGCTGGGCGCCGGCTTCGGCTCGTGCACGGCGTTCCACCTGGCGGAGTACCGCGTGCCCGGCCTCCCTCGTGCCACGGAGGGCGCCGCGGTGCTGGCCGACGGGGCCCGCCGCTGGGTGACGTTCGAGGACGTCGACCTCGACGAGGAGGACTTCCCGGCGATAGGCACCGCTCTGTGCGCCGCGGGTCACGTGCGGACCGGGACGGTCGGCGACGCCACCGCGCACCTGTTCGGGTTGGGCGAGGCGGTCGCCTTCGCGGCCGGGTGGATCGCCGAGAACCGGCTCGGAGCGGCTACGTAGACTCGCCGGCATGTCGCACCCCGCCGTCGAGGTCGTCGACCTCGTCAAGCGGTACGGCGAGAAGACCGCCGTCGACGGTCTCACCCTCACTGTGCCCACCGGCTCGATCACCGCGGTCCTCGGGCCCAACGGGGCGGGCAAGACCACCACCGTCGAGACCTGCGAGGGCTACCGCCGCCCGGACGCCGGCACCGTGCGCGTGCTCGGCTGCGACCCGTGGCGCGACGGGGCCCAGCTGCGGCCGCGGGTCGGCGTGATGCTGCAGTCGGGCGGCGTCTACCCGGGCGTGAAGGCCGTCGAGATGCTGCGTCACGTCGCCGCGCTGCACGCCCACCCCCTCGACGTGACCGCGCTGGTCGAGCGGCTGGGCCTGGGCTCGGCCGGCCGCACGGCGTACCGGCGACTCTCCGGAGGCCAGCAGCAGCGGCTCTCGCTCGCCATGGCCGTCGTGGGCCGGCCCGAGCTGGTGTTCCTCGACGAGCCGACCGCCGGGCTCGACCCGCAGGCCCGCCGGTCGACGTGGGAGCTGGTGGCCGACCTGCGCCGGGACGGGGTCACCGTCGTGCTGACCACGCACTTCATGGACGAGGCCGAGCGGCTCGCGGACCAGGTCGTCGTCGTCGACCACGGCCGGATCATCGCCACCGGCAGCCCGCGGGAGCTGATGTCCCAGGGCGCCACCAACACGCTCCGGTTCTCCGCTCCGCCGGGGCTCGACCTCTCCGCGCTGCGGACCTCGCTGCCGGCGGGTACGACCGTCGCGGAGGCGAGCCCCGGCAGCTACCTCGTGGAGGGGCACGTCGACCCCCGTCTGCTGGCGACGGTCACGGCGTGGTGCGCCGAGCGAGGCGTCATGCCGGAGGGCCTCGCGGTCGAGCGCCGCACGCTCGAGGACGTCTTCCTCGACCTCACCGGCCGGGAGCTGCGCACGTGAGCCTGTCCTTCGTCCCCCGGCCCGGTGCCGCCCCACTCCCCCGCATGGTGCGGGCGCAGGCCGGCCTGGAGGTGCGCATGATCCTGCGCAACGGGGAGCAGCTGCTGCTGACCGTGGTGATCCCCGTGCTCGTGCTGACGGTCTTCGCCAGCGTCGAGGTGATGAACCTCGGGTCGCGCGAGCGGCGGGTCGACTTCCTGGCTCCCGGCGTGCTGGCCCTGGCGGTGATGTCGACGGCGTTCACCGGCCTGGCGATCGGCACCGGCTTCGAGCGGCGCTACGGGGCGTTGAAGCGGCTGGGGGCCACGCCGCTGCCCCGGTGGGGGCTGATCGTCGCGAAGACGCTGGCGGTGCTCACCGTCGAGGCCCTGCAGGTGGCGCTCCTGATGGCCGTCGCGTTCGCCCTCGGCTGGGCGCCGGAAGGGTCATGGCTGTCGGTGCTCGTGCTGCTGCTCGCCGGCACCGCCGCGTTCAGCACGCTGGGCCTGCTGATGGCGGGCACGCTACGGGCGGAGGCGACCCTGGCGGCCGCCAACCTCGTCTACCTGCTGCTGCTCGTCAGCGGCGGGATCGCCGTGCCGCTCGACCGCTTCCCCGACCGGATCCGGCCGGTGCTGGAGGCGCTGCCGGCCGGCGCCCTCTCCGAGGGCCTGCGGCGGGTGCTGCGCGACGGCGCCGGGCTGCCGCTCGGGGCCGTCGGCGTGCTCGCGGCCTGGGCGGTCGTGGCCGGCGCGGCGACCGCGGCCACCTTCCGCTGGGAGTGACCGCCGTAGGCTTGCGCCGTGCCTGACCGTCTCCGCCAACTGCGTGCCTGGCGGCCGAGCGAACGCGCGCTGCGCCGCGCCTTCCTCGGCGCGCTCGCGATGAACGCGATCATCGTCGTCACGGGCGGGGCCGTGCGGCTCACCGCCTCCGGCCTGGGCTGCCCCACCTTCCCCCGGTGCACCGACAAGTCCCTGGTCGTCACCCGGGAGATGGGTGGCCACGGGGTCATCGAGTTCAGCAACCGGATGCTCACCTTCGTGCTGTCGGTGGCCGTGGCCGTCGCGATCGTGACCGCCTGGCGCGCGCGGCGCCGCGACCTCCTCCGCCTGGCCGGGCTGCTCTTCCTGGGCATCGTGGCGCAGGCCCTGCTCGGGGGCATCACCGTGCTCACGGGGCTCAACCCGGTCACGGTGATGGCCCACTTCCTGCTCTCGATGGCACTGATCGCGGTTGCCACGCTGGCCCACGAGCGGACCGCCGGGGAGCCGGTGCCGGACGGCGGCGCCTCCCCCGTCGTACGCGCTCCGCTGCTGCTCGGCGGGAGGATCCTCGTCGCCGTGGTCGCGGTGACCCTCTTCCTCGGCACCGTCGTGACCGGCAGCGGCCCGCACTCGGGCGACCGCAACGCCACGCACCGGCTGCCGTTCGACCTGGTCGAGGTCACCCAGCTGCACGCCGACTTCGTCTTCCTGCTGCTCGGCCTGACCGCCGGGCTGCTCCTCGCGCTGCGCGCGACGGACGCACCCGGGCCGCTGCGGCGTCGTGCCGCGGTCCTGGCCGCGGTGGTGCTGGGCCAGGGCGCGGTGGGCTACGTGCAGTACGCCACCGACCTGCCTGTCGCGGTCGTGGCGGCGCATGTCCTGGGTGCCTGCCTCGTGTGGATCGCCGCCCTGCGCGTGCTGCTCGGCATGAGGGTGCGGGTCGGCCGCCCGCCCGTGGTCCCGGCCCCTGCCCGGCTCGCGGAAGGCCGGCAGCCGGTCACGCCGGCCGCCACCGGCGTCTGATCACTCGTCCGAGGACGTGCCACCGTCGGAGTCGTGGCTGCCGCGCTCGTCCTCGAGCTCGAACACCGGGGCGCCGTGCTCGCAGGTCGCCTTGACCTCGACCCGCTCGCCGTCGCCGCCCGATGCCGCGAAGCGGACCTTGGCCTCCTCGACCCTGCCCTGCGTGTAGTCGTCGAGCCGCCAGCCGACGGCCGGGGACGCGCTGACGGACACCAGGTGACCGGTGCAGCGGGCGATGACCACCCCGCCACGGGTCGACACGCTGCGGGTCACCGTGCTCGGCGCGTCGGTGCCGCTCGTCGTGCCCCGCGGCGGGCTGGTCGTCGGCGAGTGGCTGGTCGCGGGGGGCCCGGTCGGCGCCGGGGTGGTCGGCAGCACGGACGACCCGCCGGTGGGCCCGGCGCCGTCGCCACCACCCTGGGTGCTGAGACTGTCGGTGAACGGGCCCTCGACCAGACCGGCCGCCGCGAACCCGACACCCACCGCGGCCACGGCGAACACCACCCAGAGGGCCACCAGGGCCAGTCGCCGGTTCACGGAGCACAGTCTGCCCGGCAGCCGTTAACGCGAGGCTAAGACCCGTCCATCGCTGTGCTGCTCCTGCCCCGACGAGGGGTTGCGCGGCGCTACCGTCCAAGGGTGCCGTTGCTGCTGCTCATCGAGGACGACCTGCGGATCCGAACGGCCCTCACCAGGGCTCTCACCGAGCGGGGCCATGCCGTGGCCTCGGCGGCCACCGGCATGGCCGGCCTGCAGCAGGCCGTCGACGACCCGCCCGAGCTCGTCGTGCTGGACCTGGGTCTGCCGGACGTCGACGGGAGCCAGCTGCTGCGCATGCTGCGCTCGGTGAGCCAGGTCCCGGTGATCGTGGCGACCGCCCGTGACGACGACGCGGTGGTGATCGACGCGCTCAACGCGGGCGCCGACGACTACGTGGTGAAGCCGTTCAGTGCGGACCAGCTCGACGCCCGGGTGCGGGCCGTGCTGCGGCGGGGCAAGGCGCCGGAGGGCGCCGAGCCGCCCCTCGTCGTCGGCGACCTGGAGGTCGACCGGAAGGCGCGCACGGCGACGCTGGCCGGCCGGCGGCTCGACCTGCGGCCGCGGGAGTTCGACCTGCTCGCCTTCCTCGCCGCCCGGCCGGGCGAGGTGGTGTCCAAGCGGACCCTGCTCGCCGAGGTGTGGCAGTCGCCGTACGGCGGTGCGGACAAGACCGTCGACGTGCACCTGTCCTGGCTGCGGCGCAAGCTCGGCGAG
>DASVBJ010000013.1:0-3528 GCA_036375895.1 Actinomycetes bacterium | reverse complement strand
TTGCCTTCCAGCTCCATGCCGAGCTCGGTGAAGAACCTGACAGCCGCGTCCAGGTCATCGACGACGATGGCAACGTTATCCATCCGCTGAATAGCCATGTCTCCTCAACCGCCTTCGTCGTGCATCGATGCGACCCGATGGACGAGCCGGCGTTACAAGATGGATCCTCGGTCGCTCTGGGTGAGGCTGGCTGCCAAGTCTTGATAGGCGGGGTGGAGTTCTTGCCATCGCGTCCGGGCGTCGCAGCGTTCACGCCCGGCGACGTACGCGCGGAACTCACCGCCTGGGCGCAGGTCGCCTTCCACCTCGCCGAGCCATCCGGCGAGGCGGTGGGGATCGGTCAGCGCTGACCACAGGTCGTCGATGTCGGTGTCAAAGCGGTCTTCGAGGCGCACGATGCCCATGCCGTCGACCGATCGCAGGCTGCCCAGGATGCGGGCACCCGCGGGCGCGTTGCATGTCATCCGGTGCTCCTTCTTTGGGGTCTTCCCAGGTCATCGTTGTCCGACCCGACACAACAGACGGAGTGCCACGCCGAAACTAATCGGCGACCGCGTGCCGAGGAGGTGCCGCTCGGTAGCGCCAGCCCTGTCGCGCGCTCGGAGGCACCCCTCTGTGTCAAGGGGCTTCTCGACGCGGCTGAGTGTGCGCCGGTCCTCGGCGCCGTCATCCAGACGTCGGCGAGCACGTGCCTGGACCGGGTGCAGATTTGCGACGTCTTTGCGATGACTCTTGCGGTAGGTGCACGTCTCATCTATGACGGGGCGATGCCAGGGTTGTGCAAGGGGAACGAATGGGAGGGCTCATGGAGGTCGTCAATTTGGGTGCAGCGGATGGCCTGCCCCCGGTGAGCTGGGCCGCCGTTGAGGAGAAGCTTGACGCGAAGTCGGCGCCGGCGCCAGACGCGGTGAGCTCCCACACGACGTGGTTAGCCACGGTCAACGAGGACGGCAGTCCGCATGTGACTGCGGTCGGTGCCCTCTGGCTGGATAGCACCTTTTGGTTCCAGACGGGCGCGCGCACACGCAAAGGACGTAACGTCACACGTGATCCGCGGTGTTCGATCGCGGTGTCCGTCCGGGACGCGGACGTCGTAGTCGAGGGCGACGCTACGCGGGTGAGCGACCCCGACGCGTTGGCGCGCATCGCGAAGGCGTGGGCGGACCAGGGTTGGCCGGCGGAACCCGACGAGAGCGGGTCGGGAATCACGGCCCCGTTCAACGCACCGTCACAAGGACCACCGCCGTGGAACGTGTATCGCATTGAGCCGCGCTCGGCGACCGTGGTGTTGACGACGGATCCGGGCGGTCTGACTCGGTTCCGGTTCTGACGTCGCTGGAGTCATCCGCTTATGCGGGGAGCGGGCGAGCGTGCGCCGGGCGGCGAGCATCGCCTAGCCCAATCTCAAGAGCCGATTAGCGGCTGACCCTCTGCACAACTCGCCCCGCCCCGATCGAGCCGTTGTGCCAAGACCGCTCGGCAGTGCCGGCTCCGGCTCGTCCGCCACGCCCTTCGGGTGCAGCCCGGCGCTGCGTGGGATGTCGGAAAGATCACAGGGCGACGTGTCGCCGACAGGTTGCCCTGTCGCCTCCCTGGGCTCTACGGTCGCCGAGGTTCGAGCCGGAGACCCCCAAACCGGGTCGAGCCCGGCGTCGCCCGGTCTCCCCCCATACCGGGCGGCGCCACCTCCTCGTACGAACCCGGTTTCCGCCATGCGGCCGAAGGGAACCCATCCGGCATGGGTCCCACCGCAACGGATGCGACACGGGTGGCGCTGGCGATGATCCGCGCCGACTGGCAGGGGGACGAGGACGAGCTCGCCCAGCTCTGGGCGACGGCCGACGACCCCGCCGCGGTGGCGCGCGAGCTCGCCCACCTGTGCCGGCAGAACATCGAGCGGCTGGCGTACGTCGGCGGCGTGTCGACGGGGGAGATGTTCCACCGCATGGCCTCGCTGCTCGTCCCGCACCCCGACACCGGTCACGTCACCGTGGTCGAGATGGCGTCGGTCGCCAAGGGGGCGTGAGCACAGGCTCGTCAGCCGTAGCGGAGCGCGTCGCCCGGCCGGAGGCGGATCGCGCGGCGCAGCGGCAGCAGCAGCACGAGGAGTCCGAGCGCCGTCGTCCCGACGAGGGCGATCAGGAGGTTCCACAGCGGGAAGGCCACGGGCACGTTGATGTTGGCGACCTCCTTGACCAGCCAGACGAGCAGGCGGTCGAGCGCGTAGCCGAGCGGGATCCCGAGCAGCCAGCCGGCGAGCGCGAGAGTCATCCCCTCGCTGGTGAAGATGCGGCGCACGTCGCGTGCGCGCGCGCCGATGCAACGGAGGATCCCGATCTCGCGGGTGCGTTCGATGATGCTCATCGTGATCGCGTTCGCGAGTCCCACCATGCTGATCGCGACGACCAGCAGACCGAGCACGGTGATCGACGTCGTGACGGTGCGGTTGGCCGCGATCTCGTCCCGCTCGGCGATGTACTTGATCTCGCTGCCGACCTCGTAGCCGAGGGCCGCGAGCCGGTCCTCGAGCTGGGTCGTGGTCCGGTCGACCAGCCCGTGCTCGGGCGAGACCGTCCTGACCCAGTACGTGCTCACCCCCGTCGGCTCGCCGAGCATCGACCGGACCGTGGTCAGCGGCAGGAACAACGCGGTGCCTTCCTCCTGCTGGTTCTTCGAGATCCCGATGACGCGAACCTGTGCGCTGCCTGCGGCGGTGGCGAGCGTGATGCGCTCGCCCACCCGGACGCCGGTCGCTTCGGCGATGTTGCGCTCGACCACGGCCACCCGCGCGCTGCCCCGCTCCTCGGCACGCGTGAACCAGCGGCCCTCGGACATCCGGTACCGGAACAGCGGGTCCCGAGTGACCCCCCACACGACGGCGGCCTCGCCGGCGAGCTCGACATCGTTCACGAGCGCCGGCTGCGCCTCCGCCACTCCCGGAGTCGACCGGATCGTCTCTGCAGCACGGGCGTCGAAGAGAGCTCGGCCGCCGGTCCACAGGCGGACGTCCTCCTGATGGTCGCCCCACGACGTACGCGAGGACTGCGTCGCGGCGGTCGAGAGCCCGAGGAAGGCGAGGAGGTTGCCCACGGCGAGCGCGACGATCAGTGCGGTGGCGAGGCTGCGCCGCTTGCGTCGTCCCACGCCACGCAGCCCGATCTGCAGCGTCCGTGGCATGAAGCCCACGCGACGGAGCAGCCGGTCTGCGCCCTCCTGACTGCCGACCGCCGATCCGGTCGACTCCAGCGCCTCGCGCAGGTCGGTGCGGACGCCGCGGCGGATCGCGGGCAGCGCGGCGAGCGGTGGCCCGAACAAGCCGACCAGGGCGCTGACGAGCAGCACCGTCCGGTCCACGCCGAAGCGGACGTCGATGGCCCAGAACATCGAGCCGAAGTACCGCGCGAGCACGTTGGACAGCACGATCCCGAGGGCGATGCCGGCAAGCGCGCCGATCGCGCCGAGCAGCATGGCTGTCCTGACGTAGACCGCGGCCACCTGCCGGCGACGGGCACCGATCGCGCGCATGAT
>DASVBJ010000341.1:0-20225 GCA_036375895.1 Actinomycetes bacterium | reverse complement strand
AGCCGGGATGTCCGACGGTTCGTGCATGATCGCTGCCGAGGGGGTGCGGACGGGCAGGTCCTGCGAGGGTGAGGTGGTTGTCGTGACGGACGCGGCGCGGACCGACGGGCTGGCCGAGGCGCTCGCCCTCGTCGTACCGGCCCTGGAGGAGCACCTGCGCGCGCCCGCGACCGGCACGCGCAGCGGCCCGGAGGCCCCGTGGCGCGCGCTGCTGGACACGCCCGTCCCGCAGCGGGGCAACGGCGGCGAGGAGACGCTGCGGGTCCTCTCGGAGTCGGTCATCCCCGACGCGATGCGGATGACGGCACCGGGCTTCCTCGGCTGGATCACCACGGGTGCCACGGTCGTGCCCGCCGTCGCCCGACTGGTGAGCACGTTCGCGGGGACGCAGCGCTATCTCGGCCACACCGGGAACCTGCTGGAGTCGGTCGCCTTACGGTGGCTCGCCGAGGCGTGCGGGCTGCCCGAGGGCATGCAGGGCGCCTTCTCCAGCAGCGGCTCGGTGGCCAACGTGCTCGCGATCGGTGCGGCCCGCCAGCACGCCTACGAGCGACTCGGCCACGACCCCGCTCGCGACGGGCTGGCCGGCCAGCCGCGAGGCCGCATCTACGGCAGCGTCGAGATGCACCACTGCATGCTCAAGGCGGCCGGGGTGCTCGGCCTCGGCCGGACCGCGGTCGAGATGGTGCCGGTCGACACACAGCAGCGCGTGGACGTGGCTGCGCTGCGGGCGGCCGTCGAGCGCGACGTCGCCGCGGGTGTGGTGCCGGTGGCCGTGGTCGGTGTCGCCGGCACCACCAACACCGGGGCGATCGACGACCTGGCCGCCCTCGCCGACGTGGCCGGGCAGCACGACGCCTGGTTCCACGTCGACGGTGCCTACGGCCTGTTCGGCCGCCTCGACGAGCGCATCGCCGACCGCTACGAAGGGCTCGACCGCGCCGACTCGGTGGTCGTCGACGCGCACAAGTGGCTGTGCGTGCCGACCGGTGTCGGCACGACGTTCGTCCGCGACAGCGCGCTGCTGGGGCGGGCTTTCACCGGGGAGCCCAGCGACTACATCGAGGGCGCTTTCGAGAGCTCGGCCCAGGAGTCCCCGTGGGAGGCCATGGGCCTGCCCTTCCACGACTGGACGCTCGACCTGTCGGCGCCCGCCCGCGGCCTCGTCGTCTGGGCCGCCCTGCACGAGATCGGTGTCGACGGCCTGCGGCAGCGCGTCGTACGGGACAACGACCACGCCCGGCGGGTCGCCGACCTGGTGCGTGCCGACCCGCGCCTGGAGCTGCTCACCGAGCCGCAGCTGTCGGTCTGCTGCTTCCGCTACCGGCGCGACGGGCTCGACGACCCGGCCCTCGACGAGCTCAACCAACGGCTGGTACGACGGCTGCACGTCAGCACGCCGTACGTCCCCAGCGGCACCTGGGTCGAGGGCCGGTTCGCCGTGCGGCCCTGCTTCATCAACCCCCGCACCACCGAGGCCGACGTGGCCGGGCTGGTAGCGGCGGTCCGCACGGTTGGCGACGCCCTCTGAGCCGGCTGCGCGGCGGCGGTCTCGCCATCCGGACGGCGTTCACCTGTCGGTAACGAGCCAGGCGCATTCGTCACCTGTGCGAAACACGGCACGCCGTCCCGGGTAACGGCGCGCCACCAGCCTTCTGGGCAAGCAACCCCGCCCGAGGAGGTACCTCCCGTGACACCGAGCACCGGCGACACCGCCTGGGTACTCACGAGCGCCGCCCTGGTGCTCCTGATGACCCCGGGCCTCGCGCTCTTCTACGGCGGCATGGTCCGTGCGAAGAGCGTGCTCAACATGATGATGATGAGCTTCGGCGCCCTGGGTCTCATCAGCGTCCTCTGGGTGCTGTACGGCTACTCGTTGTCCTTCGGCAACGACGTCGGCGGCGGCCTGGTCGGCAACCTCGACTTCGCCGGCCTCAAGGGCCTGCTCACGGCCGACCCGATCCTGCAGCTCACCGATGACGCGGGGAAGGCGATCAACGGCACCGGCATCCCGCCGCTGGCCTTCGTCGCCTTCCAGGCCGTGTTCGCCATCATCACGGTCGCGCTCATCAGCGGCGCGATCGCCGACCGCGCGAAGTTCGGCGCGTGGATGGCGTTCGCGGCCGTCTGGGCGACCGTCGTGTACTTCCCGGTGGCGCACTGGGTCTTCTCGTTCGACGGGGTGACGGCGGAAACCGGCGGGTGGATCGCCAACCGGCTGCACGCGGTCGACTTCGCCGGCGGCACGGCGGTGCACATCAACGCCGGCGCCGCCGGGCTCGCCCTGGCACTCGTCCTGGGCAAGCGCATCGGCTTCGGCAAGGAGCCCATGCGGCCGCACAACCTGACGCTGGTGATGATCGGAGCCGGCCTGCTGTGGTTCGGCTGGTTCGGCTTCAACGCCGGGTCCGCCCTCGGCGCCAACGGGGTCGCCGCGGTCGCCTGGGTGAACACCCTCGCCGCGACGGCCGCGGCGTCCCTCGCCTGGCTGGCCACGGAGAAGCTGCGGGACGGGCACGCCACCTCGCTCGGCGCCGCGTCGGGCATCGTGGCCGGCCTGGTCGCGATCACGCCGGCCTGCTCCGCGGTGAACCCGGTCGGCGCGATCGTCCTCGGCGCCGCCGCGGGCGTCCTGTGCGCGCTCGCCGTCGGCCTGAAGTACCGGCTGGGATACGACGACTCGCTGGACGTCGTGGGCGTGCACCTCGTCGGTGGCGTCGTCGGCACCCTGCTCATCGGCGTGCTCGCCACCAAGGACGCGCCGGCGGCCGTCGACGGGCTGCTGTACGGCGGGGGGCTGGACCAGCTGTGGCGGCAGGCCGTGGCGGCCGGGGCCGTGCTCGCCTTCTCGTTCTTCGTCACACTGGTCATCGGCAAGGCCATCGACCTCGTGATGGGCTTCCGGGTCGTCGAGGAGCACGAGATCACCGGTGTCGACGTGACCACGCACGCCGAGTCGGCGTACGAGTTCGGTGCCGTCACCGGCGCCGGTTACCGGGCCTCCGCTCCCACGGCGGCCCTCGGCGCGAGCAAGGAGAAGGTGGAGGCATGAAGCTCGTCACAGCGGTCATCAAGCCGTTCAAGCTCGACGACGTGAAGAACGCGCTGGAGTCCTTCGGGGTGCACGGCATCACCGTCTCCGAGGCGAGCGGCTACGGCCGTCAGCGCGGCCACACCGAGGTCTACCGGGGCGCGGAGTACACCGTGGACCTGGTGCCCAAGGTCCGGCTGGAGGTGCTCGTGGACGACGCCGACGCGGACGACGTCATCGAGGTGATCGTCAAGAGCTCCCAGACCGGGCGGATCGGCGACGGGAAGGTCTGGTCCATGCCGGTCGACACCGTGGTGAGGGTGCGTACGGGTGAGCGTGGCGTCGACGCTCTCTGACCCGGCGCCCTCCGCGTACGCCGCGCGGCGTCGGGACCTGCTCGCGAGAAGGGACAGGCCCGGCCCCGCGCGGCGGCGCGACCTCGTCGCGCTCACCGACGCGTGGCTGAGCAGCGTCCTGGCCGACGCCTGCGAGTCCGCCGAGGGCCGCCCGGCGAAGGTCGCGCTGGTGGCCGTCGGCGGGTACGGGCGGGCCGAGCTGGCGCCCGGGAGCGACCTCGACCTGCTGCTGCTGCACTCCGGCGACGAGGACGTGACCGCCCTCGCCGAGCGGGTCTGGTACCCCGTCTGGGACTCGGGGGTCCGCCTCGACCACTCGGTGCGGACCTTCGAGGAGGCCCGCCGGCTCGCCGGCAAGGACCTGGCGGTGCTGCTCGGCCTGCTCGATGCGCGGCTCGTGGCGGGCGACCCCGGGCTGGCCGGTCGCCTGCGGTCCACGGTGCTCGCCGACTGGCGGGCGGCGGCCCGCGGCCGGCTGCCCGAGCTGCGCGAGGCGTGGGTGGAGCGGGGCGCGCGGTACGGCGACCTGCGACACGCCGTGGAGCCCGACCTGAAGGAGGGCCGCGGCGGCCTGCGCGACCTGGTGTCGCTGCGGGCCGTCGCGGCCTCGTGGGTGGCGGACCGGCCGCACCGGGCGGTCGACGACGCGGTACGGGCGCTGGCCGACGTACGCGACGCCCTGCACCTCGTCACGGGTCGCGCGGGAAACCGGCTCGTGCTGCAGGAGCAGGACCAGGTCGCCTCCGTCCTCGGCCTGAGCGACAGCGACGAGCTGCTGCGCCGGGTGGCGGGCGCCGCGTCCGAGGTCGCCCACGCCGGCGAGGTCACCTGGCGCCGGGCCCTGCAGGCGACCCGCGCCGGCCGGTCGCGCTACGTCCGCGGCCGGCGCCCGGTGCTGCGGCTGCTCGGTCCCGGCCTCGCCGAGCACGACGGCGAGGCGGTGCTCACCGCCCAGGCGGACGTCCTGACCGACCCGCTGCTGCCGCTGCGCCTCGCCGCACGTGCGGCCCGGGCCGGGCTCCCCGTCTCGCAGAGCTCGGTCGATCGGCTCGCGGCCGACGGGCCGCCGCTGGCGGAGCCGTGGCCGGAGGCGGCGCGCGAGCTGCTCGTCGACCTGCTCGGCGCCGGCGCCCCGCTGGTGCCGGTCTGGGAGGCGCTGGACCACGCGGGCCTGGTGGAGCGACTGCTGCCCGAGTGGGGGCGGGTCCGTCACCTCCCGCAGCGCAACCCGGTGCACCGGTTCAGCGTCGACCGCCACCTCGTCGAGACAGCGGTGCGGGCGGCCCCGCTCGTGCGTGAGGTGCGCCGGCCCGACCTGCTGCTGCTGGCCGCCCTCCTGCACGACATCGGCAAGGGCGGCGCGGGCGACCACAGCGAGACGGGAGCCCCGCTGGCGGCCGCGGCGTGCACCCGGATGGGCCTCCCGCCGGCGGACGTCGCCGTCGTGGAGCGCCTCGTCCGCCACCACCTGCTGCTCGTGGAGACCGCCACGCGACGCGACGTCGACGACCCCGCGACCGCGCGTGCGGTGGCGGAGGCCGTGGGCGGGACGGACGTGCTCGAGCTGCTGCACGCCCTCACCCGGGCCGACGGGGTCGCCACCGGCCCGACCGCCTGGACCGACTGGCGGGCGGGGCTGGTGGACCAGCTCGTCGCGCGCACCACCGCGCTGCTGCACGACCGGGAGGAGCCCGCGGCGACGCCCCCGTCACCACCCGCCGCGGCGGCGCGGCTGGCCCGTGCCGGCGAGGTCTCCGTGGCGCTGGAGCCGGCGGCCGCCGGATCCTGGCTGGTGACCGTCGTCGCGCCCGACCGGCGAGGCCTCTTCGGCGCCGTGGCCGGTGTGCTCGCGCTGCACAAGCTGTCGGTCCGGGCCGCGCAGGCCTGGACGGAGGGCGGCGTGGCGACCGACATCTGGACGGTGGCCGCGCCGATGGGGGACCGGCCGACGCTGGAGGCGCTGCGCGAGGACGTACGCCGTGCGCTGGCCGGCACCCTGGACGTCACCGCCCGGCTGGCCCGCCGGGACGCCGAGCGCCGCTCGACCTCGACCGTCGTGCCCGCCCCGCCCCGGGTGCAGGTGCTCGAGCGCGCCTCGGACACGGCGACGGTCGTGGAGGTCCGCGCCGGTGACCGGCCCGGCCTCCTGCACCGGCTCGGGCGGGCGCTCGCCCTGATGGGGGTGAGCATCCGGGCGTCCCGGGTCGCCACGCTCGGGGCCGACGCCGTGGACGTCTTCTACCTCACGGACGACGAGGGCCGGCCGCTCGACGCGTCGGCGGCGCGCGAGGTGGTCCTCGTCCTCACCGACGCGGCCTCGTGAGCTCGCGGCGGCCGGGCGGCGACTACGCTTGCCGGGTTGCCTCAGCCGAGGGCTGACCGTCGTACGACACCGAGGACCCGCGTGTTCGCCACTCTTCAGGACCGCCTCGCCGCCACGTTCAAGAACCTGCGCGGCAAGGGGAAGCTGACCGACGCCGACATCGACGCCACCGCGCGCGAGATCCGCGTGGCGCTGCTCGAGGCCGACGTGGCGCTGCCCGTCGTCAAGGAGTTCATCGCCGCCGTCCGGGAACGGGCCCGCGGTGCCGAGGTGCACCAGGCCCTCAACCCTGCGCAGCAGATCATCAAGATCGTCAACGAGGAGCTCGTCGAGATCCTCGGCGGCGAGACCCGGCGGCTCCGGTTCGCCAAGAACCCGCCGACCGTGATCATGCTGGCCGGTCTGCAGGGCTCCGGCAAGACGACGCTGGCCGGCAAGCTCGCCCACTGGCTGAAGGACCAGGGTCACCAGCCGCTGCTGGTCGCCGCCGACCTCCAGCGGCCCAACGCGGTGACCCAGCTGCAGGTCGTCGGCGAGCGGGCCGCCGTGCCGGTCTTCGCGCCCGAGCCCGGCAACGGCGTCGGTGACCCGGTCGACGTCTCGCGTCGCGCCGTCGAGCACGCCCGGCAGAAGATGTTCGACGTCGTCGTCGTCGACACCGCGGGCCGCCTCGGCATCGACGAGGAGCTCATGCAGCAGGCCGCGGACATCCGCGACGCGGTCCAGCCCGACGAGACGCTCTTCGTCATGGACGCGATGATCGGCCAGGACGCGATCAACACGGCGCAGGCGTTCCTCGACGGCGTCGGCTTCGACGGCGTGGTGCTCACCAAGCTCGACGGCGACGCGCGAGGCGGCGCCGCCCTGTCGGTGGCCAAGGTGACCGGCCGCCAGGTGATGTTCGCCTCCGCGGGGGAGAAGCTCACCGACTTCGACGCGTTCCACCCCGACCGGATGGCCTCGCGCATCCTCGGCATGGGCGACGTCCTGACCTTGATCGAGCAGGCCGAGAAGACCTTCGACAAGGAACAGGCCGAGCAGATGGCCGGCAAGTTCGGCCGCGGCGAGGACTTCACCTTCGAGGACTTCCTGGCCCAGATGGAGCAGGTCCGCAAGATGGGCTCGATCTCCAAGCTGCTCGGGATGCTGCCCGGCATGGGCCAGATGCGCGAGCAGATCGAGAACATCGACGAGCGCGAGATCGACCGTGTCACCGCGATGATCAAGTCGATGACGCCGGCCGAGCGCCGCGACCACAAGCTGCTCAACGGCTCGCGGCGGTCGCGCATCGCCAAGGGCTCGGGTCACACGGTCGCCGAGGTGAACGGCCTGGTCGAGCGGTTCACGGAGGCGCAGAAGATGATGCGCCAGCTCAGCAAGGGCGGCATGCCGGGTGTCCCCGGGATGCCGGGCATGCCGGGCATGCCGGGCATGGGCCGCGGCAAGAAGGCCAAGGGCAAGGCCGCGGCCAAGGGCGGCGGCAAGAAGGCCAAGGGCGGCCGTTCCGGCAACCCGGCAAAGCGGGCGCTCGAGCAGCAGCAGCGGGAGGCGCGCCAGTCCGGCGAGGGCGCCCCCGCCGACCTGCCCGAGAGCTTCGAGCTGCCCGACGAGCTGCGCGGCCTGCTGCCCCCCGGGCAGCGCTGACCGGTCCCGGACCCCGGCGCGGGCCGTGCCGGACCCCGGCGCCGGCCGGCTGCCCCGCTCCACCATGATCGTGAAAGGCTGCTGGGGCCCTGACGCCCGGATCCCCTCCCGATCATGAACGGGGGACAGCGAAGGAGAGCGAGGGAGCTGCGATGACCGTCCAGCCGCTGCACCTGCGGGCCGTGGTCCTTCCCGGTGAGGACGAGCGCGACCTCTGGGTGGACGCCGACGGGCTCGTCCGCGCCGAGCCCGTGCCGGGCGCGCGGACGATCGCCACGCGGGGCTACGTCGTGCCCGGCCTCGTCGACGCCCACTGTCACGTCGGGCTCGACGCGAACGGCGCAGTGCCGCCGGAGACCCAGGAGCGGCAGGCCGTCACCGACCGGGACGCGGGCGCGCTGCTGCTGCGCGACGCCGGCACCGCGGCCGACACCCGGTGGATCGACGACCGCGACGACCTGCCCCGCATCGTCCGGGCCGGCCGGCACATCGCGCGCAGCAAGCGCTACATCCGCAACTACGGCGCCGAGGTCGAGCCGGAGGAGCTCGTCGCCGAGGTGGAGACGCAGGCCCGGCGCGGCGACGGCTGGGTCAAGCTCGTCGGCGACTGGATCGACCGCGACGCGGGCGACCTCACGCCCTGCTGGCCCGCCCAGGCGGCCGCCGCCGCGATCGCCCGCGCCCACGAGCTCGGCGCCCGGGTCACGGCGCACTGTTTCGGCGAGCAGTCGGTGGCCGAGCTGGTCGCGGCGGGCATCGACTGCATCGAGCACGGCACCGGGCTGACCGACGACGTCATCGCGCAGATGGCCGCCCGCGGGACGGCGCTGGTGCCGACCCGGGTGCAGCTCGACAACTTCCCGACGTACGCCGAGCAGGCCGGCGCGAAGTTCCCGCAGTACGCCGACCACATGCGTGACCTGCACGCCCGCTGCGACGCGACGCTGCGCGCGGCGCACGAGGCCGGTGTGCCGATCTACGCCGGCACCGACGCCGGGGGCGTCCTGCCGCACGGCCTGATCGGACGCGAGGTGCTGGCGCTGCACCGGCAGGTCGGGCTGCCGGCCGCCGACGCGCTCGGCGCGGCCTCCTGGCGGGCCCGGGCCTGGCTCGGCCACCCGGGCCTCGAGCCCGGCGCGCCCGCCGACCTGGTGCTGTACGACGAGGACCCGCTGGCCGACCTGCGCGCGCTCGCCCACCCCGCCCGGGTCGTCCTCCGCGGCCGCATCGTCGCCTGACGACCTGCCCCCACAAGATCGACTGGACGCTCCCGCACCAGACACGCCGGCGCGGCGGTGTGTCCGCGTCCAAAGGATCTTGGTATCGGCGGATTCGGCCCGCGCGCGGGGCGTCTGGCACAATGGCCGGCTGAACCCGGCGTACGACGGGCCCTCTTCCCCCGTACGCCGTGTCCACCCCCGGGCAGCCGCCCACCGCACCCCACGCGGGGCACCGGCCGCCCACCCTCATGACTCAGGAGACCCCACACCCGTGGCCGTCAAGATCAAGCTGATGCGCATGGGCAAGATCCGTGCGCCGTACTACCGCATCGTCGTCGCTGACTCGCGCACCAAGCGCGACGGCCGGTCGATCGAGACCATCGGCAAGTACCACCCGACCCAGGAGCCCTCGCTGATCGAGGTCGACTCCGAGCGGGCGCAGTACTGGCTCTCCGTGGGCGCGCAGCCGACCGAGCCCGTCACCGCGATCCTCAAGGTCACCGGCGACTGGCAGAAGTTCAAGGGCGAGCCGGGCGCCGAGGGCACCCTGAAGACCGCCGAGGCCAAGGCCGACAAGAAGGCGGTCTTCGAGGCCGCCGCCAAGGACGCCGCCGCCGAGCCCAAGGAAGGCGCGACGACCCCGAAGAAGAGGGCCGCGAAGAAGGCCGAGCCGAAGGCTGCCGAGGAGCCCAAGGCCGAGGACACCCCGGCCGCCGAGGCCGCGCAGCCGGAGACCGCCGAGGCCGCCGAGACCACCGAGGCCGCCGGGAACGAGGGCTGACGATGCTCGAGGAGGCCCTCGAGCACCTCGTCAAGGGCATCGTCGACCACCCCGACGACGTCCGGGTCCGTGACCGCAACAACCGCCGGGGGCGCGTCCTCGAGGTGCGCGTGCACCCGGAGGACCTCGGCAAGGTGATCGGCCGCAACGGGCGCACCGCCAAGGCGCTGCGCACCGTCGTCGGCGCGCTCGGCCCGGGCCGCGGGGTCCGCGTCGACTTCCTCGACGTCGACGAGCGCTGAGGGACCGACCGTCAGGGCCGGCGGGGGCAGGCACGTGCTGCCGCGTCCGCCGGCCCTCGCTCGTCGTCATGGCTCGTCGTCCCTCGCTCGTTGTCATGGCCCGTCGTCCGGGAGAGTGGTGCGCATGCAGGTCGTCGTCGCCCGCATCGGGCGGCCGCACGGGATCCGGGGCGAGGTGTCGGTCGAGGTCCGCACCGACGACCCGGAGGGTCGGCTCGCCCCCGGAGCCACGGTGGCGACCGAGCCCGCGACGGCCGGCCCGCTGACGATCACCGCCGGTCGCGTCCACAGCGGACGCCTCCTGCTGACCTTCGAGGGCGTGACCGACCGCACCGCGGCGGAGGGCCTGCGCGGGGTGCTGCTCGTCGCCGACGTCGACCCGGACGAGCGCCCCGTGGACCCCGACGAGTTCTACGACCACCAGCTGGAGGGGCTGCACGTGCTGACCGTCGCCGGCGAGCCCGTCGGCGAGCTCGCCGAGGTCCTGCACCTGCCCGGTCAGGACGTGCTGGCAGTGCGCGCGGCCGACGGTCGCGAGGTGCTCGTGCCGTTCGTGCGGGAGATCGTGCCTGACGTCGACCTCGACGGCCGGCGGATCGTCATCGACCCGCCGCCAGGGCTGCTCGACCCCGACCGGGCGGAGTGAGCCGTGCGCGTCGACGTCGTCACGATCTTCCCCGAGTACCTCGACCCGCTGCGTCTCTCCCTCATCGGCCGGGCCCGCGAGGACGGCCTGCTCGACGTGCGGGTGCACGACCTGCGCGGCTGGACGAGCGACCGCCACCGCACGGTCGACGACACGCCGTACGGCGGTGGGCCGGGCATGGTGATGAAGCCCGAGCCGTGGGGCGCCGCACTCGACGCCGTCACCTCCGAGGCCGGCCCCGCGCAGCCGGGTCCGGTGCTCGTGGTTCCCACCCCGGGCGGGCGCCCGTTCACCCAGGCGATGGCCCACCAGCTGGCGACGGAGCGCTGGCTCGTCTTCGCCTGCGGTCGCTACGAGGGCATCGACCAGCGGGTCCTCGACGAGGCCGCGGAGCGGTTCCGGGTGCTGGAGGTCTCCCTCGGCGACTACGTCCTCAACGGCGGCGAGGTGGCGGTGCTCGCCATCGTCGAGGCGGTCGCGCGCCTGCTGCCAGGCGTGATCGGCAACGCCGAGTCGCTCGTCGACGAGTCACACGTCGCCGGACTGCTCGAGAGCCCGGCGTACACCAAGCCGGAGTCCTGGCGCGGGCGCGAGGTGCCGGCTGTGCTCCTGTCCGGCAACCACGCGCAGATCGCCCGGTGGCGCCGCGACGAGTCGCTGCGGCGCACGGCCGAGCGCCGCCCCGACCTCGTCGCCGCCCTCGACCCGGCGGACCTCGACCGGCACGACCTCGACGTGCTGGCGGAGGCCGGCTGGCGGCCCGGAGCCGGAGGCCGACTGGATCGCGACTCCCCGCCTGTGGCAGACTGAGCGGCTGTTGCCCCGTCCTTGCTGCGCCCCTGCCACAGGGGGAGCGCGACCCGCCCGGCCGGAGCCGACCAGACAACCACACCGATCACGTGGGTGACCTGTGGCACCGCGAGGAAGAGACCCCCGATGCAGACGCTGGACGCCGTCGACGCCGCCTCGTTGCGCAGCGACATCCCCGACTTCCGCTCCGGAGACACCCTCAAGGTGCACGTCCGGGTCATCGAGGGCACTCGCTCTCGCGTGCAGGTCTTCCAGGGCGTCGTGATCCGCCGCCAGGGCGACGGGGTCCGTGAGACCTTCACCGTCCGCAAGATCAGCTTCGGGGTCGGCGTCGAGCGCACGTTCCCGGTGCACACCCCGGTCATCGAGAAGATCGAGGTCGTGACCCGCGGCGACGTCCGCCGGGCCAAGCTCTACTACCTGCGCGAGCTGCGCGGCAAGAAGGCCAAGATCAAGGAGCGTCGCGAGACCACGGCGACCAACTGATCGCCGCACCTCGTCTGCTCTACGCTCGCCCGGTGATCGCCCGCACCCGCCCCCCTTCGCGCGGGCGGTGACCGTGCTGAGGACGGACGTCGACCTCTCCCCGTCGCGCTACGGCGCGCAGCGCTCACTGCTGCGCGAGCTGGTGCTGCTCGTCGGCCTGACGCTGCTGCTGGCCACGCTCGTCCGCACCTTCGGCGTGCAGCCGTTCTACATCCCGTCGGGGTCCATGGAGAACACGCTGCAGGTGGGCGACCGGGTGCTGGTCGACAAGGTCTCCTACCGCCTGCACGACGTACGCCGGGGCGACATCGTCGTCTTCAACGGGCTCGACTCGTTCACCCCCGAGACGCACGTGAAGCAGCCGACCAGTCCGCTGGCGAAGGCCGCGCGCACCGTCGGGTCCTCGCTCGGCATCGCGCCGCCCGGCGAGCAGGACTTCATCAAGCGGGTGATCGGCGTGCCCGGCGACCGGGTGAAGTGCTGCGACGCCCAGGGGCGGGTCACCGTCAACGGCTCGCCGCTCGCCGAGTGGTCCTACCTCTACCCGGGCAACACGCCGTCGGGGACCACGTTCGACCAGGTCGTGCCCGAGGGGCGGCTCTGGGTGATGGGCGACCACCGGGCCGAGTCCGCCGACTCCCGCTCGCACCTGGGTGACCCCGGCGGCGGGACCGTGCCCGAGAGCAAGGTGATCGGCCGGGCCTTCTCGGTCGTCTGGCCGCCCTCGCACTGGACGGGGCTGGGCGTCCCGGCCACGTACGACGAGGTGAGGGCGCCGTCGGCGCTCGCCCCGGCCGCGCCGTACGCTCTAGGTCTTGCCGTCGCGTTGCCGAGCGTGATGGGCCGGCGCCGACGGCGGGCGGGGAGCGGAGGGCAAAGGCCATGACCACCGACGACCCCACGCCGCCCGAGCCCCCGGCCGGGTCGGCGGGGGCCAGCCGGGCAGCGACCCGCCGACGCAAGCCGCGCCGGTCGTTCATGCGCGAGCTGCCCGGCATCGTGCTCACCGCCCTGGTGATCTCGGTGCTCATCAAGACCTTCCTCGTGCAGGCGTTCTACATCCCGTCCGGCTCGATGGAGAACACCCTGCTCGTCAACGACCGGGTCCTCGTCAACAAGCTGGCCGACAAGCCGGACGAGATCCACCGCGGCGACGTGGTGGTCTTCCGCGACCCCGGCGGCTGGCTGGCCGGGCCCGGCGAGCAGGTCCAGGACGGCGGCGTCCGGGGCGCGATCCGCAAGGCGCTCGTCTTCGTCGGGCTCGCCCCCGCGGCCGGCGAGGAGGACCTGATCAAGCGGGTCATCGGCGTCGGCGGCGACAAGGTCGTGGGCAAGGACGGCAGGTTGAGCGTCAACGGGGTCGAGCTCGCCGAGCCGTACGTGTACCCCGGGGACCAGCCCACCGAGACGCCGTTCTCCGTGACGGTGCCCAAGGGCATGCTGTGGGTGATGGGCGACCACCGGTCGGTGTCCGAGGACTCCCGGGCCCATGCCGAGCAGCCGGGTTCGAGCGGCTTCGTCCCGGTGAGCGACGTCGTCGGCCGGGCCTTCACGATCGTGTGGCCGGTCGACCGCGCCGGCCTGCTGCACCGGCCGTCGACCTTCGACCAGCCCGGCCTGGCGGCTCCCGCCCACTGACCCGTCGTAGGCTCGGGGGCATGAGCGAGCCACCGGTCGCCGCGACGGCGCGTGAGGCGGCCCGCGTCCTCCTGCTCGACGCCGACGACCGGGTGCTGCTGTTCGTCGGCGCCGACCCGCACGTGCCGGACGTCCGGTTCTGGTTCACCCCCGGCGGTGGCGTCGAGGACGGCGAGTCGCTCGAGGCCGCCGCGCTGCGTGAGCTGCGCGAGGAGACCGGCTGCGCGACCGCCGAGCTCGGCCCGCCGCTGTGGACCCGCCTGGCCGAGTTCGACTTCGAGGGCGAGCGCTTCCGGCAGCGGGAGACGTTCTTCCTGGCCCGCGTCGACTCGCACGACGTCGACACGTCGGGCTTCACCGAGCTCGAGCAGCGGGCCGTGCACGCCCACCGCTGGTGGACCGTCGACGAGCTGCGCGCCACCGACGAGCTGGTCTACCCGACCGCGCTCGCCGGGCTGGTCCACGACCTCCTGCACCGCGGCCTGCCCTCGGTGCCGCTGGAGGTGGGGGTGTGACAGGGGTCGTCCGCCGGTTCGTGGTCCGCCGCGACTCGGGCCTCTATGCCTACGAGCGGGCGCTGGCGCGAGCCGGCCTGACCCCGGTGGCCGGTGCCGACGAGGCCGGGCGGGGCGCCTGCGCGGGCCCGCTGGTCGTGGCGGCGGTCGTGCTGCCGGAGGGCCGCCGGGGGGAGGTGCCGGGCCTGGCCGACTCCAAGCTGCTGACGCCGGCCGCGCGGGAGCGGGTGTACGACGAGGTGGTGGCGCGCGCCGTCAGCTGGTCGGCGGTCGTGGTCCCGTCCGAGGAGGTCGACCGGTGCGGCCTGCACGTGAGCAACGTCGAGGGCATGCGGCGCGCGCTGATGCGCCTGGACGCGGTGCCCGCCTACGTGCTCACCGACGGCTTCCCGGTGGCCGGGCTGCCGGCCCCGGGGCTCGCCGTGTGGAAGGGCGACCGGGTCAGCGCCTCGATCGCCGCGGCCTCGGTGGTCGCCAAGGTGACACGGGACCGGCTGATGGTGGCGCTGCACGAGCGCTACCCGGCGTACGACTTCGCGGGGCACAAGGGCTACGTCACCCCCACGCACAACGCGGCGCTCGACGCCCACGGCCCCTGCCCCGAGCACCGGTTCTCCTACGTCAACGTGGCTCGGCGGGCCGCTGACGACGCCAGGGTCCCGGTCCGCACCCTCGTGCGGGTCGGCGAGGGGCAGAATGACGACGTCACGATCGAGGAGGAGGCGGTGTTCGCGTGAGTGCCGAGGACCTCGAGAAGTACGAGACCGAGATGGAGCTGCAGCTCTACCGGGAGTACCGCGACGTCGTGGGCCTCTTCTCGTACGTGGTCGAGACCGAGCGCCGGTTCTACCTCACCAACGCGGTCGACCTGCAGACCCGGTCCACCGACGGCGGCGAGGTGTTCTTCGAGGTCACCATGGCCGACGCCTGGGTGTGGGACATGTACCGGCCCGCCCGGTTCGTGAAGAACGTCCGGGTGCTGACGTTCAAGGACGTCAACGTCGAGGAGCTCGCCAAGAGCGACATCGAGCTGCCCAAGGGGCAGGGCTTCGGCGGGGCCTGACCCGCCGCTCGTCCACAGCCGCCGCGCCGCGCCGGTCGTCCACAGAACCGCCGCGCCGCCTGTCGCCGCCCGGCCGGGTCCGGGAGGGTCGCGTCGGGAGGTGGTGCCGATGCGTGCGAAGGACGCCCTCGGGGCCTACGGCGAGGCCGTCGCCGCCGCACACCTCGTCGAGGCCGGCCTGTCGATCCTCGCGCGCAACTGGCGCTGCGACCTCGGCGAGATCGACATCGTGGCCCGCGACGGCGACACGCTGGTGGTGTGCGAGGTCAAGACCCGTTCGGGGCTCGGGTTCGGGTCGCCGCTGGAGGGGGTGACCGCCCGCAAGGCGGCCCGGCTGCGGCGGCTGGCCGCCCGCTGGCTCGACGAGAGCCCGGTGCGGCCGGTCGACGTGCGCATCGACCTGGTGGGCGTGCTGAAGCCGCCGCGCGGTGCGGCGCTGGTCGAGCACGTCCGGGGGGTGATGTGAGTGGCGCTGGCGCGCACCCGCGCGGTCGCGCTCGTCGGGGTGCAGGGTCACCTCGTCGATGTCGAGGCGGATGTCGGTCAGGGGGTCCCGGCCTACGCGCTGGTCGGCCTGCCGGACACGTCGTTGAGCGAGTCGCGCGACCGGGTCCGGGCGGCCGTGCTGAACAGCCGGCAGCCCTGGCCGTCGTCGCGGCGGATCACCGTCAACCTGTCCCCGGCGAGCCTGCCCAAGCGCGGCTCGGGCTTCGACCTGGCCATCGCGTGCGCGGTGCTGGCGGCGCAGGCCGTCGTGCCGGTCGGGGTGTTCGACGCGGCGGTGCTGATCGGTGAGCTCGGCCTGGACGGGCGGGTGCGCCCGGTGCGGGGCGTGCTGCCGGCCGTCGCCGCCGCGGTGGCCGCCGGTGTCCGCAGCGCGGTGGTGCCGGCCGCCAACGAAGCCGAGGCGCGGCTCGTGCCGGGGGCGCGGGTCACCGGGGTCCGGTCGCTCGCCGAGCTGGTCGCCCTCGCTCGGGGTGAGGAGCCGCCGGAGGAGCCGGCGTCGGAGGCCGGGTCGGCGGACGCGGATCCGGACGGTGGTGCCGCCGCGGAGCCGGCGCGGCCGGACGCCGGGCAGCGCGACCTCGCTCGACTCGACCTCGGCGACGTGCTCGGCCAGCCGATGGGCCGCTTCGCCCTGGAGGTGGCGGCGGCGGGCGGTCACCACCTGCTGATGCTCGGGCCGCCGGGAGCGGGCAAGACCATGCTGGCCGAGCGGCTGCCGGGCCTGCTGCCGCCGCTCGACCCCGAGGCGGCCCTCGAGGTCACCGCGGTCCACTCGGTCGCCGGCACCCTCCCGTCCGGCACGCCGCTGGTCACGGTGGCCCCGTTCCAGGCGCCGCACCACACGGCATCGGTGCCGGCCATCGTCGGAGGCGGCTCCTCGCACGTGCGGCCCGGGGCCGCGTCGCTCGCCCATCGGGGTGTGCTGTTCCTGGACGAGGCGCCGGAGTTCGCTCCCGGGGTCCTCGACGCGCTGCGGCAGCCGTTGGAGTCCGGCGAGATCAGCGTTGCCCGGCTGGCCGCACAGGTGCGGTTCCCGGCACGGTTCCAGCTCGTGCTGGCCGCCAACCCCTGCCCGTGCGGCATGGCGGTCGGCCGGGGCCTCGACTGTCGCTGCACCCCGATGGCCAAGGTGCGCTACCTGGCGCGGCTCTCCGGGCCGCTGTTGGACCGGGTCGACCTGCGGCTGGAGATGCTGCCCGCGAGCCGGGCCGCCCTGCGCGATGACGCGGCCACCGAGTCGACCGCGGTGGTGGCCGCCCGCGTCCTCGCTGCTCGGGAGCGGATGGGGCGCCGGCTCGAGGGGACGCCGTGGCGGGCCAACGCCGAGGTGCCGGGTCATGTGCTGCGCCGCGAGTGGCGGCTGCCGTGGGAGGTCGTCGCCCCGGCCGAGAGCCAGCTCGACCGCGGCGTCCTGACGGCGCGGGGTGTCGACCGGGTGCTGCGCGTGGCCTGGACGCTGGCCGACCTGGCGGGCCGGGGGCTGCCGGACGCCGGTGACGTCGCGTTGGCGCTGGAGTACCGCGGTGTCGAACGGAGGGCCGCGTGACCGTGAGCGTCCGGACGAGTGGGCTCGCACCGGAGCCCGGCGAGGTGCTGGCGCGAGCCGCCCTGACCCGGCTCGCCGAGCCAGGTGACCGGGCCCTCGGCCGGCTGGTCGCGGCGCTGGGCGCGGAGGAGGTGCTCGGGCAGGTCCGGCAGGGGACCCTGCCGTCGGAGCGGCTGGCGCAGTACCGCTCCCGGCTGGGCGGGCCGGATGCCGAGGCGGACCTCGCCGCGGCCGCCCGGGTGGGCGCGCGGCTGATCGTGCCCGGGTCGGCGCAGTGGCCGCCGCAGCTCGACGACCTGGGGGACGAGCTGCCGCTTGCGCTGTGGGTCTGCGGGGCCGGCGATCTCAGCGTGCTCGCCCGGCGCGCGGTCGCCGTCGTGGGGGCGCGGGCCTGCACGGCGTACGGCGAGCACGTGGCGGCGGGGCTGGGCGCGGGGCTGGCCGAGCGGGGCTGGACCGTGGTCTCCGGCGCCGCCTACGGCATCGACGCGGCGGCCCACCGCGGCGCGCTGGGTGTCGACGGGCGCACCGTGGCGGTCCTGGCCTGCGGGGTCGACATCGCCTACCCGTCCGCGCACGGCGGCCTGCTGGCCGCCGTCCGCGAGACCGGGCTCGTGGTCTCCGAGCTGCCACCCGGCGCCCGCCCCACCAAGCCCCGGTTCCTGGCCAGGAACCGCGTCATCGCGGCGTTGGCCCGGGGCACCGTGGTCGTCGAGGCCGCCAGCCGTAGCGGCGCCCGGAGCACCGCCAACCACGCCGGCGACCTCGGCCGGGCCGTGATGGCGGTGCCGGGGCCCGTGACCTCCGCCATGTCCGCGGGCTGCCACGAGATGGTCCGGGTGCAGAACGCCAGCCTGGTCACCGACACGGCCGACGTGCTCGACATCGTGGGCGAGCTCGGCGCCGACGAGTCACCGCCGCGTCGCGGCGAGGAGAGGCCCCACGACGGCCTGGACGAGCTGCACCTGCGCGTGCTGGAGGCGCTGCCCGCGCGCCGGGCGGCCGGCCCGGCCAGCGTCGCCCGCGTGGCGGGGCTGGACCTGCCGACGGTGCTGCGCTGCCTCGGCGTGCTCTCCTCACGGGGCCTCGCCGAGCAGGCTGCGGGGGAGTGGCGCCGGATGCGTCACCCGGCGGTGGCGCGCACCGCTGGGGCCCCTGCCGCGCCGGGGTGACGCGCCGTGTTCGACCGGGGTGCTTGATTCCGGTCCCGAACTCGATCACCGTGGCCGCGTGGGCACGGCGGCGGGTGGGGCTGCGGGGGAGGGCGACGCCCTTCCCCCGGCTCTGGACGCCGCGCTCGCCGACTACGAACGTCACCTCCGCTCCGGTCGGGGACTGTCCGCCCACTCGGTGCGGGCCTACGTGGGCGACGCGGCGAGCCTGCTCGACCACGCGGTGCGGATGGGGCGCGGGGACCTCGCCGGGCTCGACCTGACCGTGCTGCGCAGCTGGCTGGCGCGGCTGTCGTCCACCGGACAGGCCCGGTCCAGCGTCGCGCGGCGGGCCGCATCGGCCCGCAGCTTCACCGCCTGGGCGCACCGGGCCGGCCGGGCGCCGCTCGACGCCGGCGCGCTGCTCGCCACCCCCAAGACCGGCCGGAGCCTGCCGGACGTCCTCCGTCGGGACGAGGCGCGTGCCCTCCTCGACGTGGCCGCCTCAGCGGCCGACGAGCGCACCCCGACCGGCCTGCGTGACGTGGCGGTCCTCGAGGTCCTCTACGCCAGCGGCATCCGGGTGTCCGAGCTGTGCGGGCTCGACGTCGACGACCTCGACGGGTCCCGCCGGGTGGTGCGGGTGCTCGGCAAGGGCAACAAGGAACGGGTGGTGCCGCTGGGCGCTCCCGCGCTGCGCGCCGTCGACGCGTGGCTCGTGGAGGGCCGGCCGAGGCTCGCCGTGACCGGCAGCGGGCCCGCGCTGTTCCTGGGTGCGCGCGGCGGACGCATCGACCCGCGGACCGTGCGCCGGGTCGTGCACACGCTGCTGGCCCACGTCCCCGGCGCGCCGGACCTCGGCCCGCACGGGCTGCGCCACAGTGCGGCCACGCATCTCATCGAGGGGGGAGCCGACCTGAGAACCGTTCAAGAGCTGCTCGGCCACGCTACGCTCGCCACCACGCAGATCTATACCCATGTGTCCGTCGACAGGCTGAAGGCAACATATGACCAGGCGCACCCACGGGCGTGACGGCTCGGCCGCCACGTCGGGCCGGGGCGTGGGCGCCACGACCGAGAAGAAGGTCGAGCTCGACGACGCGGCTGCCGCGGAGAAGAGCGCGGCCGAGGCGGCGCTTCGCGAGCTCTGGGAGCAGTTCAAGAAGACCGGTGAGCAGGCGCTGCGCGAGCGGCTGATCCTGCACTACTCGCCGCTGGTGAAGTATGTCGCCGGCCGCGTCGGCGTCGGGCTGCCCCCGAACATCGAGCAGGCCGACCTCGTGTCGTACGGCATCTTCGGCCTGATCGACGCGATCGAGAAGTTCGACCTCGAACGGGCCATCAAGTTCGAGACCTACGCCATCAGCCGCATCCGCGGCGCGATCATCGACGAGCTGCGCGCCATCGACTGGATCCCGCGCTCGGTCCGCTACAAGGCCCGCGAGGTCGAGAAGGCCTACGCCAAGCTCGAGGCCGAGCTGCACCGCACGCCCACGGAGGCCGAGGTCGCCGCCGAGATGGGCATCGGCCTGGACGACCTGCACCAGATCTTCAGCCAGGTCTCCTTCGTCAACGTCGTCGCGCTGGACGAGCTGCTGAGCGTCGGCGGCGAGAAGGGCGACAAGCTCAGCCTCGTGGACACCCTCGAGGACACCAAGGCCGAGGACCCCGTCCTCGCCTTCGAGTCCGAGGAGACGAAGTACCTCCTCGCCAAGGCGATCAACACGCTGCCCGAGCGCGAGAAGATCGTCGTCACGCTCTACTACTACGAGGGCCTGACGCTCGCGGAGATCGGCCAGGTGCTCGGGGTGACCGAGAGCCGCATCTGCCAGATGCACACCAAGGCGGTGCTGCAGCTGCGCGGCAAGCTGGCCGAGGGCAGCTAGAGCCGGTCGATCGCCCCGCGCGGCCCCATCACGACCACGGGGTGGCGGGCCGGGTCCAGCCACTCCAGCACCCGCCGCATCGCCGCGCGCGGCACCGACACGCAGCCGGAGGTCGCCCCCGGCCCGCTGACGTGCAGGAAGATGCCGCCGCCGAGCCGGGTGTCGGCCGGCTCGTCGGCCACCCGCTGGCCGTCGGGGCCGCGGTGCACCCCGGCGGGCAGGTTGAAGCCCAGCACCACGGCGTACCGGTACTGCCCGCCGTACCCCGACAGGTCCTCGGCCCAGCTGGTGCGCCAGCTGGCGACCGCCGGGCGCCCCGGCTGCCAGAGGTTGTACGTACGGGGGTCGCGCGGGTCGTAGACCCACCAGTCGTCGCGGTC
>DASVBJ010000298.1:0-2461 GCA_036375895.1 Actinomycetes bacterium | reverse complement strand
GCTCGTAGGTCCCGATACGCAGGATGTTCCGGTCGACGGCGGGCATCCGGTCGAGGGACCAGCCCTGGGAGTACGTCGTGAGCAGCTCGTCGATGCGGTCGCGGTGCGCCGCCACGCCTTCGACCAGCTCGACGGTGTAGTCCCCCACCGGCGGGTCGGCCTGCGCCACCCGGCCGGCCAGCGTCTCCAGCACGTCGGCGCCGCGCTGCTCGGACTCGAACAGGATGTCCAGCGCGCGCTTGCGGGCCTTCGTGCGGGCACCCATGTCGTCAGGAGCCCGTCACGCGGCCGAGGTAGCTCCCGTCGCGGGTGTCCACCTTGACCTTCTCGCCCGTGGTGATGAACAGCGGCACCTGGATCTCCGCGCCGGTCTCCAGCGTCGCCGGCTTCGTGCCGCCGGTGGAGCGGTCGCCCTGCATGCCGGGCTCGGTGTAGGAGATGGTCAGCTCGACCGAGGCCGGCAGCTCGACGTACAACGGCGTGCCCTCGTGCAGCGCCACGACGGTGTCCTGGTTCTCCAGCATGTAGTCGGCGCCGCCGCCGACCGTCTCGGCCGGCACGTGGATCTGGTCGTAGGACGACATGTCCATGAAGACGAAGTCGTCGCCCTCCTTGTACAGGTACTGCATGTCGCGCTTGTCGACGGTCGCGGTCTCGACCTTGGTGCCGGCGTTGAAGGTCTTGTCGACCACCTTGCCGGAGAGCACGTTCTTGAGCTTGGTGCGCACGAAGGCACCACCCTTGCCGGGCTTGACGTGCTGGAACTCCACGACCGACCAGAGCTGGCCGTCCAGGTTGAGCACCAAGCCGTTCTTCAGGTCGTTCGTCGTGGCCACGGGTCAGGAGTCCTTCTCGTCAAGGGTGACCTAAAGGACCAGGAGGTCCTTCGATGTCGTCGTCAGCAGCTCTGGCTCGCCGTCCCTCACCACGAGGGTGTCCTCGATGCGGACGCCCCCGCGGCCCGGCAGGTAGACCCCGGGCTCCACGGTGACCGGCGTGCAGGCGTCGAGTCTACCCGTCGCGCTGTACCCGATGCTCGGCGCCTCGTGGATCTCCAGGCCGACGCCGTGCCCGAGTCCGTGGGTGAAGTTGTCGGCGAAGCCGGCGGCCTCGATCACGTCGCGGGCCGCTGAGTCCACGGCCTGTACGTCGACCCCCGGTGCCAGCGCATGGCGCCCGGCCCGCTGCGCAGCACGGACGAGCGCATGGATCTCGACCTGCCAGTCGGCAGCCTGCCCGACCACCACGGTGCGGGTGCAGTCGGCGTGGTAGCCGCGGTAGAGCGCGCCGAAGTCGATCTTGAGCAGGTCGCCGGCCTCGACGACCCGGTCGGTCGGCCGGTGGTGCGGGACCGCGCTGTTCGGGCCGGTGGCAACGATCGTCTCGAACGCGATGCCGTCGGCACCGTGGTCGAGCATCCGGCCCTCGAGCTCGCGGGCGATGTCCCGCTCGGTGCGCCCGGGTGCGATGGTGCCGAACAGCTCCTGCAGCGCCCGGTCGCCGATCGCGCAGGCCTCGCGGAGCAGCGCGAGCTCCTCGTCGTCCTTGACCGTGCGCAGCTCCTCCACCGCGTGGCCGAGCGGCACCAGCGCGGGAGCGCCGTCGAGCCCGCTGAGCGCCTGGTGCGCCTCGACGGTGACGTCGTGCGCCTCGAACGCCACCCTGCGCAGGCCGTCCCGACCGGCCCGGGTCAGCAGCGCCGCCGCGCAGGCCCGGTCGATCACCCGCTCGACGTCGGGAGCCTGCGCCGCGGACTGGGTGATGTAGCGGCCGTCGGTGGCCAGCACCGCGTGCTGCGGGGTGACGAGCAGCGCCGCGTTCGAGCCGGTGAACCCGGTGAGGTAGCGGACGTTGACCAGGCGGGTGACCAGCGCGGCCTCGGCGCCCACCGTGGTCAGGTGGTCGGCGAGCCGCTCCCGGCGTACGGCGTGGGTCTCGGGCATGCGGGCGACCCTACCGCCGGGACCGGGTCGCCAGGATCGAGCCGCGTTCCCTCGCCATCGCTGTCGCTGGCGTTCTTGCCGACGACGAGCAGGTAGACGCAGACGGCGCACAGCAGCGCGAGGGCCAGCGGGCTGAGCAGCCAGCGCAGCACCAGGCCGCCGACCGGCAGCACCAGGAAGGGGCTGCCGTCGATGTCGTGGGGCCGTGGTCGCCAGATGTCGGTGGTGTCCCGGTTGTCGCCCTGGGTCACGAACCCGGAGCGGGCATCGCCCGAGACGACGCGGTGGACGACCCGCAGACCGGAGGCCGGCTCCCCGTCGGGCACGCGATAGACGATGACGTCGCCGGCCCGGTAGTCGGCGCTCGGCCAGGTCAGGAGGAGGTCGCCGCTGCGGTAGGTGCCGTCCATGGAGTGCCCGGCGACGACCACGAGCCCGAGGTTGCCGCCCAGCTGCACCGGCCAGGCCAGCAGGATGACGGCCAGGACGAACAGCCACCCGGTGCGGCCGCTGATCCG
>DASVBJ010000293.1:0-2532 GCA_036375895.1 Actinomycetes bacterium | reverse complement strand
GAGCCGTACCGGCCGTCGATGTAGCTCAGACCCCACTTGATCTGGGTGGCGGCGTTGTCCCGCCAGTCCGAGCCGTACTCCGACATCTTCGAGCCCGGCAGCGCCTGCGGGATGCCGTAGGCACCCGACGACGGGTTCTGCGCGTGGACGTCCCAGCCCGACTCGTTGCCCCACAACGTGTCGAGGCAGTCGAACTGCGAGGCGCCCCAGCCGTACCTCGACGAGGCCAGCTGGCGGGCGATGCTGCGGGGGTCGCCGGAGACGACGGTGGCCGCCTTGCGAGCCGCCGCCCGGCTGGCGCGCTGCTGTGCCAGCCGCTCCGCGCGGGCCTTGGCGGCAGCGGCCGCCTTGGCGCGGGCCGCGGCCCGAGCCTTTGCCCGCGCCTTGGCCTCACGCTGCTGCTTGGCCTCGATGTCGGCGAGGGTCTTGCCCGGCGCGACCGCGCCACGGCGCACCTCGGCGCCGTCGGGCAAGGGCCCGATCCGCGTGACGGCCGTCTCGCTCGAGGTGGGCTCGGCGGCCCAGGCGTTCACACCGACGGTCAGCGCTCCGACCGCGACGGCAGTGCCGGTCGCAGCGGCCAACCCCCGGACCGAGATCCGGTTCTTCTTCAACAGGGGATCCTTCCCAGCGGCGGCATGCCACCGGTCGGGCGGCATGCAGTCGGCACCCCGGTCACGGGCCTCCCATCCAGGTCCCCGAGATGGAGGCTCGGGCCCCGAGGCGGCACATTCGGCCACCGACGTGTTCCGGGGCGGTGTGCGGGTCCGGCTCAGGTTCCAGATGCCGATGGTGACTGAGAGTGATCGTCACCTTCCCCCCGCACACAGGGGTCTTGCCCAACGAGACTGCAACAGGTTCACCGGAAAATGCCAATCGAGACGACGTGGGCTACGTCACAGTGTCCGATTTCCCGGCGTGTCCGTGCGGACTTCGTCACGCACGGTGATATCAGCGGGGTACGTCGAGTGAGGCGCGCCACACCGGCGCCCCTCGTCGGCAGGTCAGCCCGGCACGCCCTCGAGCAGCTCGGTCACCAGCGCGGCGATCGGCGACCGCTCCGACCGGGTGAGCGTCACGTGCGCGAAGAGCGGGTGGCCCTTCAGCGCCTCGATCACGGAGGCCACGCCGTCGTGGCGGCCCACCCGGAGGTTGTCGCGCTGGGCGACGTCATGGGTGAGGACGACACGCGACCCCTGCCCCACCCGGGACAGCACCGTGAGCAGCACGTTGCGCTCGAGGGACTGCGCCTCGTCGACGATGACGAACGCGTCGTGCAGGGAGCGTCCGCGGATGTGGGTGAGGGGCAGCACCTCCAGCATGCCGCGGTCCATGACCTCGTCGACCACGTCGGACGTGACCAGCGCGCCGAGCGTGTCGAAGACCGCCTGGGCCCACGGGCTCATCTTCTCGGCCTCGCTGCCGGGGAGGTAGCCGAGCTCCTGGCCGCCCACGGCGTACAGCGGCCGGAACACCACCACCTTGCGGTGCTGGCCGCGCTCCATGACCGACTCCAGCCCGGCGCACAGCGCCAGCGCCGACTTGCCGGTGCCGGCCCGACCACCGAGCGAGACGATGCCGACGTCCGGGTCGAGCAGCAGGTCGAGGGCGACCCGCTGCTCGGCGCTGCGGCCGTGCAGGCCGAACGCATCCCGGTCGCCGCGGACCAGGCGCACCTGCTTCTCCGGCGTGACCCGCCCCAGGGCGCTGCCGCGCTCGGACACCAGCACCAGGCCGGTGTGGCAGGGCAGCTCGCGCGCCTCGGCGAGGTCGACCCGGTCGGCCTCGTACATCAGGTCGATGAGGTCGGCCTGGACGGGGACCTCGGCCATGCCGGTCCAGCCCGACTCCACCGCGGCCGTGCCGCGGTACTCCTCCGCAGCCAGCCCGACCGCGGAGGCCTTGACCCGCATCGGCAGGTCCTTGCTGACCAGCGTGACGTCGTGGCCCTCGGCGGCCAGGTTGCGGGCCACCGCGAGGATGCGGCTGTCGTTGTCCCACGCGCCGCCGACCGGACGGAAGCCAGGCGGGAGGACGCTCGCGTCGGTGTGGTTCAGCTCGACCCGGACGGTGCCGCCTGCATCCCCCACGTCGAGCGGCTCGTCGAGGCGGCCGCGCTCCATCCGCAGGTCGTCGAGCAGTCGCAGCGCCTGCCGCGCGAAGTAACCGAGCTCGGGGTGGGCGCGCTTGCCCTCGAGCTCGCTGATCACGACGACCGGCAGCACGACCTCGTGCTCGGCGAAGCGCAGGATGGCGAGCGGGTCGGCGAGCAGGACGCTGGTGTCGAGGACGAAGGTCCGCCGCACGGGGTCGCCGTGACGACGTCGAGAGCTAGCCACGATCCGGTTCTCCCCTTGTGAACGCACACCCGCGCAGCGAGACCGCGACGCGGGTGTCGAGTCGGTGGCCGGGGCCGGCCCAGGGGCCGGGTCCCGGCCCCCTTCCTGGCTGAGCGTTCAGCACGGAAAGTGGGCCTCCCGAGCGGCCGGCGCGGATGCCGTCCGCTGGGTCGGACGGTACGCCGGGCACGGC
>DASVBJ010000269.1:0-3541 GCA_036375895.1 Actinomycetes bacterium | reverse complement strand
CGGCGGGGAAGAACAGCAAGCCGCCGAGGACGGTGGGCCCGACCGGGTGCAGGGTGTACTCGAGCGAGGTGACTACCCCGAAGTTTCCGCCGCCGCCGCGGAGAGCCCAGAACAGGTCGGGGTTCTCCTCCGCGCTGGCGTGCACGAGCCTGCCGTCGGCCGTGACGACCTCGGCGCGGACGAGGTTGTCGCTGGTGAGGCCGTGGCGGCGCAACAGCCAGCCGATGCCACCACCGAGGGTGAAGCCGCCGAGCCCGGTGCTGGAGACGAGGCCACCGGTGACGGCCAGGCCGAACGCCTGCGTCTCGTGGTCGAAATCCGCCCAGGTCGCCCCGCCCTGAGCGATCGCCCGCCGACGCACCGGGTCGACCGTGACCGCGTTCATCGGGGACAGGTCGATGACCACGCCGCCATCGCAGGTCGAGAAGCCGGCGATGCTGTGCGCACCACCCCGGATCGCAACCAGCAGGCCCTGGCTGCGTGCGAACGTCACCGCCGCGATGACGTCAGCGGTGCCGGTGCACCGGATGATGAGCGCCGGCCTCTTGTCATGGGCGGCGTTCCAGACCGTGCGCGCGTCGTCGTACTCGTCGTCGCCGGGTCGGATGACCTGCCCGCGGATCGCCGCCTGCAGCTCTCCCACGCTTGCGTCGCCGATCACCTTGGTCGGCTCTGTCGCTGTCGTCATTGGTGCCCTCCTGGGTTGTCGGATCGAGCCCGACGCTAGGAGGGCGGTCTTTGCTGCTGCTTAGCGGCGACTTTGCAGGGCTGTCCGAACGTGTGCCGCGCCGTCGACAGCGCCGAGGGCGTCGAACAACTGGCCCGCCTGCTTGAGTGCGCGGTCGGCTTCGACCAGGCGCCCCTGCCGACGGCAGACGTCGGCGAGCATCGCGTACGCCCAGGCGGTTGCGCGGTGATTGCCCGGAATGTGGTGCGACTCCGGCAGTGACGTGACGAGCTGCTGTTCCGCCGCACCGTAAGCCCCACCGTCGGCGGACATGCTCGCCGTCGTGAGTGCCAGACCGACGAGCCCAGGCACGTCCTCGGTCTCCCCGAAGCCGCCCAGCGCCTGGTTCAGCAGCGCCCGTCCGTGCTCTACGTGACCTTCGGTTGCGGACAGGACACCGAGGTTCACCAGCGTCAGCCCGATGGCGCGACGATCGCCGATCTCGCGGCGCAGCCGCAGGCTGTCTTCCAGCGCATCCCGACCCTCGCGGAACTCACTGCGGACACGATGCAGGCAGCCCACCCGGCTCAGTGCGAACGCCTGTCCGTCCCGGTCTCCGAGCGCGACGAAGCGGCTGAGGGCCTCCCGGAGCATGGTCAACGCCGTGTCCAGCTCGCCGCTGAGCCGGGCGAGGTCGGCGAGGTCGCAGCGCACGTAGCCCGCCGACTGGCCCGCTCCGACATGACGGCCGAGCAGGACGGTCTCCTCGAAATGGATCCGTGGGCTCGCGGTGCCCGTGCCGTGCACGGCAAAGCCGAGCGTGACGGGCGAGAAGAACGGTGGCGTGGTGCCGGGGATCCGGTCGAGGTCGGCCAGCACCTGCTCGAAAGCCGCGTGGGCATCGGACAGCTCTCCGCGAGCGAGCAGCACCATCGCCCGGAGGTGCAGCGCCGCCGTGTCGACGTCATCGGCGCGGCAGTCGCCCGCTGCCTCCCGCGTCTCGAGGATGCGCTGCCAGCACTCCGTCCAACGGCCGCCCATGTAGGCGAGCACGGCATCGTGATGCAGGGCCCAGGCAAGCCCCGCCGGGTCGTCCAGCGTGCTGTGGATGGCCACTGCCTCGGCGCCCAGCGCGGCGAGCCGGTGCCCGCTGCCGCGACGCACGTCGAAGACTGCGAGCGCGGCCAACGCTCGAGCGCGCAGGGCCGACGGCTCCGGTGCGGCCGCCAGTGCCGCTTCGACCCAGCGGCAGCCCTCTGCGAAGAGGCCCCGCGCCAGCCAGTAGCGCCACAGCGCGACGGCGAGCTGCAGCGCGATGTCCGGCAGGTGCCGCAGCGAGAAGCTCAGCGCCGCCCGCATGTTGTCGTGCTCCACGTCAAGGCTCGCCGGCACGACATCGACCGGCCCGGGCGACCGCTCCGGGTCTCGGCGTTGCGCGAGCTCCAGGTACCAGCGGCAGTGCAGCATCTGCAGCTCGTGCTGCTCACCTGACGCCTTCAGCTGCTCGGCGGCGTACTGCCGCACGGTCTCGAGCAACCGGTAACGGGTGGTGTCGCCCCTGGCCTCGGTGACGACCAGCGACGTGTCGACGAGCCGCGCCAGCTCCACGAGAACGGCCCCGGAAGGCCGCTCCGGCCCGCACACCGACTCCACCGCGTCGAGGGTGAAGGAGCCCGCGAAGACCGACAGCCGCCGGAACAGCACCCGTTCGTCGTCGTCGAGCAGGTCGTGGCTCCACTCGAGCGTGGCTGCCAGCGTGCGCTGCCGGGTGACGGTGGCCCGGTCACCGCGCCGGAGCACGCTGAGCGCGTCGTCCAGCCGACCCGCGATCTGCTCTGGCGTGAGGACCGGGATGCAGGCGGCGGCCAGCTCCAGCGCGAGCGGGATGCCATCAAGCCGATAGCAGATCTCCGCGACCGCTTTCGCGTTGCCCGGCGTGACCTGGAAATCGGCGACGGACGCGGATGCGCGCCGGACGAACAGCTCTACCGAGGCGATCTCGGTGAGCTCGTCGAGCCCCGGAAGGTGGGCCAGGTCGGGCACGCCGAGCGACGGGGTTCGCCATGCGACCTCGCCCTCGGTCCGCAGCGGCTCCCGACTCGTGGCCAGGACGGACAGCCCGGCGCACCCCCGCAGCAGCCCGGCGACGACCCGTGCACATTCGTCGAGCAGGTGCTCACAGTTGTCCAGGACCAGCAGTGCCTGGTGGTGCCTGAGCTGGGCCACAAGTGACTCGACGCCGGCGGGATGCGAATGCAGGTCCAGCCCGAACGAGCGGGCGACCTGCGCCACGACCAGGTCACCGTCGTCGAGCGCCGCCAGCTCCACCAGGTAGACACCGCTGTGATAGTCAGCCGCGCGCCGGCGGGCCAGCTCCACGGCCAGCGTCGTCTTGCCCGCCCCTCCCGGTCCGGTGAGCGTCAGCAGCCGGGTACGGGCGAGCATCCCGTCCAGCTCGGAGAGCTCCCGCGCCCGCCCGACGAGCGTGGTCAGCGGCGACGGAAGGTCGCCGGTGTCCCGAGTGCTCGGGGCCGCGACAGGCTCCGGCCCGTCGGCGGTCAGCAGGTCCCGGACGATCTGCCGGGTCTCTGGCTCGGGCTCGGCGGCGAGCAGCTCGTCCAGAACGGTCCGCAGCCGCTCGAAGACGAGCAGGGCCTCCGAGCGGCGGCCGGCGGCGGCGAGCGCCCTGATCATCGCGCGGTGAGCGGGCTCGTGGAGCGGGTCGGCGCTCACCACCGGGGCGAGCAGCGCAAGGGCGAGATCCGGCTCGCCTGCATCCAGGTACGCCTCGACGAGGTCCATGACCAGCCGTGACCGCCACTCCTTGAACCTGCTGATGTGGGGCTGTGCCCACGGCTCGTAGGCGTCCTCGGG
>DASVBJ010000230.1:0-2187 GCA_036375895.1 Actinomycetes bacterium | reverse complement strand
GGGAGCCTGTAGACTCCCTGGCCGTGCCGCGGTCCGCCGCGCACGCCGCCTTAGCTCAGTCGGCCAGAGCGACGCACTCGTAATGCGTAGGTCGTCGGTTCGATTCCGACAGGCGGCTCCGTGAACAGGCCTCCGACCCGGTGTTGACGGGCTGGGGGCCTTTCGCATCCGGCCCGACGCCCGCCTCCCCTCGCGGACGGGACCGGGGCCCGCAGCCCACGGCTCGCGGCGCCGGGATCCTCCCGGTTCGGAGGACTTTCGCGCGCTCGCAGGGCCTGACGGCGACGTGCTCGGCGGAGCGGGTCGCCGCGGGTCGGGTGCAGCAGAGACCAAAGGTCAGGGAAGGCCCGGGTCTTTTGGCGCCTGTGCCCGCCCGCGGTCGGACGTAGCGTCGTCGCAGACGAGCAGGCCCAGGTGCGGCGAGTGGAGCGAGGGGCCATGAAGATCGTTGTGCTGGTGAAGCACGTCCCGGACCCCACCGCGGCGTGGCGGTTCGCCGACGATCGCACGCTCGACCGGGCCGCCGTGGACGGTCGGCTCAGCGAGCTGGACGAGTACGCCGTGGAGCAGGCGGTGTCCCTGGTCGAGAAGGGCATGCCGGCGACGATCACCTACCTCACCATGGGGCCGCCGCGCGCGGCAGACGCCCTGCGCAAGGCGCTCGCCATCGGCGGGGACGACGCCGTCCACGTCTGTGACGACGCCCTGCACGGCTCGGACGCCCTGGCGACGTCGCTCGTGCTGGCCAGAGCCGTCGAACGCATCGGGTTCGACCTCGTCGTCTGCGGGATGGCCTCCACCGATGCCCAGATGTCCGTCGTGCCGGCGATGCTCGCCGAGCGGCTCGGCGTTGCGCAGGTCACCTTCGCCGGCGCCCTGACGGTCGCCGACGGGGCCGTGACGATCCGCCGCGACGGCAATGCCACCTCCGACGAGGTGACCGGGACGCTGCCGGCCGTGGTCTCGGTCACCGACCAGACGGGGGAAGCCCGCTACCCGTCCTTCAAGGCGATCATGGCCGGGCGGAAGAAGCCGCTGACGATGTGGACCCTCGCCGACCTGGGCATCGAACCCGCGGCGGTCGGGCTGGCCGGGGCCGCGACCTCCGTGCACTCCGTGGCTGCGCAGCCGCCCCGCCAGGCAGGGGCCGTCATCGTCGACGAGGGCGATGTCGCAGTGCAGGTGGCCGACTTCCTCGTCGCCCGAAGGCTGCTCTGAACCCTGCTGCGGCACGACCGCACACGCCGACAAGGAGAATCCCGTGGCCGAGGTCCTGGTGCTCGTCGAGCACAGCGATGGAGCGGTGCGGAAGACCACGCTCGAGCTGCTCACCCTCGCCCGCCGGCTCGGTGATCCGACGGCTCTCGTCTGCGGGCCCGCGAGCGACGCGATCCTCGCCGTGCTCGGGGAGCACGGCGCCAGGCGGGTTTTCGTCGCCCGGGATCCCAGCATCGAGGACTACCTCGTCGCGCCCGAGGTGGAGGCGCTCGTGGGCGTCGTCCGGCGCACGACCCCGGCCGCCGTGCTGCTCACGTCGGGCCCTGAAGGCACGGAGGTCGCGGCGCGTGCAGCCGTTCGGCTGGACTCCGGGATCATCACCGACGCGGTCGACGTGCAGCCCGGGGACGACGGCCCCCTCGTGACCCAGTCGGTCTTCTCGGGCGCGTGGACGACCCAGAGCAAGGTCGTCCGGGGGACGCCGATCATCACCGTGCGACCCAAGTCGGTCGAGCCCGAGGCGGCAGCCGTGCAGCCGGTCGTTGAGACCGTCGAGATCGAGCCGAGCGCCGCGGAGAGCGCCGCCCGGGTGCTCCGGCGCACGCCGAAGGCGCGCACCGTGCGGCCGGACCTCGCAGATGCGGACATCGTCGTCGCCGGCGGACGGGGGATGGGCTCCGCCGAGGCGTTCGGGCTGCTCGAGAAGCTTGCCGACGCGCTCGGTGGCGCCGTGGCGGCGTCCCGCGCGGCCACGGACCTCGGGTGGTACGGCCACGACTTCCAGATCGGCCAGACGGGCAAGACCGTCGCCCCCCAGCTGTACCTCGCGGGCGGCATCTCGGGGGCGATCCAGCACCGGGCGGGCATGCAGGGGTCCCGCACGATCGTCGCGATCAACAAGGACCCCAAGGCGCCCATCTTCAGCATCGCCGACCTCGGCGTGGTCGGGGACGTCCACACCGTGCTGCC
>DASVBJ010000211.1:0-9707 GCA_036375895.1 Actinomycetes bacterium | reverse complement strand
GAGCCAGCCGGGGCTCTCGCGGTGGACGACGAGGACGGCGAGCAGCGCCGCCGGCACGATCATCAGGATGGTGAGGTTGACCGTGAGCAGGCCCAGCGGGGTGTCCGCGCTCAGGGCCTCCTCGGCGAACGGGTCCTGAGCGCCTGTCAGCGCCGCGACGAGCACCGCGGCGAGCACGACCCCGACGCCGCCGACCACGAGGACGACGGTCGCCAGCAGCAGCCCCAGCAGCGGCTTCCACCACCGGTGGGTGGGGGTGCGCAGCAGCTGCGGGTAGCGTTCGCCGCCCGGCCAGCTCACCGCGGTGTCACGCGCGCGCGACGGCCAGCGCGTCGCGCAGGCGATGGAGGGTCTTGTCCCGGCCGAGCAGCTCGATGGACTCGAAGAGCGGCGGCGACACCCGGCGCCCGCTGACCGCCACGCGCACCGGGCCGAAGGCGTGCTTGGGCTTGATCCCGAGCCCATCGACCAGGGCGGCGCGCAGCGCCAGCTCGATCGGCTCGGTCAGCCAGGTGTCCAGCCCCTCGAGCGCGGCGACGGCCGCCTCGAGCACGGGCACCGACTCGTGGGTCAGCGACCGGGACGCGGCCTCGTCGTCGACGGTGAAGTGCTCCTCGTCGACCAGCAGGAAGCCGAGCATGTCCACGGCCTCGGTCAGGTGGACCATCCGCTCCTGGATGAGCGGTGCCCCTCCGGCGACAAGGCCGAGCTCGTCGTCGGTGGGCTCGTGCGAGACCAGACCGGCCTGCTGCAGGAAGGGCATGATCCACGTGACGAAGTCCTCGGTGGTGAGGGCGCGGATCTTGTCGCCGTTGATGGCCTCGAGCTTGTGCAGGTCGAAGCGCGCCGGGTTCTTGTTCACCCGCTCCAACGTGAAGGCCGCCGCCATCTCGTCGAGGGTGAAGTCCTCACGGTCGTCGCCGAGCGACCAGCCGAGCAGCGCGAGGTAGTTGCAGACCGCCTCGGGCAGGAAACCGGCCGACCGGTAGTAGCCGATCGAGGAGGCGGCGTACCGCTTGGACAGCTTGGTGTTGCCCTCTCCCATCACGAACGGCAGGTGCGCGAAGGCCGGCAGGTCCTCGTCGGCGACGCCCATCGCCCGGTAGACGGCGATCTGGCGCGGCGTCGAGGACAGGAGGTCCTCGCCGCGCAGGATGTGCGTGATCTCCATGAGCACGTCATCCACGGCCACCGCGAGCGTGTAGAGCGGCGACCCGTCCGCACGGACGAGCACGAAGTCGGGCACGTTGGCGTGGTCGAAGGTCACCTCGCCGCGGATCAGGTCGTGGAAGGTCGTGCTGCCCTCGGGCATCCGGAACCGCAGCACCGGCTGACGGCCCTCGGCCTCGTACGCGGCCACCTGCTCCGCGGACAGCGTGCGGCAGCGCCCGTCGTAGCCCGGCGGCTTGCCCTGCCGGCGCTGCTCCTCGCGTCGCTCGTCGAGCTCCTCCGGGGTGCAGTAGCAGCGGTAGGCGTCGCCCTGCGCGAGGAACCGCCGGGCCCACTCGTCGTACAGCTCCAGCCGCTGGCTCTGCAGGTAGGGGCCGTGGTCGCCACCGACCTCGGGCCCCTCGTCCCAGTCGAGCCCGAGCCAGCGCAGGGACTCGATCGCCGCGTTGATGTTCTCGGGGGTGACTCGGCTCCGGTCGGTGTCCTCGATGCGGAAGACGAACGTGCCGTGGGTGTGCCGGGCGTAGGCCCACGCGTACAGCGCGGTCCGGATGTTGCCGACGTGCAGGTCGCCGCTCGGCGAGGGCGCGAAGCGGGTGCGTACGACGGGCGAGGACGGCGGCTGCTCAGCCACGGGTAACCACCTTGTTGGTCAGGGTGCCGATGCCCTCGATCGTCACAGCGACCTCGTCGCCGACCGCGAGGGGGCCGACACCCGCGGGGGTGCCAGTGAGGATCACGTCGCCCGGCAGCAGCGTCATCGCGGCGGTGACGTGGGCCACCAGCTCGGCGACTCCGCGGGCCATCTGGGAGGTCCGCCCGGCCTGGCGGAGCTCACCGTTGACGGTCGTCGTGAGGGCCAGGTCCTCCGCGAAGGTGGAGACCGGGTCGGTCTCGATCCAGGGCCCGAGGGGACAGAACGTGTCGAAGCCCTTGGCTCGGCCCCACTGCGCCTCGGCGCGCTGGAGGTCACGGGCGGTCACGTCGTTGGCACAGGTGAAGCCGAGCACGACGTCGGCCGCGCGCTCGACGGGGACCTCGCGGCACATCCGGGCGATGACGACGGCCAGCTCGCCCTCGTACTCGACCTGTTCGGACACGCCCACGGGGTACTGGATCGACTCGCCCGGGCCGATGACCGAGGTCGACGGCTTGAGGAAGACGATCGGCACGTCGTCGACCTGCTGGCCCATCTCCTTTGCGTGCTCGGCGTAGTTGCGCCCGATCGCGACGACCTTGCTCGGCAGGACGGGCGCGACGAGCCGCACCCCGGACAGCGGCACCGGGTCGCCGACGGCCTGGAAGGGGGCGAAGGGGTGGCCGTCGATCCGCCGGACGGTCAGGGCCGACGGGTCCTCGAGATCCCCCTCGACCAGCCCGAACGCAACCCCGTCACCGGTGGTGTATCTCGCGATCCGCACCTGGCGAGATTACCGGTCGGGGGCTGCGACCTCTCGGGCAGCACGAGCGACGCGTCAGCCCGACGCCCGCCCGTGCCGGAGCAGGCCGAAGGTCACTGCATCGAGGAGCGCCTCCCAGGATGCCTCGATGATGTTGGGGTGCACGCCGACGGTCTCCCACGAGGTCTCGCCGTCGCTGGTCTCCACCAGCACCCGGGTGACCGCGTCGGTGCCGTGCGCCGCGTCCACGATGCGCACCCGGTAGTCGATCAGCTGCAGCTTGGCCAGCTCGGGGTACGCCTGCGCGAGGGCCGTGCGCAACGCGTGGTCGAGTGCGTTGACGGGCCCGTTGCCCTCCCCCACGGCGACGATCCGCTCACCGCCGGCCCGGACCTTGACGGTCGCCTCCGCGACCGCGGAGCCGTCACCGCGGGCGTCCACGATGACCCGCCAGGACTCGACCTCGAACAGGTCGACCGGCGCGCCGGTGACCTCCTCGCGCAGCAGCAGCTCGAACGACGCGTCGGCCGCCTCGAAGGTGTAGCCGCGCGCCTCGAGGTCCTTGACCCGCTCGGTGACGCGGCTCAGCAGCGCCTGGTCGCCCGCGAGGTCGTAACCCAGCTCGCGACCCTTGAGCTCGATGCTGGCCCGGCCGGCCATCTCGGACACCAGCATCCGCATGTCGTTGCCGACGGCCTCCGGGTCGGCGTGCTGGTAGAGCATCGGGTCGACGCGCACGGCGGAGGCGTGCAGCCCGGCCTTGTGCGCGAAGGCCGACGCCCCGACGTACGGCTGGCGCGAGTAGGGCGGCACGTTGGCCAGCTCGGACACCGCGTGGGCGATGCGGGTGCCCTCCCGCAGCAGCCCGGTGGGCAGCACCGGCCGGTCGCGCTTGAGCTCGAGGTTGGCGACCACGGTGAGGATGTCCGCGTTGCCGGTGCGCTCGCCGTAGCCGTTGAGGGTGCCCTGCACGTGCGTCGCCCCCGCGTCCACGGCCGCCAGCGAGTTGGCGACGGCGCAGCCGGTGTCGTTGTGGCAGTGGATGCCGAGCCGGGCCCCGGTCGCCTCGGCGACGGCGTGCACGACGTCGGCGACCTCGTCGGGCAGCCGACCCCCGTTGGTGTCGCAGAGCACCACGACGTCGGCGCCCTCCTCCGCGGCTGCCCGCAGCACCTCGACGGCGTACGCCGGGTTGCTGAGGTAGCCGTCGAAGAAGTGCTCGGCGTCGAGGAACACCCGTCGGCCCTCCGCGCGCAGGTGCCGCACGGTGTCGCGCACCATCGCGAGGTTCTCGTGCAGGGTGGTGCGCAGCGCGAGCTCGACGTGCCGGTCGTGGCTCTTGGCCCCCCGCGTGACGACGGGCGCGCCGGAGTCGCGCAGGGCGGCCACGAGGGGGTCGTCCGCGGCCTTCGCGCCGGGCCGGCGGGTGGCCCCGAACGCGGCGAGCTGCGCATGCCGCAGGTCGAGCTCGCTCCCGGCCCGCCGGAAGAACTCGGTGTCCTTGGGGTTGGCCCCGGGCCAGCCGCCCTCGATGAACCCGACGCCGAGGTCGTCGAGGTGACGGGCCACGGCGAGCTTGTCGGTGACCGAGAACGCGAGCCCCTCCTGCTGGGCGCCGTCGCGCAGGGTCGTGTCGTAGACGTGGAAGGCCTCGCGGGCGGGCGGGGTGACTGGGCTCATGACCGCTGCTCCAAACAAAAAGACCCCCCGCGGGTGCGGGAGGTCTGCGCGCTGACCGGGGCTCGGTGCGGCGCGCTAGTGCGTAATGACGTAGGTGGCTGACATCTCCGTCAGATTGGCACACCGGTCGGCATCGCGGAACCCTGCATCTCAGGATGTGGCCGCTCCGCAACTCCCCCGGTCATCCATCCGGTCCGGCGAAGCTGCGGAGCACGGGCCGGTGAATGCCCCTGAGCTCCGCAGCTCCGCCCGTCGCGGACAACCCGCGCCCGCCGAAGCTGACGCGGGAGCGGCACGGGTCGACCGAGCGCCCGGGTCAGCCCTCGGTGGTCGCGTAGACCGGCAGCGACTTGACGGCGTCCGGCGGCAGCGTGAGCCCCTCGGTCGTGCCGGGGTTCACGGCCAGCCACAGGTCGTCAGAGGGCCAGTTGGCCCCGAGCTGGGCAGCCGACACGGAGACGGCCTGGTCGAGGTCTGGCGCGGCGGACCGCATCGTCGTCTCGGAGGTGAACACGGGGACGTACTGCGTGCCGTCCTGCTCGACGACGGGCAGCGACAGCGACCCCTCGGGCTGCTGCTCGTCACCGGGGGCGGTGTGCGCCTGGGGCACGACGACGTCACTCGTCGCGACGGCGCGCATCACGGCCTCGGTGTCTCCAGCCGCCATGCCGGCGGCGATGGCGGCCTCGGTCGGCTGCTGGCCGTTGGCGTGCGGGGTGGTCATGGCCGGGTCCTCTCGGGGTTGGGGTCAGGGAGGTCGGTCCCCTGGCCCCTACCCGCCCTCGCCGACGCAAACCCGGCGTCCCAGCATGTGCGACCAAGGTCTCAGCACGCGGTCGGCCGGGTGTCCGGGTCAGGCGATGCGGCGCATCCAGCCGTGCGGGTCGGGCGCCGTCCCGTGCTGGATCCCGAGCAGCGCCTCGCGCACCTTCATGGTGACCGCGCCGGGCTCGGCGTCCGCGACCGTGAACGAGCCGCGGGCGTGCTTGACCTCGCCGACCGGGGTGACGACCGCGGCCGTGCCGCAGGCGAACACCTCGGTGATCGTGCCGTCGGCGCAGCCGGCCTCCCACTCCTCGGTGGTGATGTGATCCTCGACGACCTCGAGGCCGAGGTCGCGGCCGAGGGACAGGATCGAGTCCCGGGTCACGCCGGGGAGCAGCGTGCCCGTCAGCGACGGGGTGAGCAGCCGCCCGTCGGAGAAGACGAAGTAGAGGTTCATGCCTCCCATCTCCTCGACGTACTTGTGCTCGACCGCGTCCAGCCAGACGACCTGGTCACAGCCCTGCTCGGCCGCCTGCGCCTGCGCCACGAGCGAGGCGGCGTAGTTGCCGGCGCACTTCGCCTCACCGGTGCCCCCGGGTGCGGCCCGCACGTACTCCGTGGACAGCCACACCGACACCGGTCGCACGCCGCCCGGGAAGTAGTTGGCCGCCGGCGAGGCGATGAGCAGGTAGTAGTACTCACTCGCCGGCCGGACCCCGAGGAACGGGTCGGCGCCGAACTGGAAGGGGCGCAGGTAGAGCGACTCGCCCGCCCGGGTCGGCACCCACTCACGGTCGGCGGTCACGAGCGCCTGCAGCGAGTCCAGGAAGAGCTGCTGCGGAAGCTCGGGCATGGCGAGGCGGCGGGCCGAGCGCTGGAACCGCGCCGCGTTCTGCTCGGGCCGGAACAACGCGACCGATCCGTCCGGCTGGTGGTAGGCCTTGAGCCCCTCGAAGATCGACTGGCCGTAGTGCAGCACCGAGGTGGCGGGGTCGAGAGACAGCGGCTGGTACGCCGTGAGGCGGGCGTCGTGCCAGCCGCGGCCGGTCCGGTAGCGCGCGGTGACCATGTGGTCGGTGAAGACCTGACCGAAGCCGGGGTCGTCCAAGAGTCGGGCGCGCTCCTCGGCGGAACGGGGCGACTTCGAGGGGGCCACGTCGATGGTCAGCGCTTCGGTCATGGCCCGACGTTATCCGACCCACGCCGGGGCCGGGCTGCTACCCGGCCAGGCTCACCTGCAGCCGCCGGCGGACGGCCTCGCCGACCTCGGCGGTCCGGCGCCGCTCCCCGCCGCGCTCGGCGAGGTCCGCGGCGACCGCGCTCTCGACCCGGGCGGCGGCCGCGCCGAGCCCGAGGTGGTCGAGGAGCAGCGCGGCGGACAGGATCGCGGCGGTCGGGTCGGCGACGCCCTGGCCGGCGATGTCGGGGGCGGACCCGTGCACCGGCTCGAACATCGAGGGGTTCGCGCCGCTCACGTCGAGGTTGCCGCTCGCTGCCAGGCCGATGCCGCCCGTAACTGCGGCGGCCAGGTCGGTGACGATGTCGCCGAACAGGTTGTCGGTGACGACGACGTCGAAACGCTCCGGCGCCGTGACCATGAAGATGGTCGCGGCGTCGACGTGCAGGTAGTCGGTGGTGACGTCCGGGAAGTCCTCGCCCACGGCGGCGAACGTGCGGCGCCACAGGTCACCCGCGTTGACCAGCACGTTGTCCTTGTGCACGAGGGTGAGGTGCTGACGGGGCCTGGCCCGGGCCCGCCGGAACGCGTCGCGCACCACGCGCTGCACGCCGTACGCCGTGTTGACGCTCACCTCGGTGGCGATCTCGTGCGGCGTGCCCTTGCGCACGACGCCACCGTTCCCGACGTACGGCCCCTCGGTGCCCTCCCGCACCACGACGAAGTCGATCTCGCGCTCGCCCAACGGCGACGCGACCCCCGGGTACAGCCGTGCGGGCCGCAGGTTGACGTGGTGGTCGAGCGCGAAGCGCAGCCGCAGCAGCAGACCGCGCTCGAGCACCCCGCTGGGCACCCCGGGGTCCCCCACGGCGCCGAGCAGGATCGCGTCGTGCCCGCGCAGCTCCTCCAGCACCGAGTCCGGCAGCGTCTCGCCGGTCGCGTGCCACCGCCGGGCGCCCAGGTCGTACTCCGTCGTCTCGAGCTTCACGTCCTGCGTCGGGAGCACCGCCTCGAGGACGCCGAGCGCCTCGGCCGTCACCTCGGGGCCGATCCCGTCGCCCGGGACCACTGCGAGCCGGATGCTGCGAGTCATGGCCGCGAGCCTAGGCACGTTCCAGCAGGTGGGCGAACGCGTCTCAGGAGCCGGGAGCAGCGGCGGCCCGGCACCGCCAGGGTGCCGGGCCGCCGTCGGTCAGCGTCAGTGGCCGGTCTCGCCGCCGTTGTCCCTGCGGTCCATGGCCTGCTGGACGGCGTCGCGCGACCTGCGCTCGGTCTCGGTCATGAGTGGTGCTCCTTCGCTGCGGATGGCCCGGGACGGATCCCGGTGGCGGGCCAGCGCCGGACTCCGCGACGGGGAGCCGGCCCTGCTAGCGGGCCCCGCCGCGGCAGCGAAGTACGAAGAAGTGCCGCATGGTGGTTCGACGGTACGCCGGGCCCGCGCGGCACGTCCCGCGATTTGTCGCGCGGTCTCGGGTCCTGAGACGCCGTCACTCCGTCAGGTCGACCTGCCGGGCGCTCTGGGCGCCGATCGAGGCGACGATCTCGTCGAGGACGGGATGCGGGATCGCCGAGTCGACGGTCATCGCGACGAGGGCGTGGCCACCCTTGCGGTCGCGGCTGACCTGCATGCCGGCGATGTTGACGCCGGCGTCGCCGAGGATGCGGCCCACCGTCCCGACCATGCCCGGCCGGTCCTCGTACCGGAAGATCGCCATGTGGTCGGCGAGCCCGACCTCGATGTCGAAGCCGTCGACCTCCACGAGCTTCTCCACGTGCCGCGGCCCGGCGAGCGTGCCGGACACGGAGACGCGGGTGCCGTCGGCGAGGGTGCCGCACAGCGTCACCAGGTTCCGGTAGTCCGGCGACTCGGTCTCGGCCGTGAGCCGGACGGCGACCCCCCGCTCGAGGGCCAGCAGAGGCGCGTTCACGTAGGACACCGCGTCCTCCACGACGTCCTGGAAGAGTCCCTTGAGCGCCGCCAGCTCGAGGACGCGGACGTCGTGCGCGGTGATCTCGCCACGCACCTGCACGTCGATCTGGGCCGGGACGGCGCCCGCGAGGGCGGTGAAGACCCGGCCGAGCTTCTCCGCGAGGGGGATGCCGGGACGCACCTCCTCGGCGATGACCCCGCCCTGCACGTTGACCGCGTCGGGAACGAGCTCGCCGGCCAGCGCGAGGCGCACCGACCTGGCGACCGCGACTCCGGCCTTCTCCTGCGCCTCCGCGGTGCTGGCGCCCAGGTGCGGCGTGGCCACCACGTGCTCGAACTCGAAGAGCGGCGAGTCCGTGCACGGCTCGGTGGTGAAGACGTCGAGGCCGGCCGCAGCGACGCGGCCCTCCTTCAGAGCGACGTAGAGGGCGTGCTCGTCGACGATGCCGCCGCGGGCCGCGTTGACGACGATGACCGACGGCTTGACCTGCGCGAGCTGGTCGGCGCCGATGAGTCCCACCGTCTCGGGGGTCTTGGGCAGGTGCACCGAGATGACGTCGCTCTCGCGGAGCAGCTCCTCGAGCGAGACCAGGCGGACCCCCATCTGAGCGGCCCGGCCGGGGGCGACGTACGGGTCGTACGCGATGACGTTCATCCCGAACGCCGACAGCCGCTGGGCGACGAGGACGCCGATGCGGCCGAGTCCCACGATGCCCGCCGTCTTCTCGTACAGCTCGACGCCGGAGTACTTGCTGCGCTTCCACTCGCCGTTCTTCAGCGCGGCGTTGGCGGGCGCGATGTTGCGGGCCGCCGCGAGCAGCAGGCCGACGGCCAGCTCGGCGGCACTCACGATGTTCGACTGCGGGGCGTTGACGACCATGACACCGGCCTGGGTCGCGGCCTTCACGTCGACGTTGTCCAGGCCGACCCCGGCCCGGGCCACGACCTTGAGCCGTCGCGCGGCGGCGATCGCCTCCGCATCGATCTTCGTGGCGCTGCGCACCAGGACGGCGTCGACGTCGGCGATGGCGGGCAGCAGCTGCGAGCGGTCGGCCCCGTCGCAGTAGCGGACCTCGAAGTCGGGGCCGAGGGCCGCGACGGTGGCCGGCGAGAGCTCTTCGGCGATCAGGACGACGGGCTTGGTCACTGGGAGGCTTCCTTCGCGGGCGTCAGCGGTCGGTCTCGCTCGATCCCAGTCTAGGCACCGCTTGTGAAGGCGTTCACAACCCGTTCACTGGGTGGAACGGCGAACGCCGCCGCCCCGGCCCTCCCCCCTGCGCAGCGATCATGCACTTGCCGCCCCCTGCCGGGGCGACGGGAAGTGCATGATCGCTGCCGGGCAGGGGGGAGCCGGCACGCGAGGGGGTGCGGGGCGACGGGAAGTGCATGATCGCTGCCGGAGAGGGGGGCGAGCAGGCGAGGTTCAGTCGTCGGCGCTGATCCAGCTCATCATCGGGCGCAGCTGGCGGCCGGTCACCTCGATCGGGTGGTCGACGTGCTCCTGGTAGTAGCGCCGGTAGTTGGGCAGCCCCGCGTCGTACTCCGCCATCCACTCCCTGGCGAAGGACCCGTCGGTGATCTCCCC
>DASVBJ010000201.1:0-10633 GCA_036375895.1 Actinomycetes bacterium | reverse complement strand
GCCGCGACGCGTCACGCTCAGCGGCCGGAGTTGTCGGCGCCGCTTGTGGCACGGCCGTCGCTCTCCTGGTCGGCCGTGGTGGTGCCGTCCTCGCCCGCCCGGTCGCCGGCGCCGCCGGTCGGAGCGGCGGTCGGCGCCGTGTTCGAGCCGTGCTGGCCGGCGTGGCTCTTGCCACCCGATGCGGTGCCGGAGATGAGCGCGCCCTTGTCGACGCCGGTGGCGTCGGTGGTCGTGGCGAGCTCGGAGATGGTGCTGCCCTTGCCGGCACCCGACGAGTGGGTCGGCGTCGCTGCGGGGTCGGCCGCGGCCGGGTCGGTCGAGTCACCGCGGGTGTCGGCGTGGGTGCCGGCGTGGTCGTCGGTGCCGGGGACGGTCACCCCGACGTGCCCGAGCATGTCGCGAGCGGTGTCCTGGGCAGCGCCGGGGAGGGTGCCCGTGGCCGCGGCGGCGACGCCTCCCACGAGTGACAACCCGCCCGCGAGGGCGACAGCTGCGACCTTGGACGTCGTGAGCGTGCGGATCATGGATCTCCTTCCCGCGCTGCGGTGGCGCGGCCGGGCATTGTGTGCCCGGAACGCCGCGAGCGCCGCCTCCTCGCCCGCCACGGGTCCCTCGGCGGGAGCGGCGGCGGCCTGGAGCAGGCGCATCAGCACGGATCGGTCGGTGGTCATGTCGTCTGGAAGACCGCTCACGTCCCCGCCTCCGTTACACCCCGCACCAGCGACAGGGGAACCGCGTCCGCGCGCTCGACCATGTCCCCGAGCCGGCGAAGGCCCCGGTGCGCCAGCACCCGGACCGTGCCCGGCCGTTTCCCCAGCACCTGCGCGGCACGCGCCACGTCCAGCCCCGCCACCACCCGCAGCAGCACGGCCTCGGCCTGGTCGTGGGGCAGCTGGGCGACGAGCCGGAGGGCCGCCTCCGTGGAGATGATCTCCTCCACCGCCTCCGCCACCCCGCTCTGCCCAGGCAGCGACTCCAGCGCCCGGTCGTCGGTGAGCGGAGGTCGCCGCGCCTCGGCCCGTCGGTGGTCGAGCGCGCGGTGCCGGGCGATGGTGAAGACCCAGGCCCGGAAGCCGCCGGCGTCTCCCCGGAACCGCTGCAAGTCCCTCGCCACCCGGACCCAGGCCTCGGCGGCGATCTCCTCCGCGTAGGAGGACCCCACGATCACCGACAGGTAACGCAGCAGGGGAGGCTGCACGGCACGGAACACGCGGGTGAAGGCTGTCTCGTCGCCGGCCAGGGCGTGTTCGAGGTGATGGTCGAGCTCGGGGTCTGTCACGCGTCACCAGCCTGTCGGGGCACCACAACCGGTCGCTGCCACCCCTCCCGGCGCACCCCTCGCCGTGACTGGAGGGAGGCTACCGGGTGTGACCCGCTTCACGCGACGGCGCGCCGACGGGCACCGGTGGCACGGGGGCGTACGCCGTGCCCAGCGGCGGCCTGGGGTCGGGCTCGCCGCGTCGCGGCCAGAACGACATCGCCCGCTCGGCCTGCGCGGTGATGGTGAGCGACGGGTTGACCCCGAGGTTCGCCGACACCGCCGACCCGTCGACGACGTGCAGGCCGTCGTGCCCGTAGACCCGGTGCCACGGGTCGATGACGCCGTCCTGCGGACTGGCGCCGATCGTGCAGCCACCGATGAAGTGAGCCGTCATCGGCGCGTTGATCAGGTCACCGAGGCTGCCGCCGGGATGGCCGTCGATGTGCTTGGCGAGCCGACGCACCGCGTCGTTGCCTTCGGGGATCCAGGTCGGGTTGGGCGCGCCGTGCCCCTGTCTCGTCGTGAGGCCCCAGCGACCGAGCCGCCGGCGCCCCGACACGACGAGCGAGTTGTCGACCGACTGCATGACGAGCGCGATGATGCTGCGCTCCGACCAGCGGTGCACGTGCAACGAGTGGAAGAACACCAGCGGGTGGCGCAACCCCTGGCCCAGCCACTTGAGCCACCTCGGCACTCTCCCGCCACCGTCGGTCAGGACCGTCGACAGCAGGCCCATGAGGTTGGAGCCGTGGCCGTAGCGCACGGGCTCGATGTGCGTGTCGGGCTTCGGGTAGAACGACGAGGTGATGGCCACGCCGCGCGAGAAGTCGACGTCACGGCGGCGGGACTCCGCGCCGAGCAACGCCTCGGAGTTGGTGCGGGTGAGCCGGCCGAGCGCGGGCGAGAGCCGGGGCAGCACGCCGTCGTCGCGCATCCGGTGGAGCAGCCGCTGGGTGCCGTAGGCACCCGCCGCGAACACGACCTGATCGGCCGTGAACGTGCGACCGCTGCGACGGGGCAACCACGATCCGGTGCGCACCGTTTCGACGGCGTAGCCACCGTCGGGCAGCGGCCGCACCGCGCGGACCGTGGTGAGCGGGTGCACCTGCGCGCCCGCGTGCTCGGCCAGCCACAGGTAGTTCTTGGGCAGCGTGTTCTTGGCGCCGACGCGGCACCCGGTCATGCACGAGCCGCACTCGATGCAGCCGGTACGCCGTGGGCCCGCGCCGCCGAAGTAGGGGTCGTCGACGGTCTCGCCCGGCTTCGCCCCGAAGAAGACCCCGACCGGCGTGGGGCGGAAGGTGTGACCGACGCCCATCTCCTCGGCGACCGCCCGCATCGCCTCGTCGCTCGGGGTGATGGTGGGGTTCTGCACCACCCCCAGCATGCGGCGGGCGGTGGCGTAGTGCGGCGCGAGCTCGGCCCGCCAGTCGGTGATGTCGCGCCAGTGGTCGTCGTCGTAGAAGGCCTGCGGAGGCTCGTAGAGCGTGTTCGCGTAGACCAGCGAGCCGCCCCCGACGCCCGCGCCGGCGAGCACCACGACGTCCTTCAGCACGTGGATGCGCTGGATGCCGTAGCAGCCGAGCCTGGGTGCCCAGAGGAAGCGCCGGACGTTCCACGAGGTCTTCGCGAACTCGTCGTCGGCGAACCGTCGACCGGCCTCCAGCACGCCGACCCGGTATCCCTTCTCGGACAGCCGCAGCGCCGTCACCGAGCCGCCGAAGCCGGAGCCGACGACCACGACGTCGTAGTCGTGGGAGTCGGTCATCGTCGTCCCAGGACCTTCATCGCGCGCAACCCGAGCGTCATCATCCGGGTCCACCGCTCGTCGGACACCCAGCCCGGGGCGCCGAAGCCGAGGAATCGCTGCGTGGCGATGGTCTGCGACTCGGTGTACTTCAGCAGCCCCTCGGCGCCGTGCCGCCGGCCGAGGCCGCTGTCCTTCATGCCGCCCATCGGCGCCGCGACGCTGCCCCAGGCCGCGCCGTAGGCCTCGTTGACGTTGACGGTGCCGGCGTGGATCCGGGCACCCACCCGCCGTCCGCGCGCGAGGTCACCGGTCCAGATCGCCGAGTTGAGCCCGTACGCCGAGTCGTTGGCCTTGGCGACGGCCTCGTCCTCGTCATGGAACGTCGACACCGAGACGACCGGCCCGAACGTCTCCTCCATGGAGCACTCCATGTCGTGGGTGACGTCGGCGAGCACCGTGGGCTCGTAGAACAGGGGGCCGATGTCGGGCCGGGCCCGGCCGCCGGCCAGCACCGTGGCGCCCTTGCTGCGGGCGTCCTCGACATGGCGGCTCACCACGTCGAGCTGCTTCTGCGAGACCAGCGACCCCATGTCGGCCGAGAAGTCGAGCTCGCCGCCCAGCCGCATGGCCCGGACGCGGGCCAGGAAGCGGTCCATGAAGGCGTCGTGGACGCTCTCCTCGACGAGCAGGCGCTCCATCGAGATGCACAGCTGGCCGGCCGAGGAGAAGCAGGCCCTGACGGCGGCCTCCGCCGCGCGGTCGAGCGGCGCGTCGGCGAACACGATGAAGGCGTTCTTGCCGCCGAGCTCGAGGGAGCACCCGATGAGGCGGGCCGCGGCCTGCTGGGCGATGTCGCGCCCGACCCGGGTCGAGCCGGTGAACGAGACGTAGTCGGCGTGCGCCACGATGGCCGGCCCGAGCACCGGCCCGGGCCCGACCACCAGCTGCCAGAGGTCCTCGGGCAGGCCGGCCTCGACCAGCAGCCGGCGCGCCCACAGCGCGGTCAGAGGGGTCTGGGTGTCGGGCTTGAGCACCACGCCGTTGCCGGCCAGGAAGGCGGGCACGGCGTCGCTCACGGCCAGGGTGAGCGGGTAGTTCCAGGGCGCCACGATGCCGACCACGCCCTTGGGGTGGGCGAGCTCGTCGGCCCGGGTGGCCAGCGGGAACACGCCGGGGCGCCGCTGCGGCGCGAGCAGCCGTCCGGCGGTGCGCGCGTAGTGGCGCGCGACGATCGCGACGTCGGCGACCTCCTCGAACGCGTGCTTGCGTGCCTTGCCGGTCTCCAGCTGGATCAGGTCGAGCACCTCGGCCTGACGGTCGAGCACCAGGTCGTGGAAGCGCAGGAACACCCGGGCTCGCTCCGCGACCGGCCGGGTGGCCCAGGACCGCTGGGCCTGGCGGGCCGCGGCGAACGCGTCGGCCACGTCGTCGACGGTGGAGAGCGGCACCTCGGCCAGCGGCAGGCCGGTGGACGGCGAGGTCGTCGGGACCCGCTCCGCGCCGGTGCCCGCGCGCACGGCGGCGGTCAGCGCGGCCAGCATCGCCGGGTCGGCCGACCGGCCGCCGGTCGCGGGCCGGCCGCCCGGCCCGGTGCCGTTCACCCTGGCCGTGCCGACCGCGTCCGTGCCGTTGACAACGTCTGTGCCCTTGACAACACCGTGCGTGCGTTCCGCCGTCATACCCCGGATGCTACTCGCTGGTAACTAAGGCCGGAACCCTCCCCGCCAGCATGTGGACAGCCGCGGGCGATGACGAGCCGCTCGCCGTCCCCCCGCCGACCGGCACTCGGCGTCGCAGACGGTCAGTCCACCGGCACGATGTCAGGTGCCCCGAGCCGGGAGGCGTCGGCCGTCTCGTCGTCGGGCATGTCCTGCGACTCGCGCTCCGCCTTCACCCGCAGCCGGTAGTGCTCGACCTCGCGGTCGACCTGCTCCCCGGTCCAGCCGAGGACGGGAGCCATCAGCCGCGCGGCGGGCTCGGACGCAGCCACGCCGCGGTCGAAGGTCTCGATCGACACCCGGGTGCGGCGTGTGAGCACGTCGTCGAGATGGCGCGCGCCCTCGGCCCGCGCGGCGTAGACCACCTCGGCCGCCAGATGGTCGGGCGCCCCGGCGAGCGGCTCCCCCAGCGCCGGCTCGGCCGCGACCAGGTCCAGCACCTCGTCGACCAGCGTTCCGTACCGCCGGAGCAGCCGCTCCACCCGCGCGGTGTGCAGGCCCGACTCGGCGGCGAGCGCGTGCCGCCGGTTCCAGGTGGCCTGGAAGCCCTCCGCCCCGAGCAGCGGGACCTCGTGCGTGCAGGACGGGGGGACCTTGGCGTCGAGGCCGTGCGCGACCGCGTCGATCGCGTCGCGCGCCATGACCCGGTACGTCGTGTACTTGCCGCCCGCCACGACGACCAGGCCCGGCGCCGCGTGGGCCACGACGTGCTCCCGGGACAGCCGGGACGTCAGCTCGGACTCGCCGGCGAGCAGGGGGCGCAACCCGGCGTACACGCCCTCGACGTCCTCGCGGGTCAACGGCGTCACGAGGACCCGGTTGACCTGCTCCAGCAGGTAGTCGATGTCGCGGCGGCTGGCGGCGGGGTGTGCCTTGTCGAGGGACCAGTCGGTGTCGGTCGTGCCGATGATCCAGTGCCGCTCCCACGGGATGACGAACAGCACGCTGGTCTCGGTGCGCAGGATCAGGCCGGCCGCGGCGTGGATGCGGTCGCGGGGGACCACCAGGTGGACGCCCTTCGAGGCGCGGACATGGAACTGCCCACGCTCGCCCACCATGGCCTGCGTCTCGTCGGTCCACACCCCGGTCGCGTTGACGACCTGCCGGGCCCGCACCTGCAGGTCGCGACCGCTCTCGAGGTCGCGGGCCTGCACGCCGGTCACCCGCTCGCCCTCGCGGAGGAAGCCCACCACCCGCGCCCGGCTGGCGCAGAAGGCGCCGTGGGCGGCGGCGGTGCGCGCCAGCGTGACCACGAACCGGGCGTCGTCGACCTGAGCGTCGTAGTAGCGCACCGCGCCCACCAGCGCGTCGGGCCGCAGCGCCGGGGCCGCCCGGAGCGCCTGGCGACGGGTCAGGTGACGGTGCCGGGGCAGCCGTCCGGCCTGTCCCACACCCGCGGCGAAGGCGTCGTAGAGCGCCAGCCCGCTGCCGACGTACGGCCGTTCCCAGCCGAGATGCGTGAGCGGGTAGAGGAAGGGCACCGGCCGGACCAGGTGCGGCGCCAGCCGGCCGAGCAGCAGGCCCCGCTCCTGCAGCGCCTCCCGCACCAGGGCGAAGTCGAGCATCTCGAGGTAGCGCAGGCCGCCGTGGATCAGCTTGCTCGACCGGCTCGACGTGCCGCTCGCCCAGTCGCGCGCCTCGAGCAGCGCCACCGACAGCCCCCGGGTCGCCGCGTCGAGCGCTGCCCCGGCGCCGACGACCCCGCCGCCGACCACGACGACGTCCAGCTCGCGCCCGTCGGCGATGGCCGCCAGGTCGGCGGCCCGCTGCTCGGGTCCCAACGACGCGGCCACGCACCCGAGCCTAGTGATCGCGCAGCGGTCCGCCGGGCCGCATCCGCCGTCTCGTTAGGGTGGCTGGCCATGCGACGCGCCAGCCTGCTGCTCCTCATGCCCCTCGTCGCCGCCCTCGCAGCCTCGTGCGGTGGCACCGACTCGACCGGGCCGGCCGACGACCGGGCGCCCTCGACCACACCGCGGACCGTCGAGCTGCAGCGCACCGGCGGCCTGGCGGGGGTCGACGACACGCTGCGACTGTCCGCCGACGGACGTGCCTCGCTCACCAGGCGCGACGGCGCCTCGACGGCCTGCCGGGTCGACCAGGCCACTGCTGACCGGCTGCGGGCCGTCGACCTCGCCACGCTCGGCCCGCCCCCGAGCGGCGGGCCGCGCGTGGCCGACGGGTTCGTCTACCGCGTCCGGGCGGGCGGACACGACGTCACCGTCTCCGACGGCGAGACCGGCCGCCGCGCCGAGCTGGTCGACGCGGCGGCCGCGGTCTTCGCCGCCTGCCAGGCCTAGCGGCCTAGCTCGTTGTCAGCGAGAAGTCGTCGACGTAGAAGCTCGTCGCGAGCGACGAGTCCTCGGTGCCGACGAGCTTGACGGTGACGGTCTTGCCGACGTACGAGCCGAGGTTGAACGACTTCAGCACGTAGCCGCTCGACGCGTTGAGGTTGGAGTACGTCGCGAGCGTGGTGGTCGTCGTGCCGTTGACCACCTGCACCTTGAGTGTGTCGTACGCCGTGCTCGTCGTCGTCTCGCTCGTGGTGATGCGCAGGTAGAAGGACAACGTCGCGCCGGTCGCCACCGGGATGCTCACCGACTGCGACAACGAGTCCGTGTGCGTGCTGCCGTAGCCGTCCAGCCAGCCGAACCACGAGCCGCTGTGCGCCTTCGTCGAGTCGCTGCTGATGACCCCGCTGGTCTGCGTCCAGGCCGTGGCGCCGGACTCGAAGCCCGGGTTCTGCAGCAGGTTGCCGCCGGTGGGCGGCGGCGTCGTGCCGCACGTCGTGCCGGTGACGCTGATGGCCGTGAACGCCTTCTCGACGCCGGCGCACTGGGCGCTCGACGCGCCGTACAGGTCCTTGGCGGCGTTGATCGCGGCGGTGCGAGCGCCCGAGTAGTTCGTCGCCGAGGTCATGTAGACGCTGAGCGCGCGGTACCAGATCTTGCTCGCGGCGTCCCGACCGATCGCGGTGACGACCGACCCGTCGCACGTGGGCGAGTTGTAGCTCACGCCGTTGAGGGTCTTGGCACCACTGCCCTCCGACATCAGGTAGAAGACGTGGTTCGCCGGGCCGGACGAGTAGTGCACGTCGAGCGAGCCGATGGTCGAAGACCAGCAGTCCTTTGACGCGCCGTCCTTGCTCGGCTTGTCCATGTAGCGCAGCGGCGTGCCGTTGCCGTTGATGTTGATCTTCTCGCCGATGAGGTAGTCGCCGACGTCGCTGGTGTTGTTGGCGTAGAACTCGACGGCCGTGCCGAAGATGTCGCTGGTGGCCTCGTTGAGACCGCCGGACTCGCCCGAGTAGTTGAGGTTGGCGGTGTTCTCGGTGACGCCGTGGGTCATCTCGTGGCCGGCCACGTCCAGCTCGACCAGCGGCTTGGCGTTGCTGGTGCCGTCGCCGTAGGTCATCTGGGTGCCGTCCCAGAAGGCGTTGTTGTAGCCGTTGCCGTAGTGCACCCGGGAGCGCACGCCGGTGCCGTTGTTGAAGATGCCGTTCCGGCCCAGGACGTTCTTGTAGTAGTCGAACGTCGTCTGCGAGCCGTAGTGCGCGTCGACGCCGGCCGACGCGCGGTCCGACTGGGCGCCGTTGCCCCAGACGTTGTCCGCGTCGGTGAAGGTCGTCCCCGTGCCGCTCGTGGCGCCCCTGAGGTCGGTCGTGTAGTTGTTGCCGCGGGTCGGGTCGCTCATCGAGTAGTTGCCGGCACTGCCTGAGGTGGCGATGGAGACGGTGCCCGAGTAGATGCTGTAGCCGGTGCCCTGCTTGACCTCGTCGGCCTGGCTGCGCACGGCGCCGGTGCCGGCGTCGACGAGCACGTGCAGCGCCGACGGGGTCTGGTCCCGTCGTACGCCGCGCACGGTGACCTCCCAGGCCAGGGCCGGCGTGGAGCCGAGCGCGTCGACGACCTCGCGCGAGCTCACCGCGGTCACGGTCCCGTCGAGGCGGCTGCTCGCCGTCCGCTCCGCGGCGGACCGGCCGACCGCGGCCCGGGTGCCGAGCGTCAGCGGCCGGGCCAGCGTCAACGACTCGTCGGCGAGCGAGCCGTCCGCCGCGAGGTGGGCGACCGCGTCGCCGCCGAGGACGGCGAGGCCGCGGTAGGTGCGGTCGTAGCGCACGTGCGCCCGGCCGTCCCGGTCGAGCACGGCCGGGCCGCGCTGGGTGAAGGCGTCGTGCTCGGATGCCCGGAAGGCATCGGGGTGGGCGGCGATCGCCGCGGCCCCGTCCCTGCGGGCCTGGTCCTGACGCTGGCTGGGCGTCGGCGCCGCGATGGCGGCCGGCGACGTCAGCCCGGTGGCGAGGAGGGTGGCGAGGGTGATCGCCCCGGCGAGCGCCGGTCCCCTGTACGAGATGCGCTTCATCGAGCTCCTCAGACGCTCGAGGCCCCGGGTCCGGCCCGGTGCCGGTGAAGGAGGTGCGTGGCCCCGACGGGGCTGCGGCGAGCGTCGTGCCGGCACCGGCGAGGGTCAATAGACGATCACAACCGTTGCCAAGTCTTGGCAGAATGCTGACGATCCGGGCATACCGGCCGCCAGCCGGACGGCGCTCGACGACGTCAAGCCGCTCCCGAGCGACCTTGTCGTACGGCTCGCCGGTGTGTCGCCGCGACGAGGTCGCTGACGATCTTGAGGTGGGTGCGGGTCAGCGGGCGACCGTGACCTCGACCCGCTGGAACTCCTTCAGGTCGGAGTAGCCGGTGGTCGCCATCGCCCGGCGCAGCGCCCCGACGAAGTTCATCGACCCGTCGGACACCCGGGACGGCCCGCACAGGATCTCCTCGAACGAGCCGACCGTGCCGACCCGCACCCGCTCCCCGCGGGGGAGCTCGCTGTGGTGGGCCTCGGAGCCCCAGTGGTAGCCGCGCCCGGGGGCCTCGGTGGCCCGCGCCAGCGGCGAGCCCATCATGACCGCGTCGGCGCCGCAGGCGACCGCCTTGGAGACGTCGCCGGACCGGCCGACCCCGCCGTCGGCGATGACGTGCACGTAGCGGCCGCCGGACTCGTCGAGGTAGTCGCGGCGGGCGGCGTGCACGTCGGCCACGGCCGAGGCCATCGGCACCGCCACGCCGAGGACCGAGCGGGTCGTGTGCGAGGCGCCGCCGCCGAAGCCGACGAGGACACCCGCCGCCCCGGTCCGCATGAGGTGCAGCGCCGCCTGGTAGGTCGCGCAGCCGCCGACGATGACCGGGACGTCGAGCTCGTAGATGAACTGCTTGAGGTTCAGCGGCTCGGCCCGGCCGGACACGTGCTCGGCCGACACCGTCGTACCCCTGATCACGAAGAGGTCCACCCCCGCGTCGACCACCGTCTTCCACAGCTGAGCGGTCCGCTGGGGTGACAGCGCCGCGGCGACGGTGACCCCCGCCTCCCGGACCTCACGGATGCGCGCGGCCACCAGCTCCGGCTGGATCGGCGCGGCATAGATCTCCTGCATCCGCCGGGTCACCTCCGCGTCCTCTAGGCCGGAGATCTCGGCGAGCAGCGGCTCGGGGTCCTCGTAGCGGGTCCAGAGGCCCTCGAGGTTGAGCACCCCGACCCCGCCGATGCGGCCGATCGCGATGGCGGTCGCCGGTGAGACGACGGAGTCCATCGGCGCCGCGAGCACGGGGATCTCGAACCGGTACGCGTCGATCTGCCAGGCGACCGACACCTCCTGGGGGTCGCGGGTGCGTCGGCTCGGCACGATGGCGATGTCGTCGAACGAGTACGCGGCGCGCCCCCGCTTGCCCCGGCCGATCTCGATCTCCGTCACGTCATCTCCTCTGTCCGGACCCCTGGCTGGATGCGATCATGACCCCTGCTTGGCAGCGATCAAGACCCCTGCCTGGCAGCGATCATGACCCCTGCCTGGCAGCGATCATGCACGTTCCGTCGCTCCCGCCCTCCATCGGGCGACGGAACGTG
>DASVBJ010000127.1:0-3697 GCA_036375895.1 Actinomycetes bacterium | reverse complement strand
GCCACGACCTTCGCGGCCATCTCCCGGACCCGCCAGTGCTCGTCGGCAAGGGCCGTCGCCAGGACGTCGAGGGCGCCGTCGTCCCACGCCCACAGCAGGCCCCGCGTGCCCCACACCCGCAGCCAGTACCGATCGTCGCGCGGCCTGCCGTCGAGGAACGCGTCGGCCGCGGGGCCGGCCAGCGCCATGAGCAGGGCCGGGTCGGCGTCCCCGCCGGCGATCAGCCGAGCGCACCCGGCCACCACGGCGTCCTTCCCCCGGCGGGCGCACTCCCGCTCGATGCTCCGCCGCGGGGTGACGCCCCAGTGTGATCCGGGTGCCATCGTCGCGGTCCCTGCCGGGTCAGAGCTTCTCGGCGGTGTGCCGGACCAGCGTCCAGCGGCCGTGCGGTCCCCGGGCCCAGGCCTCGAGGAACAGCGCCTCCGCCGAGGGCCGCCCGTCGCCCCAGCTGTGCACGATGCGGTACGCCGCGAGCGCCTCGTCACGGTTGCGGACCCGCACCACCAGGTCGTGCAGGGCCCAGCGGCAGCCCTGCCCGGCGAGCGCCTCGGCGGCCTCGGCGGTGCCCGTGAGCCAGTCCGCGCCGGACCCGGCCCGCCAGACGCCGCCGTCGAAGCGTGGCGAGTGCTGCACGGCCACCAGGTCGTCCGCGACGTCCCGCAGGACCGAGTCCTCGGGGAGCCGCCCCGACTCCCACGCCTCGTTCGTCGCCCGGACATGTGCGTCGATGGTGGCGACCACTTCGGCGGTCAGCTCCGGAACCGTCGCGTCGGCCTCGAAGCGGCTTTGCTGGCTCATCCCGGCATCTTGGCGCACGATGCCCCGCCCCGCCCGGAGGCGGGCCGGGCCGGTCAGGCGACCTTCGTCACGAAGCGCACGGTGCTCGCGAGGGTGCCGAGCTCGGGGTAGTCGTCCTCGCTGATGTCGACCCCGAGGTACTCGCCGAGCGCCTCGGCGAAGCTCAGGAAGTCCAGCGAGTCGAGGTCGACCTCCTCGCGCAACGGCGCCTCGGGGTCGATGGCGTCGGGGTCGACCTCAGGGGCGACGCGGTGCAGCTGCTCCAGCACGATCCGCCGTGCGTCCTGCTCGTTCATAGCTCCTCCGGTCGCTGCACGAGCCGCTCGAAGGCGGTGAGGTACAGGGCGCCGACGTGGCCGTCGCTCGCCCGGTGGTCGGCGGCGAGCGTCGCGGTCACCAGCGGCCGGACGCCGAGCAGCCCGTCGACCGCCCACGGCCGTTTGACCACGCTGCCCAGCCCGACCAGCGCCACCTGCGGCGGGTAGATGACGCCCATCACCGACTCCACCCCACGCTCGCCGAGGTCGGTCACGGTGATGGTCGGCTCCGCGAGGTCCGAGCCGCGCATCCGCCCGCGCCGGGCCCGCTCCACGAGCTCGCGCAGGTGCGCCATCAGCTCCTCGACGGGCATCAGGTCCGCGTCGGCGATGGCGGGTACGACGAGTCCGCCTCCGCGCAGGGCGACGGCCACCCCGAGCCGCACCTGCTGCTCGGCGGCCAGGTGGTCGTCGACCCAGTAGCCGTTGAGCCCGGGCACCTTGCGCAGCGCGAGCGCCACGGCCTTGAGGAGCAGCGCCGCCGGCACCAACCGGTCCCGCATGCCCCGGCCCCGGTTGCGCTCCTGCAGCCACTGTGTGGCGGCGGACATGTCCACCGTCGTCGACAGGTAGTAGTGGGGGATCTCCGCGTTCGAGCGGGACATCCGCTCGGCGATCTGCCGGCGCATCCGCTCGGCGTGGTCGACGTGGTCCGCGTGGGCGGTCTCCGAGGGGGCGGGCGTCACGGCGGGCACGGCCGGGACCGGGGCGGCGGCGGTTGGGACTGGGGCGGCGGCTGGGGCGGCCTCCGCGGCCCGGCGTACCTCGCGCGCGCCAACGGCGCCGTCGGGTCCGGCCGGCACCGTGGCGAGGTCCACGCCCAGCTCCGCCGCGAGCCGGCGGGCGTACGGCGTGACCCGTGGCCGCTCCGCGCCCGGTGGGGCCGCCCCGGTCGTGGCCAGGTCTGCCCGGGTGAGGCGACCGCCGACGCCGGTGCCGTGCAGCCCGGCGGTGTCCATGCCCTTCCGCTCCAGGACGTGCCGCACCAGCGGTGAGGTCACCCGGACGTGCTCGGGCGGCGGCGCGGGTGCCGGGGAGACGGCCGGGGCCGGGGGGCGGACGGTCGGGGCCAGCGGCCCGACGCGGACGGTCGGCGCCGGCGGCCCGGCGGGCGCGGGCCGGGGTCCGGGGACAGCCTCCGGCGCCTCCGCCGAGAGGCGGGCGAGCACGGTCCCGACGGGCACCTTCTGTCCCACCGGCACGACGATCTCGGTCACCGTGCCGCTGTCGAACGTCTCGACCTCGATCGCGGACTTCTCGGTGTCGACGACGGCGACGATGTCACCCTTGCGCACGACCTGCCCGGGCTGCACCAGCCACTCGACCACCGTGCCCTCGTCCATGTCGGCGCCCAGGGAGGGCATCCGGAAGTCGGCCATCTCAGCCCACCACCTGGCGGGCCGCCGCCACGATCCCGGCGACCTGCGGGATGGCCGCGTCCTCCAGGTGCTTGGCATAGGGCACCGGCACCTCGGCCCCGCACAGCCGGGCGACGGGCGCGTCGAGGTCGAAGAACGCCTGCTCGGCGATGCGGGCCGACACCTCCGCGGAGATGCCGCCGCTGCGCCAGCCCTCGTCGACCACGAGCACCCGGTGGGTGCGGCGCACCGACGCCATCAGGGTCTCGTCGTCGAGCGGGCGGAGCGTGCGCAGGTCGACGACCTCGGCCTCGACGCCGTCGGCGGCCAGCGCCTCGGCGGCCTCGACCACCTTCGGCAGCGACCCGCCGTACGTGACCAGGCTGACGTCCCGGCCCGGACGGCGTACCGCCGCGCGGTCGATGTCGACCGGGCCGGCGTTCGCGGCCAGGCTGCCCTCCATCGGGTACAGCCCGCCGTGCTCGAAGATCAGCACCGGGTCCGGGTCCTGCAGTGCGGTCCACAGCATGCCGCGGGCGTCCTCCAGCGTGGCCGGGGTGAGCACCCGCAGTCCGGGGATGTGGGCGTACCAGCCCTCCAGGCTGTGCGAGTGCTGGGCGGCGAGCTGACGCCCGGCGCCGGTGGTCATCCGGATGACGAGCGGCACGTTGAACTGGCCGCCCGACATGTGCAGCAGGGTGGCCGCGTTGTTCATGATCTGGTCCAGCGCCAGCAGGCTGAAGTTGACGGTCATGATCTCGACGATCGGCCGCATGCCGCCCAGGGCCGCACCGATGCCGGCCCCGACGAAGGCCGACTCGGACAGCGGGGTGTCGCGAATGCGCTCCTCGCCGAACTCCTCGAGCAGGCCGAGGCTGACCGCGAAGCAGCCGCCGTACCGCCCGACGTCCTCGCCCATGAGGAAGACGCGGTCGTCACGGCGCATGGCGTCGCGGATCGCCTCGCGCAGTGCCTCGCGGTACGTCGTGGTCGTGGCGGCACTCGCCGGCTTGCGGGCCTCGCGGCGCGGTCGGGTCCGGGTGCTGCTCATTGCGACGCCTCCCGCGGGGAGCAGACGTACCGGGTAAGGGTCGACACGTCCTCGAACGGCCCGGCGTCCGCGGCCTCGACGGCCGCGTCCAGCTCGGCGACCAGGCGCGCGTCGAGCTGCTGCCACGTCCCGTCGTCGAGCTCGCCCGCCTCGCGCATCCGCCGGGCCAGCAG
>DASVBJ010000109.1:0-9320 GCA_036375895.1 Actinomycetes bacterium | reverse complement strand
CCAGCCGGCCCGCAGGTCGGCAGCGTCGGCGAGCTGCTCGCTGACGAGCACGATGCGGCCGGCGACGACGGCGAAGTCGCCGCTCGCCCAGGTGCGCTGCTGGCGGGCCTTGACGGTGGAGAGGTCGGTCCGGGTGGTGGTCAAAGACATGGGCTGTCCTTCCGGCGCTGCGGTCCCGGCGGTTCCGGGACCCGTTGTCTCCACGACGATGCGGCCGTTCGCGCGGCCGGACGAGTGCAGGCGTCGTACCGGCCGCAGACCCGGACAGGCCGGTGCGCAAGGGACGTTCCAGGGGCGGCGGGCGGCGCCGGAGGTACAGATTCCGTACTACCCAAGCCGCGTCGACGGGCGCAGCATGGTCGGGTGCCACACAGCTATGCGGACTACTGCCCCATCTCCGTGGGCGTCGACATCCTCGGAGACCGGTGGACGCCGCTGGTCATCCGCGAGCTCATGGTCGGGTGCACGGGCTTCAACGAGATCCACCGCGGGCTGCCCAAGATGAGCCGGTCGCTGCTGTCGCAGCGGCTGCGCACCCTGGAACGCCAGGGGGTCGTCGAGCGCCGAGCCGACGGGCAGGCGGTGCGCTACCGCCTGACGGACGCCGGTCAGGCGCTGACGCCCATCGTCTGGGCGATGGGTGAGTGGGCCGCGGAGTGGAAGTTCGGCGACCCCGCCGACGAGGACCTGGACGGCCTGTCCGTGATCTGGCGGATGCACCAGCGCGCGCTACCGCCCAAGCTGCCGGCGCAGCGCACGGTCGTCCACGTGGTGCTCACCGGAGGGGGCGGTGCGCAGGGCTGGCTGGACTTCGACAAGGGGGAGGTCAGCGTGTGCAAGACCGATCCCGGGTACGACGTGGACCTGGCGATGCGGGCCGACACCCGTGCGATGCACCGCTGGCTCGTGGGGCTCGTGCCCTTCCGCGAGCTCGTCACCAGCGGCGAGGCCATGCTGATCGGGCCGAGCCGGCTGGCGCGCGCCTTCCCGGGCTGGTTCGACACCGGCTACTTCGCCGAGGGGCTGCGTCGGGGCGAACGGCGACGGGCGCAGCAGGCCGGGCTCGCCTCCTGACGGCGGTCCACCTCGAGGGCGGGGCTCAGCGCAGGCGGCTCAGCCGGTCGATCGCCTCGTCGAGCACCTCGTCCCGCTTGCAGAACGCGAACCGCACCAGCGGCCGGCCGGCCGCCACGTCGTCGTAGAACACCTGGTGCGGGATCGCCACCACGCCGCAGCGCGTCGGCAGGTCGCGGCAGAAGGCCACTCCGTCGTCGTGGCCGAGCGGCCGCACATCGGCCGTGACGAAGTACGTCCCGGCCGGCTCGAAGACCTCGAAGCCCACCGACCGCAGCCCCGCGCAGAGCCGGTCCCGCTTGGCGTGCAGCGACGCCGCCAGCCGGGTGAAGTAGGAGTCCGGCAGCCGCAGTCCCACCGCCACCGCCGGTTGCAGGGGCGCGCCCGAGACGAACGTGAGGAACTGCTTGGCGGTCAGCACGGCGCGGACCAACGGGGCCGGACCGACCGCCCAGCCGACCTTCCAGCCGGTGAAGGAGAAGGTCTTGCCGGCGGAGCTGATCGTCAGGGTCCGGTCCCACATGCCCGGCAGGCTCGCCAGCGGGACGTGCTCGACGTCGTACGTCATGTGCTCGTAGACCTCGTCGGTGACGACGAGCAGGTCCCGCTCCACGGCGAGGTCGGCGACGGCCTGCAGCTCGGTGCGGGTCAGCACGGTGCCGGTCGGGTTGTGCGGGGTGTTGAGCAGGATCAGCCGGGTGCGCTCGGTGACGGCGGCCCGGAGCCGGTCGATGTCGAGCCGGAAGTCCGGCGCCCGCAACGTCACCGGCACCCGCCGGCCGCCCGCCATCGCGATGCACGCGGCGTAGGAGTCGTAGAACGGCTCGAGCGCCACCACCTCGTCGCCGGGGTCGACCAGCCCGAGCAGCGCCGCCGCGATCGCCTCGGTCGCGCCCGTGGTCACCACCACCTCGGCGTCCGGGTCGACCGTCAGGCCGTAGAAGCGTTGCTGGTGCTCGGCGATCGCGAGCCGCAGGTCGGGGATGCCCGGCCCGGGCGGGTACTGGTTCTGACCGCCCCGGATGGCCGCGACCGCCGCCTCCGCGATCTCCGCCGGCCCGTCGGTGTCCGGGAAGCCCTGACCCAGGTTCACCGCGCCGGTGGCGACGGCGAGCGCGGACATCTCGGCGAAGATCGTCGTCCCGAGCCCGTGGAGCCGCTGCGCCAGGACCTCCGAGCGGGTGTGCGAAGGCATGCCGACAGCCTGGCATGCGCACCTACGATCACGCTCGGGGGCGTGAGGAGGCGGCATGATCGGCGACCCGCAGCGCCGCAAGGAGGACGACCGGCTCGTGACCGGTCGTACGACGTGGACCGCCAACGTCCGGCCACCAGGGACCCTGCACGTCGCGTTCCTCCGCAGCCCGGTGCCCCACGGGCGCCTGCGCCGGGTCGACGTCGCGGGCGTGCTGGGCCGGCCCGGCGTGGTCGCGGCCTACACCGGTGACGATCTCACCCTCGGCCCCCAGGGCATCCGGACGATCGGCCGCGACCGGAGCCGCCCGCAGCCGGTGCAGCAGCCGCTCGCGGTGGGGACGGTCCGCTACCCCGGCGAGCCGGTCGTCGCCGTGGTCGCGCGCACCGCGGCCGCCGCCGCCGATGCCCTGGAGGCGGTCGAGGTCGACTACGAGCCGCTGCCCGTCGTCGGCGACGCGCGCGCCGCCCTCACCTCGCCGGTCCTCGTCCACGACCACGTGCCCGGGAACGTCTGCTTCGAGCACGAGCAGGCGGCCGGCGACCTCGCGGCCGCCGTCGCTGCCGCGGACGTCGTGGTCCGCCGCCGCTTCGCGCTGCCCAGGGTGGCGCCGGTCGCGATGGAGCCGCGCTGCGTGGTCGCCGGGCCCGACGGTGACGGCTTCACGGTCTGGTCGTCCACCCAGACACCGCACATCGTGCGCCACGAGCTGGCGCGGGCGACGGGACTGCCGGCCGCCCGGCTGCGGGTCGTCGCGCCGGACGTGGGCGGCGCCTTCGGTGGCAAGGTCTGCACGTACGCCGAGGACATCGTCGTGCTGGAGGCCGCCCGCCGCCTCGGCCGCCCGGTCGCCTGGACAGCCACCCGCAGCGAGGACCTGGCCGCCACCACGCACGGCCGGGTGATCGAGCAGGAGGTGTCCGTCGCGGCCACCCGGGACGGCCGGCTGCTCGGCCTCGAGGTGCGCCTCGTCGCCGACGTCGGCGCGTACATCAGCCCGGTCGGCGCCGGCTCGGCGCTGGGCGGCGCGACGATGTACCCGGGCATCTACCGGTTCGAGGCCTACTCGCTCACCGCGACCGGAGTGCTCACCAACCGCACGCCGGTCGGCGCCTACCGTGGCGCGGGCCGGCCGGAGGCCACCTACGCGATCGAGCGGGCGGTCGACGAGGTGGCGGCCGAGCTCGGCATCGACCCGGTCGAGCTGCGCCGCCGCAACTGGGTGACCGAGTTCCCCTACGCGTCCCTCGGCGGCGAGACCTACGACGTCGGCGACCACGCCGCATCGACCGAGCGGGCGCTCGCGCTGTTCGGCTACGACGAGCTGCGCACCGAGCAGCGGGCGCGGCGGGCGGCCGGTGACCCGGTGCAGCTCGGCATCGGCGTCTCCACCTACGTCGAGGCCTGCGGCGGGGAGATCCAGTACGCCCGGGACGCCCGGGAGACCGCGACCGTCCGGCTGCTGCCGACCGGCGGCGCGGAGGTCGTCGTCGGCTCCTCGCCCTACGGCACCGGGCACGCCACCTCCTGGAGCCAGCTGGTCTCGGGCGTCCTCGGGGTGCCGTTCGACGACGTACGTGTCATCCACGGCGACACGGCCACGGCGCCGCACGGCTTCGACAGCTACGGCTCGCGCTCGCTGATCGTCGTCGGGGCGGCGGTGCACGAGGCCGCGCTGCGCACCCGCGACAAGGCGCGGGCGCTCGCCGCGGAACTGCTGGAGGCCGACCCCGCCGACCTCGAGCTGGTCGAGGGCGCGTTCCGGGTCAAGGGCACGCCGACCGCGGCGGTCGCGCTGCGGGAGGTCGCGCTGCGGTCGTACGACGGGGCCGCCGGCGCCGAGCCCGGCCTCACCTCGGTGTGCGGCAGCCGCGCCGGCACGCTGACCTACCCGCACGGCTGCCACCTCGCGGCCGTCGAGGTCGACACCGAGACCGGTCACGTGCGGGTGCGCCGCTACGTCGCGGTCGACGACGTGGGCACCGTCGTCAACCCGCTGATCGTCGACGGCCAGGTCCACGGCGGCGTGGCGCAGGGCATCGGCGAGGCGCTCTACGAGGAGATCGCGTACGACGGGGCCGGCAACCTCGTCACCTCCACCCTCGCCGACCTGACCGTCCCGGCGGCGCCCGATCTTCCATCCTTCGTCACCGACCGCACCTGCACGCCGTCGCCGGCCACACCGCTGGGCGCGAAGGGCGCCGGCGAGGCGGGTGCCATCGCCGCCGTGCCAGCGGTCGTCGGCGCCGTGCACGACGCTCTGCGTCACCTCGGCGTGGGCGAGGTGGCGGTGCCGTGCACGCCGGAGCGGGTGTGGCGGGCGCTGCACAGATCTTGATCCGGTTGAGGGGTTCCGCCGGACGCCGCGGGGTGGTTGGCTGCGCAAGGAGTCGTTCGACGGGGCCGCTGCGGCCGCGCGCCGCACCGACCCCGCCGTAATCAGAGGCGCACGGCGAGGGGAGCGGTTGATGGTCCAGATCACGGTCACGGTCGACGGGCAACGCTGCGAGGACGACGTCGAGCCCCGGCTCCTGCTCGTGCACTACCTGCGCGACCGGGTGGGCAAGGTCGGCACGGTCGTCGGCTGCGACACCAGCAACTGCGGGTCGTGCACCGTGCTGCTCGACGGGCGCAGCGTCAAGTCCTGTGCCGTGCTCGCCGTACAGGCGGACGGCTCCGAGGTCACCACGATCGAGGGGCTCGCGGACGGCGAGTGGCACCCGGTGCAGAAGGCGTTCAAGGAGTGCCACGCGCTGCAGTGCGGCTACTGCACCCCGGGGATGATCCTGGCCTCGGTCGACCTGCTGAGCCACAACCCGGACCCGACCGAGGACGAGATCCGCGACGGTCTCGAGGGCAACCTCTGCCGCTGCACCGGCTACCACAACATCGTGAAGGCCGTGCAGATGGCGGCGCAGGGAGGTGCGCGATGACCGACACCGCCGAGCGCACGACGAGGGAGGCCGTGGTCGGGCAGCCGCTGCGCCGCAAGGAGGACGCCCGGCTCGTCACCGGGCGCACCAGCTGGACCGACAACCTCACCGTGCCGGGCATGCTGCACATGGCCATCCTGCGCAGCCCGATGGCGCACGCGCAGATAACCCGCATCGACGTGTCCGGAGCCAAGGACCGGCCCGGCGTCGTGGCGGCCTTCTCCGCCGTGGAGCTCGGCGACAAGCTCGGCTCGATGCCGTGCGTCTGGCCGGTCACCGACGACATCGTGATGCCGCCGTACCCGCCGCTGGCCAAGGACACCGTTCGGTTCGTCGGCGACGCGGTCGCCGTGGTCGTGGCCCAGGACCGCTACCAGGCGGCCGACGCCCTCGAGGCGATCGAGGTCGACTACGAGCCGCTGCCGCCGGTGCTCGACATGGAGGCGGCGCTCGCGGACGGTGCCGACCTGGTGCACGCGGAGAGCGGCACCAACAAGTGCTACACGTGGAAGCTGGCAGGGGGCGACTACGAGGCCGCGAGGGCCAAGGCCGACCGGGTGTTCACCCGGCGCTACGTCAACCAGCGGCTGATCCCGATGGCGATGGAGCCGCGCGCGGTGATCGCCGCCCCGACCGGTCCCGAGGGTGAGCTGACGCTCTGGTCGTCCACCCAGATCCCGCACATCGTGCGCGTCCTGCTGTCCCTGACCGCCGGCATCCCCGAGCAGAAGCTGCGGGTCGTCGCGCCCGACGTCGGCGGCGGCTTCGGGTCCAAGCTGCAGTTCTACCGCGAGGAGTGCATCGCGGCGGTCGTGGCGCAGGAGATCGGCCGGCCGGTGAAGTGGACGGAGACCCGCAGCGAGAACGCGCAGGCCACCCACCACGGCCGCGACCAGCTGCAGGAGGTCGAGCTGGCCGTCACGAACGACGGCAAGATCCTCGGGATGCGGGTCGACCTGCTCGCCAACATGGGGGCCTACCTGATGATCATCACCCCGGGCATCCCGATCCTCGGCGCCTGGATGTACCACTCGATCTACAAGATGGAGGCCTACGACTTCACCTGCACCGGCGTCTTCACGACGACCACCCCGACCGACGCCTACCGCGGCGCGGGCCGGCCGGAGGCGACGTACGCGATCGAGCGGCTGATGGACGACCTCGCGGCCGAGCTCGGCATGGACCCGCTCGAGCTGCGCCGGAGGAACTGGATCGAGCACGACGAGTTCCCGTACAACACGATCTCGGGGATGACCTACGACAGCGGCAACTACGAGGCCGCGACCGCGAAGGCCGTCGAGCTGTTCGGCTACGACGCGCTGCGGGCCGAGCAGAAGGAGCGTCGCGACCGCAACGACCCGGTCCAGCTCGGCATCGGCATCTCGACGTTCACCGAGATGTGCGGGCTCGCCCCGTCGCGGATCCTGTCGTCGCTGAAGTACGTCGCGGGAGGCTGGGAGCACGCCACCGTCCGGGTGCTGCCCACCGGGAAGGTCGAGGTGGTCACCGGCACGTCGCCGCACGGCCAGGGCCACGTCACCGCCTGGAGCCAGATCGCCGCGGACCAGCTCGGGGTCGACCCGGACGACATCACCGTCATCCACGGCGACACCGCGACCTCGCCGTACGGCATGGACACCTACGGCTCCCGGTCGCTGGTCGTCGGCGGCATGGCGGTCGTCGCGGCCGCCGAGCGGGTGGTCGAGAAGGCCAAGCTGGTGGCCGCCCACATGCTCGAGGCCGACCCCGGTGACCTCGAGTTCAAGGACGGCGCGTTCAGCGTGCGAGGCATTCCCGGGTCGAGCAAGACGATCCAGGAGGTCGCCTTCGAGGCGTTCACCTGCCACGAGCTGCCGGACGGCGTCGAGCCGACGCTGCAGGCCAACTGCACGATGGACCCGCAGACGTTCTCCTTCCCGCACGGGACCCACCTGTGCGCCGTCGAGGTCGACACCGAGACCGGGATGACGAAGATCCGGTCCTACGTGTGCGTCGACGACATCGGCAAGGTCGTCAACCCGATGATCGTCGAGGGGCAGGTGCACGGCGGGCTCGCGCAGGGCATCGCGCAGGCGCTCTACGAGGAGGCCGTCTACGACGCGGACGGCAACCTGGTCACGGGCAGCCTGGTGGACTACCTGGTGCCCGCCGCTCCCGACCTGCCGTCGTTCACCACCGATCGCACCGAGACGCCCTCGACCACCAACCCGTTGGGCGTCAAGGGTGTCGGCGAGGCCGGCACGATCGCGTCGACCCCGGCCGTGGTCAACGCGGTGGTCGACGCGGTGCGCCACCTCGGCGTCGACGACATCCGGATGGCTTGCACGCCGGAACGCGTGTGGCGAGCCATCCACGACGCCGGCTCGGCCGGCGGTGACCGCGCCGCCGGCGGCACCGTCGCCTACGGCGGCCCGACGACGGAGACGACTGCGGGAGGTGCCCGGTGATCCCCGCCCAGTTCGACTACGTGCGGGCCGGCTCGCTCGACGAAGCCCTCGCCGCCCTCCGTGAGCACGGCGACGACGCCAAGGTCCTGGCGGGCGGCCAGTCGCTGATCCCGCTGCTGCGGCTGCGGCTCGCCTACCCCGAGGTGCTGGTCGACGTCGGCCGGGTCGCCGAGCTGCGCGGGGTGCGCGAGGACGGCGACCACCTCGTGATCGGCGCGATGACGACCCATGACGACGTGATCCACGACCCCCTCGTCCGGGAGCACTGCGGTCTGATCGCCGAGGCGACCGAGACGGTCGCCGACCCCGCCGTACGCCACCGTGGGACGTTCGGGGGCGGCCTCGCGCACGCCGACCCCGCGGGTGACCTGCCCGCGGTGGCGCTGGCGCTCGACGCGGAGCTGGTGATCGCCGGCGCCGGCGGGCGGCGCACGGTGCCGGCAGCGGAGTTCTTCCAGGACTACCTGCAGACGGCCATCGGCCCCGACGAGGTGCTCGTCGAGGTGCGGGTGCCCAAGCTCGGCGAGGGCTGGGGCTACCGCTACGAGAAGTTCCACCGGGTCGCCCAGGCGTGGGCGATCGTGGGCGTGGCCGCGGTCGTCCGGCGGTCGAACGGCTCGGTCGCGGAGGCGCGCGTCGGGCTCACCAACATGGGGTCGACGCCGCTGCGGGCGCGGGCGGTCGAGCAGGCTCTCGCCGGCGCGTCCACCGACGCGATCGCCGAGGCCGCCGGTCACGCCGCCGACGGCACCAGCCCCCCGAGCGACCTCGGCGGCCAGGCCGACTACCGCCAGCACCTCGCCCGGGTGCTGACCCGCCGGGCCCTGACGGCCGCCGCCGGGGTCGGCTGACCCACTGACTGACTGACTGACTGACTGACCCACCCAACCCGGCAGCGATCATGCACCTTCCGTCGCTCGGACCCGGCAGGCCACCGACGGAACGTGCATGATCGCTGCCAGTGCGGAGGAGGGGCCAGCGCAGAGGAGAGGCCAGTGCAGAGGAGAGGGAGGCAGAGATGCTGCTCGAGCACGAGTTCGTCGTACCCGTCCCGGTCGCGCAGGCCTGGGACGTTCTGCTCGACGTCGAGCGCATCGCGCCGTGCATGCCGGGCGCGTCGGTCGACTCCTTCGACGGAGAGACGGTCCACGGCAAGGTCAAGGTCAAGGTCGGTCCGATCCAGGTGACCTACGCGGGGCAGGCCAAGTTCGTCGAGAAGCACGAGGACGAGCGGCGGATCGTGCTCGACGCCCACGGCAAGGAGGCCCGCGGGTCGGGCACGGCGGCCGCGAAGGTCGAGAGCAGGCTGTACGACGAGGGCGGCTCCACCCGGGTGACGGTGACCACCGACCTGGCGATCACCGGGAAGCCGGCGCAGTTCGGCCGAGGGGTGATGGTCGAGGTCGGCAGCAAGCTGATCGGGCAGTTCGCCGACTGCCTCGCGCAGGAGATCGCCGGCCCGCCGCCCCCGCCGCCCCCGCCGCTCGCCGTCGCGGCGCCCCCGGCAGCCGGAGAGGTGCCGCCGGCGCAGGCCGAGGCCCCCGCGGCCGGCCCGCCGCCGGCGCAGGCCGTGCCCCAGCCGACCGCGCCACGGCGGGAGGCGGAGCCGATCGACCTGCTCGGCGCCGCGGGCGTGCCGGTGCTCAAGCGGGTCGTCCCCCTCGTCGTCGC
>DASVBJ010000106.1:0-15102 GCA_036375895.1 Actinomycetes bacterium | reverse complement strand
GGGTTCAGGGACCCGAGACAGCTCGAGCCCGCGCTTGCCGCAGGCACCTCGCCTGCGACCAGGTCCTCACCCGGAGCACCCCACCGCGGTGGAGGGTTGCCGTCCAGCAAGCCGGGGCTGTGCGCTGGAGCTCATGACCTGGCCGAATACTACCGAACCCCCTGACGGCGGCGCTCGGCGCCGTGCCGGGTCAGCCCACCAGCTCGAGGTCACGCAGCGCCGACGTCGCGATGGCGCAGGCTCCGGGCGGCATGAGCCGAGAGCCCTCCGCCCAGGACCGGTCGTAGGCGGCGGCGTCCAGCGCGGAGCGGCAGGTGGCCAGCGCCCCGTCCCGCAGGCCGGCCTCCCAGGCCTGCAGGCGGCTGCCACGCCGCTCCAGCACCGCCTCGGCGGCCGCAGCCAGCCGCACCGCCGACGCCGCCACTCCACCCGCCGCGAGGACGATGGCGACACCGGTCAAGGCGTAGGCGAGGGTCTCGGCGTTGCCGTCACCGAGGTCCGAGCTGTGGCTCATGACCGCGGCGAGGATCTCGCCCGCGGCGCGCCACTCCCCGGCGTCGAGCTCCACGTAGGCGAGGCCGACGCGCGCCGTGGCGAGCATCGTCGGGTCGTCCCGGCTACGGTCCACCAGGTCCGCGAACAGCTCTCGCGCCTGCGCGTGCCGGCCGGCCACCGACTCGAACCCGGCGAGGTTGAACAGGTGGGCGGACAGGCCCTCGTCGTCGGCCGCCTCCCGGGCCGCGGCCACCGCGTCCCGCATCCGGTCGCAGGCCCGGGCGAGGTCGCCGGAGAAGAAGTCGACGACACCGGAGCAGGCGAGCGCCCAGCCGAGCTCGGCCAGGGGTCCCTGCTCCCGGTAGATGGCGATGCTCCGCTCCGTCGCCGCCGCCGCGCCGGCAAGGTCGTCGGCGCCGACCGCGAACCAGGCCCGACCGAGCAGGGCCCGTGCGAGCAACGGTGACGGCTCGGCGCCGGGGATCACCCGGTCCAGCCACCGGACGGCGTCCGAGCGGCGGCCACGCCGGTGCCAGTAGGCCCACGACAGCCCCGCCAGCTCGAGCGCCCGGGACGGGTCGCGGTCGACGAGCCATTCCAGGGCGGCGTCGACGTCGGGTGCGTGCTCGTCGAGCCGTCGGCATCGCTCCTCCGGCGGCCAGGCCGGCGGCGGGTCGCCCGCGCACTCCCGGACCAGCTCGAGCACCTGGCTGGCATGCCGGTCGCGAGTGGCAGCGGCCTCGCCGCGCGCCTCCAGGGACGCCAGCGCGAAGCCGCGGACCAGCCGTCCGAGCCGGAAGCGTCCCGCGGCGTCCTGGTCGACGAGGTGCAGCCGGTGCAGCTCGAGCAGCTCGGGCGTCACGTCGGTGCCCTCTCCCGCCACCGCACGCGCCGCTGCAGAGGTGAAGGCACCGGGAAAGACGGCGCACCGGTCCAGCACGGTCGCCCGCGATGGCGCGAGCAGGCCGTGGCTCCAGGCCACGGCGGCCCGGACCGACCGGTGCCGGGCGGGAAGATGCCGGACGGTCGCGGCCGACCCCGTGCCCTCGATCGCAGCCACGACGGCCTGGTCCCACGTCATGGCCCGCCGGTGCAGGGCCGCGAGCTCGAGGGCGAGCGGCATCCCGTCGAGCCGCCGCGCGACCTCGACGAGCTGCCGCGGGTCGTCCTCGACCCCCGCGGGGCCGGGGGTGCCGACCCGGTGCACGAGCAGGCGGACGGCGGGTGACCCGGCGATCGCCTCCTCCTCGGTCTCACCGTCCGGGGGCAGCGCGAGCGGGCCGAGGCCGACCACGTGCTCGCCCATCACCCCCAGGGCCGCCCTGGCCGTCACGAGGACGGTGAGGCACGCGTCGACCGCGAGGAGGTGCACGATCTCCGCCACGCAGCCGGGCACGAGGTCGGCGCCGTCCACGACCAGCAGACGGCGCTCAGCCGCGGCCGCGGCCGGCGGCTGCTGGGGCCGGTCCGGGAGCTGCGAGCCCGGCGCCAGGACCGGCTTGTCCGGGGCCGAGTCGTGCGGGTCCCGGGCTGCGAACGCGGACCTGACCAGATCGCAGGCGACCGCGAGCTCGCGCACCTCGGCCAGGTCGACCACGACCACGCCGCCCGGGAACCGGTCCGGCCCGCCGGCGAGGCGCAGGCGGGCCTCTTCGGCCAGCCGGGACTTCCCGACGCCGGCCGGCCCGGTGAGGGTGACCAGCCGGGCACGACCGGCCTCCAGCACGCGCAGCACGGCGCCGAGCTCCCCCTCCCTCCCGACGAGGAGACCGGCCGGCGATGGTGCCGCTCCGCCGAGCTCGGGGCGGGACCCCAGGGACGCCGGGCGTCGCGTCGCCGTCACCGCCGCCTCGAACGCGGCGGACAGTCGCGGCCCGGGGTCCAGGCCGAGCTCCTCCCGGAGCACCTTCCGGGCGGAGTGGTACGCCGTGACCGCCTCGGCAGCCCGCCCCGAGCGGGCCAGCGCGGTGACCAGCTGGCTGCGGAAGGTCTCCCGCAGCGGGTGCTCGACCACCAGCCCGGCGAGGTCGGCCAGCACGGAGTCGGTGCGGCCGAGCGCCAGCTCGACGTCGATCCGCTGCTCGAGAGCGACGAGGCGCAGCTCCTCGAGCCGGCTCGCCGGCACCCGCGCGAACTCCCGGTCGCGCAGGTCGCCCAGGAAGGGACCGCGCCACAGCTGCAGGCCGTCGGCGAGCAGCCCGGCGGCGCGCTCGTGCTCCCCCGCCATCCGGGCCTGCCCCGCCGCGCGCAGCGCGGTCTCGAAGCGGACGGTGTCCAGCTCGTCCGGCGCCACGGCGAAGGAGTAGCCGCCGGCGATCGTGCGGATCCGCCCGGGGCCGAGCGCGGAGCGCAGCCTCGAGACCGCCATCTGCAGGACGGTCGCCGCGGACCGGGGCGGCCCGTCCTCCCAGACCAGGTCGACCAGACGGTCGCGGGAGACGACCCGACCGGCGTGCAGGAGCAGCACCGCGAGCAGCGCCCGCTGACGAGGTCCACCGACCGCCAGCGCTGCGCCGTCGTGGTGCACCTGTAGGGGCCCGAGCAAATGGAACTGCACCCGAGAAGGGTAGGTCGGGAGGGCCCCGGCCGGGCGGATCCGGCGGCGACGGCTGATAGCGGCCTGTTAGCGGACCAGGGAATGCTGGGCAACGGTTCCGGCGACGAGACATCCGCCGGGGCGTCCGGCCGAGGGGATCGCCGGACGATCCGGCCATGGAATGCGAGGCGCCGGAGCCGCAGGCGGGGGATGCGGGGGCCTCCGGGACCACGGGGAGACCGCGGGACCAAAGGGGGACGGGTCACCGCGGGACCCACGGGGTGACGGGGGAACGGGCGGGGGACGCGACGGCCGGCCGGGGGCATCGCCCTCGGCCGGCCGTCGCGCGTTGCGACCGCCCCACGGCAACGCCCGAGCGGGACACCGCCCTCCGGTCACCGCAGGACCCGGCCGCTGCCCGGCACGACGTGCTCCCGCAGCTCGCGGACGTGCCCTCGCCGCAGGCCGAACTGGTCCGGCGCCCGGCTGACGTCGACGCGCAGCGGCCGGGACAGGTCGGCTTTCCCGTCCACCTCGTCCACCGCGCGGGCGCGCAGGTCCTCGAGCGCCTCCCGGCGTACCCGGAAGGTCTTCATGCTCGCCCCGGGCATGCCCTGCTGCACCCGCATGGCCAGGAACTCCTCGGCCCGCCGCTGCTGCCCGAAGTTCAGGAAGAGCATGCCGTTGCCCCGGAAGGTCACATCACCCTCGGACCCGACGACGACGCGGGTGTTCGCGGTGCCCTCGACCCGGTAGACGACGACCGTCTGCCGGGCCGTCCGCACCTCCCGCACGGCGTACCGGACGGCCCGGCCGGCACCGGGCACGGCGGAGAGCCCCGCGTCGACGGCGAGCGACCGCCAGGACGCGCGACCGCGTGCGGCCAGGGCGGCGTCGATGCCGAGCGCGACGAGCCCCGCGGCGACGGCGATCGGCCCGCAGAACGGGGCCAGGACCGGGATGAGCGAGAGCACCCCGGCGACCGCCGAGACCGCTTTCAGCACGCCGGAGAGCTCGGTCAGCAGTCCGGCGTGCCGGTCGACCCACTCCCCTGCGCCGTCGAGCAGGCGGTGCAGCAGCGAGGGCCGGTGGTACGGCGCCTCGCTGGCCGCCATGACGACGCGTGCCGCCTGGTCGGCGGCCCGGTCGAGCTCGGCGGCCAGCCGGCCGGCGCGCCGGTGCAGGGCGGCGCGCTCCTCCTCGAGACCCGCGAGCCGGCGGTCGACGGTCGCGACGGCCATCGGGTCGTCGACCACGACCTCACGCTGCAGCCGGGCGGCCCGCAGCAGCCGGTCGAGAGCGGCGGCCTCGTCCTCCGCCCGCCGGGCCTGCGCGATCCCCTGCCGCAGGGCGAGGACGTAGGCGCGAAGCGCCCGGTCGACAGCGTCGTACGCCGCCGCCGCACGGGTGAGGTCGCGCGGCAGCACGCTCACGTAGCCCCGGAAGGCGCGCGCTGCCACCCCCTGCCACTGCGCGGCCCCGGGAGCGCCGCGCAGCGCGTCGACGTCTGCGCGCAACCCGTGGGCCGCCCGGCGGCACCGGCGGGCCAGCGCGTCGAGGGCGTCGGGGTCTCCCGGGCACGGGTCGAGGCCCAGCGAGGGGTACGTCGTCGGCATGCCCATCACCGTGGCAGGACGCGGCCTTTCCACAGCCGTCGTCGTCCACAGCCGGGTCACGGGGCGCCCGCGGACCGGGTGACCGACGGCAGCATGGGCGCATGTCCGAGATCGAGGTCGACCCCAGCACGCTCCGCGACGTCGCCCGCCGGCTGCGCGCCGCGGCCGCCGATGCCTCGTCGGTGCGCCACGCAGCCGCCGAGGCCTCCACCGGGGTGACCGGCAGCCGAGCGCTGACCGAGGCGCTGCGTCATCACGCGCAGGCCTGGGACCACTCCCTCGCCCTCATCCGCCGCCACGTCGACGACGTGGCGAGGTCACTCGACGAGGCCGCCGTCGCCTACGACCGCACCGAGACCGCTCTGTCCGGCCGGTCGGGCGGATAGGCGCGCCGCTATGCCGTGGTGGGCAGCCCGGACACCTTCGCGGCCAGCCGCACCTGCGCGACGAACAGCGCGTCGCGGGCCTCGGGCTCCATCCAGTCGAGATGGCCGTAGGCCTCCAGCGACGTGAAGCCGTGCAGGGACGCCCAGGCGTGCAGCATCGCCTGGAAGTTCGCCGCCGGGATCTCGCAGCCGAGGTCCTCGTTCTTGCCCAGCGCGCACACCTCGATGACGTCGTCGACCTCGCGGAGCAGGGGCTTGTGCAGCTTCCCGTGCTCGAGGGCCGACACGAACAGCCCGCTCAGCTGGGCCATCGCCCGCTGCGAGGCCTCGGTGGTCGGGCCGTCCTGCGGCGCGACGTAGCCGGGCACCGGCAGTCCCAGGATCAGCGCGAACTGCTGTGGCTCCTGTCGGGCCCAGTGCCGGTAGGCCTGCGCGGCCGCCAGCCATCGGGCGGCCACGTCCCGCTCAGGGATCGGTGCCAGAGCCTCGGCCATCGCCCGCCCGAGCTCGTCGTACGCGTCAGCGATCAGCGCGGTGAGGAGCTCGTCACGGTCGGCGAAGTAGCGGTAGAGCGCGGGCGGCGTCATGCCCATCTCGCGGGCGATGTCGGTGAACCGGACGTCAGTCGTCTGCTGCTCGCGCATCAGGGCGAGCGCCGTCTGCTTGATCTCGTCGATCGTCGCGGCGCGGGCACGTTCCCGACGTGCGCCGAGGACGGGCGTCATCGGTCCTCCCAGGTAACGGTTGCGTTAAGCATCGTTACACAGGTTAAGCCCCTTGACAAGTGAAGCGACCTCGTGTTCGTTATGAGTCATAACTGTCCTGACGGCCCTTCATTCGAGGTACGACGATGAGCGCCCCGACCACCGAGACCACCCGGTCCCACCCTCCCGTCCCCCGCCCCACCCCGGCTCCCGACGGGCCGGACCGGCCCGGCCCACTGGGTCGCCTCGGCCGCCTGGCCTTCCGCCGCCGCGGCCGCACCCTGCTGCTGTGGGTCTTCGCCCTCGTGCTCGCGGGTGCCCTGTCCGCCGTGTTCGGCGGCGAGTTCAAGGCTGACTACTCCGCGCCCGGGTCCGACTCGCGGGCGGCCCAGGACCTCCTCGAGCAGCGGTTCCCCGCGCAGGCGGGCGACACCGTCGACGTGGTGGTGCGGGCGCGAGCGGGAGCCGACGACCCGGCCACCCGCACCGCCGTACAGGCGCTGCTGAGGGACGTCGCGGGTGTCCCCCACGTAGCGGCCGTGGACGACCCGTTCGCCGCACCGGGGGGGATCTCCCCCGACGGGCGGACGATCGTCGCCCACGCTCGGCTCGACGTGACGAACCCCGTCGACATGCCGGTCGAGGACGGCAAGCGCCTGCTGGCCCTCGCCGACCGGGCCGAGCGGCCCGGGCTCGACGTCGCGCTCGGCGGCCAGTCGATCCAGCAGGCCGAGCAACCATCGATCGGCTCCGAGGCCATCGGCATCACGGCGGCAGCCGTGATCCTGCTGCTCACCTTCGGCTCCGTCGTCGCCGCCGGTCTGCCGATCCTCGTCGCCGTGGCCGGGCTCGCCGTCAGCAGCCTGCTGACCGGCCTGCTCATCGCCCTGGTCGACGCGCCGGACTGGTCCACCTCGCTGGCCACGATGATCGGCATCGGCATCGGCATCGACTACGTGCTGCTCATGGTCACGCGATTCCGCGAGTGGCGCGCGGTCGGCCTGGGCCCGGAGGACGCGACCGCCGCGACCCTCGACACCGCGGGTCGGTCGGTGATGGTCGCCGGCAGCACGGTCGTCATCAGCATGCTCGGGCTGTTCGCCATGGGGCTGTCGTTCATGCGGGGCGCCGCGCTCGTGACCATCCTCGGTGTGCTCGTGGTGATGGCTGCCAGCGTCACGCTCTTCCCCGCCCTGCTGGGCTACCTCGGGCGTCACGTCGACCGCCTGCGGCTGCCTCTGCACCGGCGCGCCGACCCCTCTGTCGCGGTCGGCGGGCACGTCGAGCCGAGCCGTGCCTGGCTTCGCTGGAGCCGGCTGGTCGAGCGGCGACGGGTGCTGGGTGTCCTCGGAGGCGTGGCGCTGCTCCTCGCGCTGGCCGCGCCGTTCCTGGGCGTCCGCTTCGGTTTCCCCGACGCCGGCAACAACCGCGAGGAGACGTCGACCCGGCAGGCCTACGACCTGCAGGCGACCGGCTTCGGTGCCGGTGCGAACGGCCCGCTGCTGCTGGCGGCCGAGCTGCCCCGGCCCGGTGACACGTCGACGCTTTCGTCGCTGGCGGCCACGCTCCGGACCACGCCCGGCGTCGCCGCTGTCACGTCACCCCAGGTCAACCAGGCCGGCGACACCGCGGTGCTCACCGTCGTACCGACCACCGGGCCGCAGGACGCCCGGACCGAGGACCTCGTGCACAGGCTGCGCGACACCACCCTCCCGGCTGCGACGCAGGGCACGGGCACCATCGTGCACGTCGGCGGCGTGACCGCGACCTCCATCGACAGCACGCAGAACATCGCCCGGCGCATCCCGCTGCTCATCGGTGGCGTGGTGGCCCTGTCGATGCTGCTGCTCGTCGTGGCGTTCCGCAGCATCGTGATCGCGGTCAAGGCGGCGGTGATGAACCTGCTGTCGGTCGGCGCGGCATACGGCGTGGTCGCGCTCGTGCTGCAGGGCGGCTGGGCCGGCCGGCTGATCGGCATCGACACCGAGACGCCACTGCCCGCGTTCGTGCCAGTGCTGATGTTCGCGGTGCTGTTCGGGCTGTCGATGGACTACGAGGTGTTCCTGATCAGCCGGATGCGCGAGGCCTGGACCCGCAGCGGCGACAACGCGCGGGCCATCGTCGAGGGCCTGGCCGGCACCGGCCGCGTCATCACCGCGGCAGCGGCGATCATGATCGCGGTGTTCTCCGCGTTCGTGCCGAGCCCCGACGTGGTGCTCAAGGTGATCGGCGTGGGCATGGCCGCAGCCATCCTCATCGACGCGACGATCGTGCGGATGCTGCTCGTGCCTGCCGTGATGCACCTGATGGGCCGGGCGAACTGGTGGCTGCCGTCCTGGCTCGGCGACCGGCTCCCCCATCTGCACATCGAGGGCCGGCCCGAGGTGCACCTGCCGCGGCCCTTGGGTCAGCCGGAGCCGGCGACCGGCTGAGCCGCCGGCCCGGGCGATCGGCCCGCGCCGCCTGACGGAGCCGCCGGGGTCGCCCCGCCCCTGCTGCGCGTGTGCTCTGCCACGAGATCTGTGGCAGAGCACACGCGCGCGCGGCACGGACTGTCTCGTCGTGGTCAGTGCGGCGACGAGGGGTCCCGCCCTTCAGCGAAGCTCGTCGAACGGGCACCCGCAGCTCAACAGCTGTCCACGGCAGCGCGGGCACTCGGCCAGGTCGCAGCCCGGGTGGTGCAGTCCGCCGGTCGCGACGCCGCAGTCACCACATCGCCGGGAGGCCGGGCCGTGCCTGCCGCGGCGGCGCTCCTGTCCGTACGGAACCACGGCGATCGGCACGCCTCCCGTGTGCAGCACCACCACCGAGCACGAGGTGGCGGTGGTCATCTCCTGACTGCAGTCCCTGCACGTGGCCATGCCGACAAGCGTGGCCCTCGCCGCCTCCCCCACAGGTCCCACCATCCACAGGCCCCGCGGATCACCTCAGAACAGGTCGTCCCCGGCGCTCTCGCCGGTCCACTCGTCCACGTCCAGGGACCGCCCGCCGACCGTCGCGCCCTCGACGTCGTCCATGGCGAGGTTCTCGGAGTCCGCCGGCGCCGCATCGGCACCCAGCTCGTCGCGCCGTGCTCTGTCCCGGTCGTTCGGTCGTGGCCGGGTCGCCCCGGCCGTCATGTGCTCGCTCACGATGCCTCCCCGAGCTCACGGGCCCCGCACCTCCCGTCCTACCCCACCGGATGCGCGCTGTCATGCACCGATGGCCCGCGTGCGCCGGCCGACGCCCGGATCGACAGCGCCGCCGCCCGCGGGCGCCTTCGCGCCCCCACGCGTGGACGGTCCAGTGACGGCGCGGTGACCGTGTCGTGACGGTGGCGTGACGGAGTCATTTGTCCACACCGGACGTTTCCGCGGAAACGTCCGGTGTGGACAACCGCTGGACCGTCCCCCGGCCGGAGAAGGAGTGTCGGATCTCACGCCTAGCGTCGGGTCATGGACGATGAATCCCCTTTCCCCGCAACGGTTCTCAGCGTCGAGGAGCTGGCCGACCGACTCTGCCTGATGGCCGGGCGGCTGGCCGCGGCGGAGTGCGAGTTCCTCGAGCTGCTCGCGGAGTTCGACGCGCGTGAGGGTTGGGCCGTGGTCGGTGTGCGGTCCGCCGCCCACTGGCTGTCGTGGCGGTGCGGCATGACCCTCGGGGCCGCCCGCGAACGGGTCCGTGTGGCGAGGGCGTTGACGTACCTCCCACAGGTGCGCGACGCGTTCCGCGCCGGCCGTCTCTCCTACTGCAAGGTGCGGGCGCTGACCCGGGTGGCCACCGACGCCACCGAGCCCGAGCTCCTGGAGATCGCACTCGGCGCGACGGGCGCCCAGCTCGAGCGGGTGGTCCGCTCCTGGCGCACCACGGTGCTCGCGGAGATGTCGGCGTCGAGCCATGTACGACGTGGCTTCACGCGTCGCGTGGAGGCCGACGGGTCAGTGCTCTACACGCTGCGGGTCGCGCCTGAAGATGCGGCCGTGGTGGACGCTGCCGTGGCCGCGGCACGGGCCGTCGTGCTCGACGCCGACGGCCGACCCGTCGAGACGCCGGAGGAGAGCGTCATGGCGGCCGAGCTGACCGACGACCCGCCGATCGTGCGCGCCTCGGCAGACGCCGTCGTCCTGCTGGCCGAGTCCTTCCTCACCAACGGCGCACTCGACGACACCTCCGATGTCCGACGGGTTGTGATCCATGCCGACCTGGAGGCGCTCACCTCGGTCACGGACGCCGATCCCAAGCCGGCGACGGTGCCGCCCACGCACGCCACCGCGCCAACCTCGGCCGCGGACGACCCGGTGGACCTCCGTGCGCGGAGGGGCCGTCCGGCGGGCTGCTCTGTCGAGGGCGGCGGCGCCCTCGCACCCTCGACCGTGCTGCGTCACCTCTGCCAGGCATCCGCCCAGGTCATGCTGCGGGCGGCCGACGACCACCCTCTGGACCTGGGGCGCAGCGCCAGGCACGCCTCCGCCAAGCAGCGTGCAGCGCTGCGCGTCCGCGACGGCGGCTGCTGCCGGTTCCCCTCCTGCACGCAGACCCACAGGCTGATCCCGCACCACGTCGAGTGGTGGTCCCGCGGCGGGCGCACCGACCTCGACAGCCTGATCCTGCTCTGCCCGACCCACCACCGGGCCGTCCACGAGCTCGGCTACTCGATCCTCGCCCTCGGTCGAGGGCGTTTCCGCTTCTTCACCCCCCGGGGCAGTTCGATCCCCGAGGCCCCCGGGCAGCGCAGCGACGGGCGCGCCCAGCTCGCGACGGCCGGCGTCGACGAGACCACCATCCAGCCCACGTGGGGCGGCGAGCATCTCGACCTCGAGCTGGTGATCTGGGCGCTCTCCGGGAACGCTCTCAACCGAGCGGGACATCACCTGCCCAGCCTTCCGGACCGTGACCTGCCGGCCGCGCTCCGCGCCGCTGTCCACTGGCCGCCGGGTTCGCACGCCCGGGCAGCATGAGCACGCGCGGGGCAGCATGAGCGGGCCCAGGCAGCATGGGCGGGCCCGGACGGCATGAGCTTCGACGGGATGACGCACCGACGACGTCGAGGCGGGCCGCGCCTGCTTCGCGTCAGCTGCCTGCCGGGACCAGGATGCCGCGACCCCGGAGGCGTCCGTGCTCGAGGTCGGCGATGGCGTCGTTCACCGCCGCGAGAGGGTAGGTCTGGGTGTGCAGTCGCACCTTGCCCCGGGCCGCCAGGGCCATCAGCTCGGCCAGGTCGTTGTAGGACCCCACCAGGTTGCCCACGACGTTTCGCTCGGTGGAGATCAGGTCGATGGTCGGTACGTCGATCCTCCCGCCGTACCCGATCACGTAGTGCGATCCGGCCCGTCGCGTCATCGCGAACGCGTCCCGCTCGGCGCCTCGCTCCCCCACGAAGTCGAGCACGACCTCCGCGCCGTGACCGTCGGTCAGCTCCAGGACCTTGTCGACCTGGGTGCCGTCCGAGAGCACGGTCTGGTCGGCTCCGAGCTCGGCCGCGAGCGACAGCGCCGCCTCCGACGGGTCGACGACGACGATCCTCGTCGCGGTCAGTGCCGTCAGGCACTGGATGCCGATGTGCCCGAGCCCGCCGGCACCGATGACGACACAGGTCGTGCCGGGGTGGAGCAGGGGCACCGACTTCTTCACCGCGTGATAGGCGGTGAGCCCGGCGTCGGCGAGCGCCGCGACGTCGCGTGGCTGCAACGAGGCGTCGAGCTTGACCACCGAACGGGCGGTGGTCTTGAGCAGGTCGGCCATCCCGCCATCGGTGTCGATGCCGGGGAAGATGCTGTCCGTGCAGTGGACGTCGTCACCGGCCCGGCATGCGGGGCACAGCCCGCAGGTGACGAGCGGATGCATGATCACGGGGTCGCCGGGCGCGACGTTCGTCACCGCCGAGCCGACCTCGTGCACCCAGCCCGCGTTCTCGTGGCCGATCGTGTAGGGCAGCTGCGGGTTGGCGATCTCGGCCCACTGTCCCTCGATGATGTGCAGGTCGGTCCGGCACAACCCCGCTCCGCCGATGCGGACGATGACGTCGAGCGGTCCGGTGACGCTCGGCTCGGCCACCTCCTCCACGACGGGAGGCTTGCCATAGTCGTGCACCCGTACAGCCTTCACTGGTCTTCCTTCCCCTCGTCGTCCACCGATCCCTCGCGCGACCCGACACCCCGCATCCGCGACTCGAACCTGGCCCCCGGCATCCCCCACGCACGGAAGAAGTCACCCGTCGCCCGACAGGTCGCGACGTTCACGTCGTTGCCCGCCGCGATCAGCGCCGACGACCTGGCCGCCACCACCCTGCGCGCCGCCGGGACAGCCCGTGGTGGCAGCAGCAGGGGATCGTCGGGACGGGGACGCCGACCGTCGAGGCGCTCCCGCACCGCGATGGCCGCCGCGTGGGAAAGGAAGCTCAGGCGCGGCTCGCCGCCCTCCTCGGGACGGAACTCGAAGGCCAGCGGGTCGGCGGTCAGGTCAGGACGGAGCGCACCGTCGGCGTCGAGGGAGCCCGCGTCACGCACCCGTACGGCGAGCAGCTCGGCCTCGGTGGCCCCGGTCCCGATGAGCGCCAGGAGCAGGATCCGCGCGTCGAGCCCGGTCCCGCGGGCGGTGAGGACCGGTCCGGCCACCGGTCCCGCGTCCTTCGCGAGCGGACGCCACGAGACCGCGACGCCGTTCAGTCGCCACCAGAGCTTCGGGCCGAACGCCAGCGACTCCAGCTGGCCGGCGGTGCGCTGGTTGTGGCGCCGGGCCAGCCCGGCCAGCGAGTCCTCGGCCACGGCCGGGTCCGCGCGTCCACGGGCGAGCAGGCCGGCGAGGTCGGCGTCGGCCACCTCGGCGGCGAACCGGCCCAGGGTCCCGACGGCCGCCCTGATCCAGGACGCGGGCTGGCGGCACCGGGCGGCAAGCAGCTGAGCGACCGCGGCGACGGACGGCTCGTCGAGCAACGCATGTTCCCGCCGGCCGGCGAGGGCCTCGTGGGCCGACGCGAGCGCGGTGGTGGACCGCCACGTGACCGCGGTGGCGGACCCGGACGCTCTCGCCGAGGGGCTCATAGCCACGCGGGCGCCGAGGGCAGCACCGGTCCGTCGTTGACCTGCCGGGCGATCTCGGCGGCGATGAAATGGTCCTGGATGTCGACCGTGCAGCCCACCACGCCGGGGAGCGCCGACACCCGACGTCGCACCTCTCGCCCGATGTCGACGGCAAACGGCGACGGGCACAGCGGCGAGGTCAGGTGGTAGCGCACCGTCACCCAGCCCCCGTCCTCCACCACGTCGTCGAGGAGCTCGAGGTCGGCCAGCGACCGGCGGATCTCCGGGTCCGGCACGCTGCCGGCCGCAGCGCGCGCGGCGGCGAGGTCGACCTGGCTCATCGGGTGGGTGTGCCGGCCACACCCGTCTCGGTCGCCGGCCGGCCGGGGCGGGTGCGCTGGGCGGGGAGGCTGTCGACGTACTCCTGGTGCCGGCGCCCGAGCTCGTCCTCGGCCAGCTGCTGCCGCTTGGCCGGGATGTCGATGCCGTACAGGCGGGCGATGTTCTCCCCCACGATCTTCTGCTTGGTCTCGGCTGTCAGGGACACGCCGTACTCGTCCTCGATGTCCGCGGGCAGCTCGAAGGCCATGAAGTCGTCCAGCTGCCAGTGCGGGTACCAGATCGGGAAGTCCGTGCCGTAGATGATGCGGTCCGGGCCCAGCCAGAACAGCAGGTTGGCCATGACGTTGGCGAAGAACCGTGGCCGGTTGTGCACGAAGGCGAGCGCGACCGCGAGCGAGGCGTAGACGTTCGGGCTGCGCGCGGAGATCCAGCAGAAGTCGTCGAGCCGGGGAAGCCCGCAGTGGTCGACGATGAAGTTGAGCTCGGGATACAGCGTGGACGGCTCGTCGATGTCGCGGACGTCGAACCGCTCCAGCGCGAGCGGCTCGACGGCCGGCCCCTTGTGGAAGTGCATGTTCGTGACACCCAGCTCGATGCACTTCTCGTACAGAGGGAAGACGGCCGGGTCGTTCGCCTTCCATCCCCGCGACTCTCCCCGCCACTCAGCGGTGTACCACTTGAAGCCCCGCATCCCGAGGTCGCGCACCTGGTGCTCGACCTGCTCGAGGGCGTCGGCAGCGCGCGGATCCACTCCTCCGAGCGGGATGAGCCGGTCTGGTGCGCGCCGCGTGAGCTCCGCGTTCCGTTCCGGGTTGACGAACCCGGTGTTGTAGAAGTCCATGAGGACCTGGGTGGACAGGATGGCCATGTCCGCGTCGCCCTCGACGAACATCGTCTCGAGGTACCAGTCCGGGTCGGTCTTGCGGAACTGCCCCTCGTAGTCCATCGTCCACCGGGGCTCACCGGCCGGGTTGAAGCCGGTGTGGAAGGCGTAGAACGTCTCGATGAACGCGTCGCCGTACTTGTTCTTGCAGTTCTGCGGACTGGCGTCCCAGAAGCCGGTGTGCGCGTCGACGACGAAGACTCCGTCCTTCATGAAACCTCCCCGGAGCTGGCCCCGTCTGCTCACGATGCCACGCGACCCGGCCGGGTGAAAGAGGACGATTTTCGGCCGCCGAAGGGCGGACGACCGCTCGGGGTGGCGCCGCGCGGCGCCACCCCGAGCCTCACGTCACGGGTTCAGCCAGCTGCCTCCGAAGATGTCGGAGTTGCCGAACGCCAGCGGGCAGACCTGCTGCACGTCAGGGGCCACACCCTCCTCGCGTTCCTGGGTCTTCCCGCGCGCGGCGGCCTCCTCCTCGCCCCGTGGCTCCTCTGCCTCGGCGGTCTGCTGACCGGTCGCAACGGCTGCGTCGTGCAGCTCCTGCCGGTAGGCGTCGACCTCGGGGCAGTCGGCCGCGGCCCGTACGTCGTTCCAGACGGCCGCACCGTAGGTGCGGGTGGCCGCCGCGTAGACGTAGTCGCCGAGGAACTCCGCCGCCAGGTTGTTCTGGCTGGAGCCGCGGGCGTCGCCGACGGCGCCGCGGTGGACCTCAGTGAACGGCCCGACCCCGCTCGCGGTCGAGTCGGCGTGCAGCACGACTCCCACCAGCGGACGGTCGTTGTCCGGACCCTCCGTCGACTCCTTGAACGGCTCGAGGAACGCGTTGTAGACGAGCCATACGTCGGTGCCGTTGGGCGAGATCGCCGGTGCCGAGTAGTAGCCACGGTCGTTCGCGCCCGTCTGCACGTGCTCGTTGACCTCGGCCCAGGTGCTGCCGCCGTCGTCCGAGAAGGTGAACCGCACGTCCTCCTTGTTCAGGCCGCGCTCGCCGTCCACCCAGCTGAGCACGATCCGGTCGGTGGCGTCGGCGCCGGTCGGTGCACCGTTGGCGATGTCGACCGACGGGGCCGGCGCGAGGTCGTTGCGGGCTCCCGCCACACCGTCACTCACACAGCGGCCGATGGACGGCTCGAAGGCGTTGC
>DASVBJ010000221.1:0-4507 GCA_036375895.1 Actinomycetes bacterium | reverse complement strand
GCGCTGCTCTGCAGCCGGCTGGCGATCGCGCCCGCCGTGGCGCCGGGGCGCACACTGGCGACGAGCGCGGCCACCCCGGCGACGTGCGGCGAGGCCATCGACGTGCCCTGCTGGTAGCAGTACGTCGCACCGGTGGCGGGGTCGACCAGCCGACGGGCCGGCAGGCACCTGGTGAGGAAGACCGACGCCGGCCACGTCGACAGCACCCGTCCGTTGGGTGCCGCCGAGGTCAGCTGGAGGACCGTGTCACCGCCCGGCGCGGCCAGGTCGGCGGTCGAGATGCCGTAGGACGAGTAGAACGACTTCATGTGCTTGTTGCCGGTCGCGGTGACGCCGACGACGCCGGGCAGCTCGACCGGCACGACCGCGCAGGCGTTGGTCACGTCACGGACGACGGGGGTCGTGTCGTCCGGGCTCGTCGAGTCCTGCGTGGGGTGCGAGAGGTCGTCGGCCTGGTTGCCCTCGGCCGAGACGACCAGGTCGCCCTTGGACTGCGCGAAGCGGACCGCGCGGCGCTCCGCCTCCCAGATGGCCCGTTGGTCGGGGTCGTTCTTGCAGTTGAAGAGCCACGGGTCGGCGAAGTAGCTGTTGTTCGTGACCGGGATGTGGTGGCTGCCGACCCACATGAAGGCGCAGATGACCGCCTCGGGGAAGAAGTAGCCGTCCGCGTTGCCGGCCTTGATCCCGGCGATCTTGACGTTCGGCGCGACACCGGTGATGCCCACGCCGTTCTTGGCGGCCGCGATCGTGCCCGCCGTGTGGGTGCCGTGGCCGTTGTCGTCCATCCACGCCGCCGGCGAGGTGTCCGGCACTCCGCCGATGCACGACACGCTGTTCGTGAAGTCGACGTTCGCCGCCAGGTCGGGGTGCGTGAAGTCGAGGCCGGTGTCGATGTCGCCGACGGTGACCGTCGGCGAGCCCGCGTTCACCGCCTGCGCCTCGGGTGCATGGATCTGGGCCATGTCCCACTGCAGGCTCGCCAGGCTGTCCGGCGGGTCGCTCGCCGGCGACACGTCCCCGGCGCCCGCCGTCTCGTCGGTCAGCCGGGTGGCGAACCCCTGCGTCGCGGAGACGCCCTGCACACCCGCCGTGTTCTTCATCGTCGCGGCGAATCCGGTGCTGGTCGAGCGGGCCACGACGACCCCGATCTGGGTGTAGTTGGCGACGACCGTGCCACCGGCGGCGCCGACCGCACCTGCCGCGCCGGCGCTCGACGCGCCCGCGGCGTACAGCACGACGTACGTCGACTCGGTGCCCGACGTCCCGGCGGAGGCACCGCCAGGCGCCCCCAGCACCGTCAGGCCCGTCACGGTCGCCGCGGCGACCACAGCGACCAGGGCGCGTCGGGGAACGGATCTGTTCACGCTCATCTGACCTCCCAGCGGTGACCGTTGTCCCCCCGAGGCAGAGATCGTCTTTGACGACCTTGCTCGGAACGTAGAGCCGGGTCCCGGCCCCAACAAGGGGACGGAGGAAGATCGTTTTCCGCTGCCACGCGGGTCCTGTCGGTGGCCGGGGTGAGAATGCCGGGGTGAGCAGCGGCGACCCAGGGGTCCTGGACCGGTTCTCCCCCGCCACCCGGGCGTGGTTCGAGGGCTCGTTCGCCGCGCCCACCGCTGCGCAGGCCGGCGCCTGGGACGCGATCGGCGCCGGGCGCAACGCGCTGGTGGTGGCGCCCACCGGCTCCGGCAAGACCCTGGCGGCCTTCCTGTGGTCCATCGACCGGCTGGCCGGCGCCGCCGCGCCGGAGCCGCAGCGCCGCTGCCGGGTCCTCTACGTCTCGCCGATGAAGGCCCTCGCGGTCGACGTCGAGCGCAACCTGCGGTCCCCCCTCACCGGCATCCGGCACGCCTCCACCCGGCTCGGCCTGCCCGAGCCGGACATCGAGGTCGCGATCCGCTCGGGCGACACGCCCGCCGACGAGCGCCGCCGGTTCGCCCGGCGGCCGCCGGACATCCTCATCACCACCCCGGAGTCGCTCTTCCTCCTGCTCACGTCGCAGGCCCGCGAGTCGCTGCGCGGCGTGCAGACCGTGATCGTCGACGAGGTCCACGCCGTCGCCGGCACCAAGCGCGGCGCCCACCTCGCCCTGTCGCTGGAGCGCCTCGACGCGCTGCTCGACGAGCCGGCCCAGCGCGTCGGCCTGTCCGCGACGGTCCGCCCGGTCGAGGAGGTCGCCCGCTTCCTCGGCGGCCCGCGCGACGTCACGGTGATCCAGCCCCCGGCCGCCAAGACCATCGAGCTCGAGGTGGTCGTCCCGGTCGCCGACCTGGCCGAGCTGGGCCAGCCCGCCGGCGAGGTCAGCGGCTCGGCGGCCGGGCCCGAACGCCGCACGTCGATCTGGCCGCACGTCGAGGAGCGCATCGTCGACCTCGTGTCGGCCCACCGCTCGACCATCGTGTTCGCCAACTCCCGGCGACTGGCCGAGCGCCTCTGCGCCCGGCTCAACGAGATCCACTACGAGCGGGTGACCGGTGCCGAGCTGCCCTCCGGCGGCTCGCTGTCGCCGGCCCAGCTGATGGCTCAGGCCGGGTCCTCGCGGGGCCTGCCCGAGGGCACGGTCACCGAGATCGCCCGGGCCCACCACGGGTCGGTCTCGAAGGAGCAGCGCGCGCAGATCGAGGATGCGCTCAAGGCCGGCCGGCTGCCCGCCGTCGTCGCCACCTCCTCGCTCGAGCTGGGCATCGACATGGGCGCGGTCGACCTCGTCGTACAGGTCGAGTCGCCCCCCTCGGTGGCGAGCGGGCTGCAGCGCGTCGGCCGGGCCGGCCACCAGGTGGGCGCGGTGTCCCGGGGCGTGATCTTCCCGAAGTACCGCGGCGACCTGGTGCAGACCGCCGTCGTCGCCCAGCGGATGCGCGACGGCGTCATCGAGGCGACCCGCTATCCGCGCAACCCGCTGGACGTCCTCGCCCAGCAGGTCGTCGCCATGGTCGCCGTCGACGAGTGGGACGTCGAGGAGCTGTACGACGTGGTCCGCCGAGCCGCCAGCTACGCCGGCCTGCCGCGGTCGGCGTTCGAGTCGGTGCTGGACATGCTCGCCGGGCGCTACCCGTCCGACGAGTTCGCCGAGCTGCGCCCGCGTCTGGTGTGGGACCGCGTCGCCGGGACCCTGAAGGGGCGCCCGGGTGCGCAGCGGCTCGCGGTCACGAGCGGCGGGACCATCCCCGACCGGGGCCTGTTCGGCGTGTTCCTTGTCGGCGGAGCCGACGATCAGGCATCGCGGGGAGTCCGTTCGGGCGGAGCCCGGGTCGGCGAGCTCGACGAGGAGATGGTCTACGAGTCGCGGGTCGGCGACGTGTTCACCCTCGGCTCCACGTCGTGGCGCATCGAGGACATCACCCATGACCGCGTGCTGGTCTCGCCGGCGCCCGGGCAGCCCGGCCGGCTGCCGTTCTGGCACGGCGACGCCCTGGGTCGTCCGGTCGAGCTCGGCCGGGCCGTCGGTGCGTTCGTCCGTGAGCTGTCCGCGCTGAGCCCCGACCGGGCGCGCGAGCGGGTGCTCTCGGCCGGCCTCGACGAGTGGGCCGCCGACAACCTGCTCGGCTACCTCGACGAGCAGCGCGCCGCGACCGGCCACCTGCCCGACGACCGCACGATCGTCGTCGAGCGGTTCCGCGACGAGCTGGGCGACTGGCGGGTGGCCATCCACTCCCCCTACGGCGCGCAGGTCCACGCGCCGTGGGCGCTCGCGGTGTCGGCCCGGCTGCGCGAGCGGTACGGCGTCGACGTGCAGGCCATGCACTCCGACGACGGCGTCGTGCTGCGGCTGCCCGACACCGAGTTCACCGCCGAGTCGCCGCCGCCGCAGGGCGACGTCGCGGTGTTCTCCCCCGACGAGGTCGAGGCGCTGGTGACCGCCGAGGTGGGCGGCTCGGCGCTGTTCGCGTCCCGGTTCCGCGAGTGCGCGGCGCGCGCCCTGCTGCTGCCCCGGCGCAACCCGGGCCGGCGCACACCGCTGTGGCAGCAGCGGCAGCGGTCGGCCCAGCTGCTGTCGGTGGCGAGCGACTACGGGTCGTTCCCGGTCGTGCTCGAGACGATGCGGGAGTGCCTGCAGGACGTCTTCGACGTGCCGGGCCTCGTCGGGCTGATGCGCGACGTCGAGGCCCGCCGGGTGCGCTTCGTCGAGGTCGAGACGCCGCAGCCGTCGCCGTTCGCCCGGTCGCTGCTGTTCGGCTACGTCGCGCAGTTCCTCTACGAGGGCGACTCGCCGCTGGCCGAGCGCCGGGCGCAGGCGCTGTCTCTCGACGCGTCGCTGCTCGCCGAGCTGCTCGGCCAGGCCGAGCTGCGCGAGCTGCTCGACCTCGACGCGGTCCTCGCGCTCGAGCGTGACCTGCAGCGCCTCAGCCCCGAGCGGCACGCCCGCGACGCCGAGGGGGTCGCCGACCTGCTCCGCCTGCTCGGCCCGCTGACCACCGCCGAGGCCGTCGAGCGCGGCGCCCGACCCGACTGGCTGGCCGCCCTGGAGGAGGCCCGCCGCGCGGTCCGCGTCCGGGTGGCCGGGGAG
>DASVBJ010000176.1:0-3685 GCA_036375895.1 Actinomycetes bacterium | reverse complement strand
CATCCTCATCGTGACCGGCGTGCTGCTCACGCAGTACTACAGCCCGACTCCCGAGGTGGCCAACGCCAGCGTGCGGTACATCGTCGAGCAGGTGTGGCTCGGCCGGTTCGTCCGCAGCCTGCACTTCTGGACAGCGCAGGCAATGTACGTGCTCGCTGCGCTGCACCTGATCCGCGTCTTCTTCCACGGCTCGTACAAGCGCCCGCGCGAGGCAAACTGGCTGATCGGCGTGTCGATGTTCGGCCTCACGCTTCTCGCGATCTTCACCGGCACGGCGCTCAAGTGGGACCAGGAGGGCTACGAGGCGGTCGCGCACAACCTCGACATCGCCAAGCTGCTCGGCGGGGCCGGCTTCTGGTTCTCCTCCTCATTCGCCGCGCACACCCCGATCCTGGTGCGCCTATATGCCGCGCACGTGGTGCTCGTCCCGGGGCTGATCGTCGCTCTGCTCACCGTGCACGCCTTGCTGATCAAGAAGCACAAGATCTCGCCACACCCCGCGCTGCCCTCCGACGTGCCCGACACGCCGGCTGCGCTGACCTCAGCGGTGGAGCCGACGCCGGGTCGCGACGTCGCCGCCGGGCCGGGCGAGACGTACGTCGAGAGGAGCGAGCCGTTCACCCGGCACCTGCGCCGGCTCGGCGCCTTCGCGATGGTGCTGCTCGCTGGCCTGACGGCGCTGGCCGTGCTGTTCCCGCCGCCGATCGGACCTACCCCGGTCGCCGGCATCGAGGTGACCAAGCCGATGTGGGTGTTCTGGTGGATGTTCACGCTGGAGAACTGGATCGGGCTGTCCGGGATCCTGTGGGGGGCGGGCGTGCTGTTCGGGCTGCTGTTCGCCGTCCCGTTCATCGACCGCAACCCGGCCCGGTCGTGGCGCGCGCGCCCCGTCGCCATCACCCTCGGCGTGGCGGTACTGGTGGCGCTCGTCGTGCTCAGCCTGCTGATGGCGGTCACCACCCCGGCTGCCCACCTCGGGATGTGAGTCGACGATGAGCGCGCGGCGGACGTCGCACCGGCGGGTCCCGGCCGGCGCCGCAGTGACCCGCGTCCGTCGCAACTTCTGGGCCCTGGTCGCCGCCACCGTCGTGGCCGCGGGCGTGCTGTCGCAGGCGCTGGCGCGCCCGGCCGGACCCGGCACGGCGGCCCTCGTCGCGGTCAGTGGGCTCGTCGGCCTCGCCAGCGTGGCTCTTGCCGGGCGGATTCTGGTCGTGACCGCGGCGCTCAACCGGCCCCGCACCCACCGAAGCAGACGTCGGTGATCAGCCAGGGATGAACCGGCCGGGGTCGGTGAGGAACTCGTCCCGACAGCCGTTGGAGCAGAACCAAAGGGTCTTGCCCTGGTGCTCCAGGCGGGGTCCGGTCCGCTCGACGCTCATCCCGCAGACCGGGTCCACGGTCAGGGACGCCAGCTCGCGGAAGGCACCGTCCTCGAGCCACAGCACGCGGTCAGCGACCTCACGCAGCCGGGCGTCGTGGCTGACGATGACGATCGCCCGGCCGTCCTCGTCTGCCAGCTGCCGCAGCAGCCGGGCGAGGTCGCGGCCGTGCGCGGCGTCGAGGTTCGCGGTGGGCTCGTCCGCCAGCAGCACGGGTGGGTCGTTCGCGAGAGCACGTGCCACGGACACCCGCTGCTGCTCGCCGCCGGAGAGTCTCGACGGGCGGAAGCCGCCCCGGTCGGCGAGTCCGACGCGGTGCAGCAGGTCGCGAGCCCTCCGCCGGCCGTCGGCACCGGCGACACCCGCCAGGTCGCAGGCGACCGCGATGTTCTCGGTGGCTGTGAGTGCGCCGAGCAGGGCGTAGTCCTGGAACACGAACCCGAAGGTGCGTGCCCGCAGCCCCGGCAGGGTGCGTTCCGGGGCGGCGGCGACGTCGACCGGGCCGCGATCGCGCGTCGAGACGGTGACGGTTCCGCCGGTCGGCCGGAGCAGCGCGCCGAGCATGAGCAGCAGAGTCGTCTTGCCGGACCCGCTCGGCCCCATGACGAGCAACACCTCGGCCTCGTGCACGTCGAGGTCGACGCCCCGTACGGCGTGGACGTCGATCGGCCCGGTCTTGTAGGTCTTGGTGAGCCCGCGGACGGAGAGCAGGACGCCGGCCGGAAGCCGCGCGCTCGTGACGGTCGCGGTCACGGGGGTGGTGGTCATCGGGACTCCTGGAAGGCAGTGGCTGCGTCGACCGTCGACAGACGGCGGAGCGGGAGCAGTGCCGCGACCGTTCCGGCGGCGAGCGCGGCCAGACCGACCCGGGCGACGCTGCCCACGGTGACGTACAGCTGCACGGTGGGTGCGGCAGCGGGCAGCGCAGCCGCCAGCAGCAGGGCGAGCCCGGTCGCGGCCGCCAACGCGAGCCCGACCGTCCAGAGCACCTGGCTGACGACCGTCCCGGCCAGTCGCGGCGTGCCCGCGCCGAGAGCCTTGAGCACGGCGTAGTCGTGCAGCCGGGCCAGCGTCGAGGTGAGCAGGCCGAGGGCGATCACGGCGAGGGCGATCAGCAGCCCGATCAGGCCCATCAGCCGCAGCAGGTCGGCGCTCATGTCGGTGACGATCCGTGACTCCGACGCGGTGAACTGGGCGCGGGTCTGCACGGTGGTGCCGGGAAGGGCGCGGGCGAGCCGGCGAGCCAGCTCGTCAGAGGTGAGACCCGGGTCGGCCCGAACGAGCAGGTAGGACGCGGCCGGGCCCTGCTGGGCGATGAACTGGTCACGGCTCACGAACACCGTGGTGTTGGTGATGCTGGTGCCACCGGAGGACAGTCCACTGATCCGCAGGGGAACGCCCAGCACGGTGGCGGTGGCGCCGACCGCGAGACCGAGCTGGCCGGCCGCGAGCTCGTCGACGACCGCCTGGCCGAGCCGGGGAGGGTCGCCGCGGACGAGCCGGTCCGGGCCGCCGCGCCCGGTGCGCGGGTCGTAGCCGATGAGGTAGCTCAGCTGCCGTCCGGTGGGTCCACCCACGGCGCCCGACGCGAAGCCGATCGGCGCCACCCAGGCGACGCCCGGCACGGCCGCCGCTCGTTCTTCCACCCCAGGGGGCAGGGCTGAGGCGCTCATGTGCATCGTCCGAACACCGGCCTGCGAGACGAAGACGTCGGCGGGGGAGGTGCGCATGTAGTGGGTGACCCGGACCAGCGCGCCGGTGAAGATTGCGTCCAGGACCAGCACCAGCAGCAGCGCGGCGGCGACCCCGGCCACCGTCAGCCCGCCGCGGCGGCGGTCCGCGAACAGCACCCGCCGACCGATCGGGACTCGGCGACCGATACCTGGGACGCGTCTGTCGGTGGTCATCGTTCGCTCCGGAACGCGGAGGCGGCGTCGAGGCGGGCCAGCCGGTGGGCGGGCAGCCACGCGGCGAGCAGCGCCATCGCGGCCGCCGCAAGTGCGGTGCGGGCCAGAGTGGCGCCGGTGAACATGATCGGGAACTGCGGGCGCCACGCGGCGACGACGGCCTGCCCGGCAAGCATCAGCACGACCCCCGCCACAGCGCCGAGGGCCGTCAGTGTTGCGGTCTCGACTACGGCCAGCCGACGGATGCGTCCCGGTGCCGCGCCCAGGGCCTTGAGCACGCCCAGCTCGTGCCTCTGCTCGGCCAGCAGGCTGTGGGCGACCAGGGCCACGATCAGCGTGCCCGCTACGAACCCCACGCCCACCATGAGGCGCACCGGCCCGCCGAAGATGCGGGTCGCC
>DASVBJ010000169.1:0-2044 GCA_036375895.1 Actinomycetes bacterium | reverse complement strand
ATCGAGTCGACCTCGTCGACGACGGCGTAGTGGTGACCGCGCTGGACGCACTCCTCGAGCGAGGAGGCCATGTTGTCGCGGAGGTAGTCGAAGCCGAGCTCGTTGTTGGTGCCGTAGGTGATGTCGCAGGCGTAGGCCTCGCGACGCTCGGCCGGGCGCATCGACGGCAGGATCACGCCGACGGTCAGGCCGAGGAAGTGGTGGACGCGGCCCATCATCTCGGACTGGTACTTGGCCAGGTAGTCGTTGACCGTGACGACGTGGACGCCCTTGCCGGACAACGCGTTGAGGTACGACGGCAGCGTGGCGACGAGGGTCTTGCCCTCACCGGTCTTCATCTCGGCGATGTTGCCGAGGTGCAGCGCCGCCCCGCCCATGAGCTGGACGTCGAAGTGGCGCTGACCCAGCGTCCGGCGCGCCGCCTCGCGCACAGTGGCGAACGCCTCGGGGAGGATGTCGTCGAGGGTCTCGCCGTCGTCCAGCCGCTTGCGGAACTCGTCGGTCATCGCACGCAGCTCGCCGTCGGACATCCCGGTGAACTCGTCCTCGATGGCGTTGACCTGGCCGGCGATCCCCGTGAGCTTGCGAAGGATCTTGCCCTCGCCGGCGCGGAGCAGCTTGTCGATCAGTGCGGGCACGCGGTCACTCCAGCAGTCGGTGGGTCGCGGCGGTCCGGCCACGACAGGCGTACGTCGGGATGGCCGGCGTACGTACGCCATCGTAGGCGCACCCTCGCCAGACACCGGTATAACGGCTCGACCACCCTTGATCGTGCCCGATTGGATGGCCCCGTGGACCCCGTAGAGCTCAGCGACGACCGCCTGCTGCTCAGGCTGGCGCGTCCGGGAGACGTCGACCAGGTGGCCGAGGCCTGCCAGGACCCGGAGATCCAGCGCTGGGTCCCGGTGCCGGTGCCCTACGAGCGCAGCCATGCAGCGGAGTGGGTCGCGAGCCGACCCGCACAGTGGGCCGAGGACAAGGAGCTCAACTGGGTCGTCACCGACCGGGCCGACGGACGGCTGCTCGGCACGGTCGGCCTGCACTCGCGGGACACCTCGATGCGCGAGGTGGGCTTCTGGGCCGCGCCCTGGGCGCGCGGCGAGGGGGTGACGACCGACGCGGTCCGGATGGTGTGCCGCTGGGGGTTCGAAGAGCTCCGGCTGGGCCGGATCGAGTGGTGGGCAGTCGTCGGCAACTGGGCGTCCCGGCGGGTCGCGGAGAAGGTCGGCTTCACGGTCGAAGGCAGCTGCCGGTCGGCGCTGCTGCACCGCGACACCCGACAGGACGGCTGGATCGCGGGCCTGCTGCCGGGAGACCTGCGGTGACGGCGCAGCCGACGCTGGCCGACGCCACCGTGACCCTGCGGCCGGTGCGCGCCTCCGACCTGCCCGATGTCCTGGCGGCCTGCCAGGACCCGGAGACCCAGCGGTGGACGACCATCCCGGTGCCCTACGGAGAGGACGACGCTCGGCGCTTCGTGGAGGGGTACGCCCCATCCTTCTGGGCCTCGCAGCGGGGCGCGGTCTGGGCGATGTGCCCGGCCGGCTCGGACCGGTTCTCCGGCGGCCTCGACCTGCGGCGGGCGCTCGAGGATCCCGACATCGCCGACGTCGGGTTCTCCTGCGCTCCCTGGGCCCGGGAGCGGGGTGTCACGACGGCGGCGCTGCGACTCGCCTGCCGCTGGGGCTTCGAACAGCTCCGGCTGGCGCGCATCGAGTGGCGGGCGTACGTGGGCAACGACGCGTCGCGGCGGGTCGCCGAGAAGGCCGGGTTCGTGCTCGAGGGCGTCCAACGGGCCCGCCTCACGCAGCGGGGAGAGCGCCGCGACTGCTGGGTGGCCGGCCTCCTGCCCGGAGACCTGGGATGACCCGGGAGGTCCCGGAGGTCGTCGCCGACGGCCTGCTGCTGCGAGGGTGGCGTGACGAGGACGTGCCGGGCGTGCTCGCGATGGCCGGCGACGCCGAAGCGCGTGCCTGGTCCCCCTCGCTGCGGCCCGTGCGCACCGAGGCGGACGCCCGGGCCTGGATGGCGCGTCGCCGGGGCC
>DASVBJ010000091.1:0-7515 GCA_036375895.1 Actinomycetes bacterium | reverse complement strand
GCGCGATGGACGTCGCGACGCAGCCGCGCCACCTCTCCGGCCGGGCCGGCGGTGCAGGCCCGGGCGGTGAGCCCGGCCCGGGCCGACAGGGCCAGCGCGCGCCGGCGTACGGCACGGATGACCCGAACCGCGACCGCCACGGTCGCGCACCCTGCGAAAGACATCATGACCAGTGCCGCGACGAGCCACTCCATGCGGGCAGGCTACCTCCGAGAGGGCGAGACATCCGGTGGACGCTTCGGCTCGGAGCCCCGCGAAGGTCGGTGCCGCCGACTAAGGTCGGAGCCAGGCAGCAAGCTCATTCCGCGGAGGTTGGACCCTGATGGCGACCAAGGACACCGGCGGCCAGAAGCGCGCGTCGAAGACCACCGAAGAGGTCGAGGAGGTCGATGCCCAGGACGCGACCGACGTCGCGGAGCGCAAGGAGAAGCTCGACGAGGACATCGACGCGATCCTCGACGAGATCGACGAGGCCCTGGAGGAGAACAGCGAGGAGTTCGTCCGGGGGTTCATACAAAAGGGGGGTGAGTGATCCGGAAAGCCGGCCCGGGATGCGGCCAGGAGAAGCCCGAGTCCGCGTTCGGACGCAACGCGTCTCGCCCTGCTGCCTTCGCGCCCTGACCCTCGAGACTGCCCAGGTCGACCACGGTCACGTGACCGGCGGGGTCCGGGCAGTAGTGTGCCTCAACTGCAACGGCGGGCTCGGTCAGCTCGAGGACGACGCGAACTCGCTGCGCCGCGCCGCGGCGTACGTGGAAGGAGATGTGTGGCAACCGACCCAGCTGGCACCGGGCGTCTTCCGGCTGCCTTCCTCACCCCGGGCAGCTCGTCCTTCGCCGACTTCCTCGGCCACCACGCGCCTGAGCTCCTTCCCGGCCGACGCACGCCACCGGTCACCGCACTGACGACCGAGGCGCCGCACGGCACGACGATCGTTGCGCTGACCTTCCCCGGCGGCGTGGTGATGGCCGGCGACCGGCGGGCCACCATGGGCAACTACATCGCCCAGCGCGACATCGAGAAGGTCTTCCACGCTGACGACTACTCCTGCGTCGGCATCGCCGGCACCGCCGGGCTGGCCATCGAGATCGTGCGGCTGTTCCAGGTCGAGCTCGAGCACTACGAGAAGATCGAGGGCACGACGCTCTCCCTCGAGGGCAAGGCCAACCGCCTGGCGATGATGATCCGCGGCAACCTCGGCATGGCCATGCAGGGTCTCGCGGTCGTCCCGCTCTTCGCCGGCTACGACCTCGAGAGCGAGCAGGGCCGCATCTTCAGCTACGACGTCACCGGCGGCCGCTACGAGGAGCACAAGTTCTACTCGGTCGGCTCCGGCTCGATGTTCGCCCGCGGCGCCCTCAAGAAGCTCTGGCACGAGGGCCTCTCCGGTGACGACGCCGTGACCTGCGCCGTCCAGGCGCTCTACGACGCAGCGGACGAGGACTCCGCCACCGGCGGCCCGGACGTCACCCGGCGCATCTTCCCGGTGGTGGCGACCGTCACCGTCGACGGGTTCCGTCGACTGCCCGACGACGAGGTCGGCGCCTTCGTCGACACCATGCTCGCCGGTCGCATGGACCGGCCCGAGGGCCCGCAGGCGCCGGTGTCATGAGCCGGACCTCTCCCGCCGTACGACGACGTCTCGTTAAGGAGCCCACGCCGTGACGATGCCGTTCGGATACGTCTCGCCCGAGCAGCTCATGAAGGACCGGGCCGACTATGCCCGCAAGGGCATCGCCCGTGGCCGCAGCGTGGTCGTCCTCGCCTATGACGGCGGCATCCTCTTCGTCGCCGAGAACCTCTCCCGCGCTCTGCACAAGATCAGCGAGATCTACGACCGCATCGCGTTCGCGGCGGTGGGCAAGTACAACGAGTTCGAGAACCTCCGGGTCGCCGGTGTGCGTCTCGCCGACCTGCGCGGCTACTCGTACGACCGCCGCGACGTCAGCGGCCGCGGGCTGGCCAACGCCTACGCCCAGACGCTCGGCACCATCTTCACCCAGGAGTCCAAGCCGTACGAGGTCGAGATCGTCGTCGCCGAGGTCGGCGACACCCCGGACGAGGACCAGATGTACCGGCTGACGTACGACGGGTCCGTGGCCGACGAGCACGGCTACGTCGCGATGGGCGGCCAGGCCGAGCAGATCAGCCAGGGGCTCGAGGAGCGCTACCACGACGGCATGCCGCTGGGCGAAGCCCTCACGCTCGCCGTGGAGCTGCTCGGCCGTGACCCCGCGGGCGGCGAGCAGCGCACCCTCACCCCGACCCAGCTCGAGGTGGCGGTGCTCGAACGCGGCCGTCCGCGGCGCAAGTTCCGCCGGATCGGCGGCCATCAGCTCGCCCGTCTCCTCGGTCAGGAGCCGACCGGGGAACCTACGGGCGCCCCGGGGACGGCCCCGGACGAGCGCGAGACCCCGCCACCGACCTCGCTCGCGGGTGGAGCCGAGGAGCCGCCCGGGCCGGCCGGGCCCACCGATCCCGGGGCGTGAGCAGCCCGCAGCCCGCGCGAGGCGTGGGGCCGTGGCATCTGCTGTCCGAGCGGCCCCGGACGTCGGGCTGGCTGCCGGTCGTCACCCGCACCTACCGGATGCCCGACGGATCGGTGTCCGACTGGGACATCCACACGATCGGCTTCACCACCGTCGCGGTCCTGGCCCTCACCGCCGAGGGCAACGTCGTGATGGCCCGGCAGTTCCGCCCCGGGCCCGGCGCCGTGCTGCTCGACATGCCTGGAGGCATCGTCGACGAGGGGGAGACGATCGCCGACGCCGCACTGCGCGAGCTGCGCGAGGAGACCGGGTTCGAGGCCGAGGCGGCCGAGGTGATCGGCTCCTGCTGGGCCTTCGGCGCCTCGACGTGGCGGCGGCACGTCGCCGTCGCCCGCGACTGTCTGCGGGTGGGGGAGGTCACGTCCTGGGGCGGCGACGAGTACTGCGAGCCCGTCGTGCTGTCGATCGACGCCTTCCGGGCAACCCTCCGGGCCGGGAACACGACGGACGTCGACCTCGGCTACCTCGCTCTCGACGCCATCGGCCTGCTCTGACCGCCAGCGGCCCGCTGCTGCCGGTCGTGATCCCGATCTGCGGGAAGTCGGCGCAAACACCCCTCCGGCTGGAGAGCCGGCTGGCAAACTCGTCGGGGCGCCGCACGGGGCGGCGACGAGGGGGGGACATGATGGCGGCTGCGGCCGGCTGGCAGGCGGACCCGTCGGGTGCGCACGAGCTGCGCTACTGGGACGGGGCGAGCTGGAGCGAGCACGTCTCGAACGCGGGCGTGACCACCACGGACCAGCTGAGCGGGACGTACCCTCCGCCGGCGCCGGCATCGCCCCCTCCGCCGCCCGCCGCACAGCCCGAGCACGCGACCCAGCCGGCGTCGCCCGCCAAGGGCGGCTGGAAGGACCGGCTCAAGCAGGCGGCCGACACTGCGGTCTCCTCCGGCAAGCAGGTCGCCGGCCAGGCCAAGGCGGCGATGGCCGAGCAGGCCGGCAAGCGGACGGCGGCCTGGGCCGAGGACCCCAACACGCTGTGGTTCGGCGAGAGCAAGGACATGAGCGCGAGCGCCACGGGCGTGGCCAAGGCCCGCTACCGCATCACGAAGGACCGCATCCAGATCGAGTCCGGGATGCTCGGCACCCGCTCCGAGTCGGTGCCGCTGTGGTCGGTGAAGGACATGGACGTCCGCCAGGCCATGTGGCAGCGCGGCAAGGACGTCGGCGACGTGGTGCTGACCCTGGAGGACCCGGCCTATGCGGCGGAGTCCGCGGGCATGTTCAGCGCGACCGGGATCTCCGAGGGCGGTACGACGAGCGGCCAGGTCGTGCTCGACAACATCGAGCACCCGCACAGTGTCGTCGACCTGCTCATGCCCCTCGTCAGCGAGGCTCGCCACAAGAAGACGGTCGAGCGCCAGTCGCAGTACCTGCACGTGAACCCCGGTCTGGCCGGCGTCGCCATGGGCGCCGCCGCGGCGCCCGCGGCACCCGCGGCAGCGGCGGCCGCCGCAGCGCCGCCGGTCGACGTCGCCGACCAGCTCCGCAAGCTCGCCGCGCTGCGCGACGAGGGCATCCTCACGCCGGAGGAGTTTGAGGCGCAGAAGACGCGGCTGCTCGGCGGCTGAGCGCGCGCCCTCGTCACGTCTTCGGTCGACCTTCCAGGACCAGCGCGAGCGCCGGGCAGGCCGACGCCGCCCGGCGGGCCTGTCGCAGCAGGCTCGCCGGCACCTCGCCCGAAGCCACGATCGGGTAGCCCCACTCGTCCAGCGTGATGCCCTCGGGCAGCAGCTCTGCGCACAGGCCGTGCCCCGTGCAGGCGATGCGGTCGACACGCAGGGTGGTCACGAGGTCATCCCCGGCCCGGCGGGCAGCGGCAGGAACGGCGGGGCCGGCCGACTCGCGACGCACCGACCGGCCCGGTGGCGGGTCAGCTCCTCCGCGAACACCTGCAGGGCGCTGCGCACCAGCCGGACCGTCCCGTCCGGGTGGTGGCAGGCGCCGCGCCGCTCGACCAGGCCGGCCCACCGGCGTACGTCGTGGACCAGCCGGTCGGCGGGGAACGGCTCCGCCAGCGCGCCCAGCGCCAACGCGATCCGGGGCAGCCCGTTGAGGCACGGCCCGCACTGCCCGGCGGACTCGCGGGCGAGGTAGCCGACGACGCGGGCCGTCTCGACCAGGCCGCACCGGTCGAGGGGGAGAGCGGCGACCACACCGGCGCCCACCGCCGCGCCGCGCGGTCGCAGGGCACGGTTGGTCAGTGGCAGCTCCTCCGCGGCGGCGGCCGGAAGCCACGCCCCGTGGTACCCCCCGACCAGCACCGCCCGCGACCGGCCGGTGTCCACGAGCTCCGCGAGGGGGGTGCCGAGGGGCACCTCGGCCACCCCGCGCGAGCCGTCGACGTCGTGCAGGGAGACCAGCATGCTGCCCGGCTCGTCGCCCGTGCCGACCGCCCGGAACCAGGCGGCCCCGTAACGTGCCACGAGGGCGAGGTGGGCCAGCGTCTCGACGTTCTGTACCAGCGTCGGCCGGCCACCGACACCTCGCTGGAAGACGCGCGGCGGGGTCGACCTCGGCAGGCCCGGTCCGCCCTGCACCGCGCCGACGAGGGCCGACTCCTCGCCGGCCAGGAACCGGCGAGGCGCCTCGACGAGCGCGACCGGGAGCCGGTCGCAGCGGGCCGCGGCCCGCTCGACGAAGGCGTTCTCGAGCCGGCGCCGCAGGGCCGGCGCAGGATGCACGTAGAGGTACGCCGTGGCGGCACCCACCGCCTCGGCGGCCAGCTGCAGGCCGTCCAGCACCAGGTGCGGGTTGGCCCACAGCAGCTGGCGGTCCTTGCCGCTCGCCGGCTCGCCCTCCGCGCCGTTCGCGACGACCACCGCGCGTCCGGGTGCCTCGGCGACCGCGCGGAGCTTTCGCGCGACCGGGAAGGCGGCCCCGCCCCGCCCGGTCAGACCGGCCTCCTCGGCGGTGCCGGCCAGCAGCCTCGGGCCACCGCGCCAGGGCACGGCTCCGTGGCGGGCCAGATGCCCGGCGAGGTCGACGGGCGCGCCGTCGCGGGCCAGCACGCGGGGCATCTCGGCAGCGCGGGGCGCAGGCCCGGCGGCGGGGTCGATGACAGCGGTCATGGGGTCACCTGGTGCGGGAGAGGGGAGCGGGCGGCCTGGTGCCTGCGCCCGACGGCGTGTGCCGTAGGGCGGCGTGGAGGGCGGCGGCACGCTGTCCGGCCGGGATCGCCCGCGCAGCCGCACGCACCCGCCAGCCGACCGCGGTGAGGACGGCGGCCACGCAGCCGACCGTCAGCAGCAAGAAGCTGCCGGCGCGCAGGTCGGGTCCGGTGCCGAGGCCGTGCACCACGGCGACCGGCCACGCGGCGTACGCCAGCCAGTGCACCGACCGCCACGTGCGACGCGGCATCGACAGCCGCAACAGGCTGGTCAGCACGACGGCGAGGAGCAGGTCCAGCGCCAGGGCGCCGAGGCCGAGCCAGAACGGCAGGTACGACGAGACGAACGGCACCAGCGCGTCGACCCAGCGCACCGTCACGTAGGGGTCGTAGACCACGGTGGCCACGTGCACGGCCAGCAGGCTGACGCTGAGGAGGGCGGCGTTGCGGTGCAGGTCGGCCACGGCGAAGCGGGGCAGGCCCGGCAGCCGCGCCTGCCGGTTGACGGCGACGCCGAGCACCACGACCAGCGTGAGCAGCAGCAGCGACACGACGCCGGTGGCCCGGCTGAGGACCCAGGTCGCGCTCACCGCGCCGCCTCGGCCGGCCAGCCGCCCACGGTCCGTACCGTCCCGTCGACGCCGACGAGCCGCGCGGCACAGCCGACCTGGGCCAGCCACCCCGCCGCCCCGGAGCCCCGGATGATCGCGGCGGTGCTGGCAGTGTTCGCGGCCACGCAGCTGCCGGCCACGACCGACACCGTCCGCCACGGCGAGCGGGCCGGCAGGCCCCGCCGCGGGTCGATGATGTGGTGCAGGACGTCGCCGCCGCGCACCCAGCGCCGGGCGGTCGTGCCCGAGGTGGCGAGCCCGCCGGCCCAGAGGGTCACCTGGGCGTGGGGGCCGTCCGGCTCGTCGTCAACGGACCCCACCACGTCCTGCACCCGCACCTGCCAGCCGCCGACCGGCACCGGCCCGGCCACCCGGACGTCGCCCCCGAGCGACACCAGCACGCCACAGCCGAGCCGATCGGCGATCTGGGTGGCGGCCCGGTCGGCGCTGAGCGCCTTCGCGGTCGCGCCGAGGTCCAGGCGGACGCCGGCCGGCACCGTCAGCAGCCGGCGCTCACGGTCCAGGTGCAGCTGCTGCCAGCCGGGCGCCGGCACGGGTACGACGTGCACGGCCGGCCCCTCCGGCGGCACCAGCCGGAAGTCCCGGTCGTAGCCGGCGGCGTCCAGCGCCCGCCCCACCGTCGGGTCGACGTCGCCGTCGGTGCGCCGGGCGGCCAGCAGGGCCACGTCCACCGCCTCCGCCAGCAGCGCGCTGACGGGGACCGGCCGCCCGCCGGCGGCGTCCAGCCGACGCAGCTCGGAGTCCGCGCGGAACCGGCTGCAGGCCAGGTCGACCGCGTCCAGCTCGGCGCGCAGCATCCCGATGGCCTCCGGCAGGGCCGACGGGTCGGTCACCACCAGGCGGACCCGGGTGCCGAGCGCGGACCAGTCGGCGTCGGCGAGCAGCGCGTCCGCCGTCGTCGCGGTCATCACGAGCCGCCGGAGGACGCATGCGGGCTGGTGCCGGAGCCCCCGCCGAGACTGCCCCAGGCGCCCCAACCGGAGCCGTTCGACGAGTCGCTGCTCGTGCCGCTGCCGGTCGAGCCGTCGTCGCCCCCCGCGGAGTCGTCGCTCGCCGCGCTGCCCGTCGTGGCACCGCTACCCGCAGAGGTGTGCGTGACCGCCGCGGCGACCGCGCCGGTCGCGCCGACGCCGGCCAGCGCCAGCAGCGCGGTCAGGGCCGCGGTCCTGCGGGCACCCACGGCACGTCGCTCGGGCGTCTGCCAGCCGGAGGAGGAGTGAGCCATG
>DASVBJ010000080.1:0-7532 GCA_036375895.1 Actinomycetes bacterium | reverse complement strand
GATCCTCCAGATGTCCTGGCGGAAGTAGAGCAGCACGGCCGTCTCGGTGCCGAGCTGGGTGACCGCGGTGAAGGCGGCGCCGGGGTCGGGCCAGCCGAACAGGGCCGCGGTGATGCGCAGGTGCGCGCTGCTGGAGATCGGCAGGAACTCGGTGAGCCCCTGGACGAGGCCATAGACGATCGCGTGAAACCAGGACTCCACCGCGGCTACTCCCCCAGCCCGGCGGCGTCAACTGCCTCGGCGACCGTCCGCAGCGTGGCGACCCGCTCCTCCAGGGACGGCGCGTAGGTCGCGACGGACAGCGTCGTGACGCCGGCGTCGGCGTACGCCTGCAAGCGGTCGCGGATGCGGTCGGGCGGGCCGATCAGCGAGGTGCGGTCGATGAACTCGAACGGCACGGCCGCGGCCGCGTCCCGGTGCTGCTTGGCGAGGTAGAGGTCCTGGACCTGCTTGGCCGCGTCCTCGTAGCCCATCCGCACGGCCAGGCGGTTGTAGAAGTTCTGCTCCCGGCTGCCCATGCCCCCGACGTACAGGGCCGCGTAGTGCCGCACCGGCTCCGCGCAGGCGTCGACGTCGTCTCCGACGACGACCGGCACCGTCGGCACCACGTCGAAGCCGGTCATGTCCTTCCCGACCTTGGCCCGGCCGGCGCGCAGGTGGGAGATCGAGTCCTCGGCGTGCTCGGGCGAGAAGAAGATGGCCAGCCAGCCGTCGGCGATCTCGCCGGTCAGCTCGAGGTTCTTGGGTCCCACCGACGCGAGGTAGATCGGGATGTGCTCACGCACCGGGTGCACGGTCAGGCGCAGCGCCTTGCCCGGGCCGTCCGGCAGGGGCAGCGTCCAGTGCTGACCCTGGTACTCGACCTTCTCCCGCCGCAGCGCCATCCGGACGATGGCGACGTACTCACGGGTGCGGGCCAGCGGCTTGTCGAACTTCACGCCGTGCCAGCCCTCGGACACCTGCGGACCCGACACCCCGAGGCCCAGCCGGAAGCGTCCACCGGAGAGGGTGTCCAGCGTCGCCGCGGTCATCGCGGTCAGCGCCGGGGTGCGGCCGGGGATCTGGAAGATCGCCGATCCGACGTCCATCCGCTCGGTGTGCGCGGCGATCCAGGTGAGCACGGTGGCGGCGTCCGAGCCGTAGGCCTCGGCCGCCCACGCGACCGCGAAGCCGAGGCGCTCGGCCTCCTGCGCCAGCGCGAGGTTGTCCGCGTCGTTGCCTGCGCCCCAGTAGCCGAGGTTCACGCCCAGCCGCATCGGTCCTCCATCGCCAGGTCTCGGGTGTCGACCGACGGTATCGGAGCCGCTGCCACTAGCCTTCGGCGCCATGGAGCAGCGCGCTGTCGGGCGGTCGGGGCTGAAGGTCTCCCGGCTCGGTCTCGGCACCATGACGTGGGGTCGGGACACCGACGAGCACGAGTCGGCCGACCAGCTGAAGGCATTCCTGGAGGCGGGCGGCACCCTGCTCGACACCGCCGCGGGCTACGCCGACGGCGAGTCGGAGCGGGTGATCGGCGGGCTGCTCGGGACCGTGGTGGACCGGGAGGAGGTCGTGCTGGCCACCAAGGCCGGCATCTCCCGGCGTACCGGCGAGCGCGTCGTCGACACGTCACGACGCGCCCTGCTGGACGCGCTCGACGGCTCGCTGCTGCGGCTCGGCACCGACCACGTGGACCTGTGGCAGGTGCACACGTGGAGCGACGAGGTGACGCTGGAGGAGACGCTGGCGGCGGTCGACGTCGCCGTCTCGTCGGGGCGCGCCCGGTACGCCGGGGTCTCCAACTACTCGGGGTGGCAGACGGCGCGGGCCGTGACGTGGCAGGCGGCGTGGCCCGGTCGGGCGACCCTCGTCTCGACCCAGGTGGAGTACTCCCTGCTGCAGCGCGGCGTCGAGCGCGAGGTGCTGCCGTGCGCCGCCGCCCTCGGCCTCGGCGTGTTCCCCTGGTCGCCGCTCGGCCGCGGGGTTTTGACCGGGAAGTACCGCAGCGGCATCCCGGCCGACTCGCGGGCCGCCTCTCCGCACTTCGCGAGCTTCATCGACCGCTACCTGGACGACCGGTCCCGACGCATCGTCGACGCGGTGCTCACCGCCGCCGAGGGCCTCGACGCGTCGCCGGTGGAGGTGGCCGTCGCGTGGGTGCGGGACGCCCCGGGCGTGACCGCGCCGATCGTCGGGGCTCGTACGGCGGCCCAGCTGCGCGGGTCGCTGACCTCCGAGGAGCTGACGCTGCCGGCGGAGATCAGGGCGGCGCTCGACGACGTCTCGGCACCCGTGATCGGCTATCCCGAGCGCTGACCGCCTTCAGCGGGCGCCGGGAGCGAAGTCCAACCGCAGGATCGGCAGCCCGGCGAGGCCGCTGGACCGCAGCGCCGGCACGAGGCCCAGCGCGGGCAGCAGCAGGCCGTGCGTGAAGCCGCGGCCGCGGGGCCGGCGCAGCTCGGTGACCGCGTCGACGTTCGGGAGGGCGCGCAGCCGGGCGAGCTCGGCCGCGTCGAGGGCCCACGGCATCGGCGGGGTCGTGTAGCCGTGCCTGGTGGTCATCTGCCCGCGCAGCGTGCGGGCGCTGAACCAGGAGGGCACCCCGTCGAGGATCAGGCTCGCGCCCGGGAAGCGGGCCGCGGTCCGGGCCAGGAAGTCGCGCACCCGGTCCGGCTCGAAGTACATGAGCAACCCCTGCGCCGTGAGCAGGACCGAGCCGTCACCGCCCTGGGCCACCTGCGCCACCTGAGACGTCCACGCGTCGTCGAGCGCGGAGCAGGCCACGACCTGTTGGCGGGCCGACTCGCGGGGCAGGAGCCGTTCGCGCAGCGCGACGACGTCGGGCAGGTCGACGCTCAGCCAGTGGACGCGGCCGTTGTCGACGCGCCAGAACTGGGTCTCCAGGCCCTCGCCGAGGGCGACGACGGTGCCGTCCGGGTGCTCGGCGAGGAACGCGGTGACCTGCGCGTCGAAGCAGGCGGCCCGCAGCGCCTGCCACTGGCCGAGGCTGGGCGGGCCGAATCGGTCCGCGAAGGGGTAGCTGACCTGGTCAAGCAGCGCGACGGCCCGCGGGTCGCGCAGCACCGTGTGCGGGTGGGCGGCCTCGCCGGCCCGCTGGTACAGGTTCCACAGCAGCGTCTCCTCGACGCCATCGAGCTCGACGCGGAGCTTGTCGTCCATGTGCGCGTGGTCTCTCCTCTGCGGCAAGGTCGTCCGGCGGGCCGACTCCGGCCGAGGACGGCCTCAGCCGCGCTCGACCTCCTCGTCCAGGCGGTGCAGCAGGCGAGACTCGTCGATGACCGCGAACGGGGCGCTCGCGAGGGTCGTGTCGTCGATGTCCTGGTCCAGCAGCCACGTCGTACCGCCCAGCCAGTGCAGCCCGATCTCGTCCGCGCTCTGCGCGGTGAGGTCGGGTCCGTGCACGTCGACGTACAGCGCGAGGGCGTCGACCGGCGTGAGGACCTCGGCCTCCTCGTCCTCTCCCTCCTCGCGGAGGATCTCCGCGCCGGCCGCGACGAGGTCGGTCGCGGAGCGAACGGCGAAGTCGCGACGCGAGAAGACCGCGACCCGGGCCGGCACCCCCTCCTCGGCCACCTCCGCGGGCTCGTAGAGCGGCCCTGGCGAGAACTCGAACGGCGTGACTTCCTCGTAGGCATCGAACAGGGCGTCGTCGTAGCTCTCCGCGGCCTCGCGCAGGCCGTCGTACGCCTCCTGCACGCGGGGGTCTTCCTCGGCGGTCTTGGTCGCACACGCCTGGAGGTGACGGTCGATGGCGTTCTTCAGCAGCTCGGCGGCGGCACGCACTTCGGGGGACATGCACGAGAACCTATCCCCCGCCCCGCACAATGGGGGCGATGGGCGAGTACGAGCACCTGCACCTCTTTCTTCCCCGCGGCACCAGCCGCGGGGAAGCGCGTCGTCTGCTCACGGACCATGCCGAGTACGGGCACTGGGAGCTGGCCCGGTTGCGGCTCTACGCGGACGGCAGCCGCAAGGTGACGCTGCGCAGACGCGTGATCAGGGCGGTCCGCACGGCGTAGCGGGCCGGTGCCTGGGACGCCCTGCATCCTGCCCGGCGCTGGTTCATTGGTGTCCATTGGTGCGCCCTGGCCGCCGGTGGCACCACCACGGCGGCCAGGGCGCCGTCTGTGGCGGTCCCGCCGGCAGGGCGGAACGGCGCATGGTGGCCTCCAGAAGGCGCGTCCGACCACCTCAACGAGTGGTGGCGAGACCGGTCACGCGCCGGGCCGCCGGCCCTCGCGCCCCGGCTGCACCCGGGTACGACGGTCTAGCTGGCGCGAAGGAACCGGTCGAGCACCCGCACGCCGAACTGCAGGCCGTCGACCGGCACCCGCTCGTCGATCCCGTGGAACATGCCCGGGAAGTCGAGGTCGGCCGGCAGGCGCAGCGGCGCGAAGCCGAAGCCGCGGATGCCGAGCAGCGAGAACGACTTGTTGTCGGTGCCGCCGGAGAGGCAGTACGGGATCGCCCGGGAGCCGGGGTCCTCCGCCTGCAGGGCGCCGACCATCGCGTCGACCAGGGCGCCGTCGAAGGTGGTCTCCACCGCGATGTCGTGGACGACTGTCTCGCGGCGGACGTCGGGGCCGATCAGCTCGTCGATCGTGGCCAGCAGCTCGTCCTCGAAGCCCGGCAGGAACCGGCAGTCGACGAACGCCTCCGCGGTCTGGGGCACGACATTGTGCTTGTAGCCGGCCTTGAGCATGGTGGGGTTCGCGGTGTTGCGCAGGGTGGCGCCGACGACGCGGGCCAAGGTGCCGAGCTTGGCCAACGCCGGCTCGGGGTCGGCGACGTCGAGCTCGATGCCGAGCGCGTCGGACATCTCCGCCAGGAACCGCGACACGCTGTCCGTCATGCGCACCGGCCACTCGTGCCGGCCGATGCGCGCGACCGCCTCCGCGAGCGCGGTGACGGCGTTGTCGTCGGCCACCATCGAGCCGTGCCCCGCCCGGCCGGCCGCGACCAGCCGGAGCCAGTGGATGCCCTTCTCCGCGGTCTCGATGAGGTACAGCCGGGTCGCGTCGGGCGCGGTGAACGAGAAGCCGCCGACCTCGCTGATCGCCTCGCTGACGCCGGCGAACAGGTCGGGGTGGTTGTCGACCAGCCAGTGCGCGCCCTGGACCCCGCCGGCCTCCTCGTCGGCGAGGAAGGCGAGCACCACGTCGCGCGGCGGCCTGCGTCCCTCGCGCCGCCACTGGCGCACCAGCGCCAGGATCATCGCGTCCATGTCCTTCATGTCGACCGCGCCGCGGCCCCACACGCAGCCGTCGATGACCTCGCCGCCGAACGGGTGGTGGCTCCAGTCGCGGGCCTCGGCCGGGACGACGTCGAGGTGGCCGTGCAGCAGCAGCCCGGGCCGACTGCTGTCCTCGCCCTCCCAGCGGACGACCAGGCTGGTGCGGCGGTCCGCCGACTCGAAGAGCTGCGGCTCCAGCCCGACCTCCGCGAGCTTCTCCGCGACGTACTCCGCCGCCGCCCGCTCCCCCGGACCGCTGCCGTCGCCGTAGTTGGACGAGTCGATGCGGATCAGCTCGCTGGCGAGGTCGACGACCTCGTCCTGGGCGCTGGGCGCCGGGTCGGGCACGGGTGCCTCCTGCGGGTCGTCGGGTGACTCGTGAGTGCGTACGCCGGGCAGGCGCCCATCCTGCCCCACCCGGGGCGCGGGGTGGCACGAGGACCGTCCGGGTTTGCTAAGGTTGCGGGCGCACTGGGAGCCGGCGGTGAGCCGACGACCAGACCCTTGTCCGGGTGGCGGAATTGGCAGACGCGCTAGCTTGAGGTGCTAGTGCCCCAAAAGGGCATGGGGGTTCAAGTCCCCCCTCGGACACCGAACTCAGGGCCCCTGACCTGCGGAAATGCGGGACAGGGGCCCTTCTCGTTGAGCTGTGGGCTCACCATGTGCGCACCGTGAGTTCCTTCGACGGGCGCTCGGGCCGATTCCCGCGACATCCACGCGATGGGCGCGGCGCGCTCCCATCCCGACCCGGGAAGAGAACACGACATGGCACGACTGGTACGACGACCCCGCAGCGACGGCGAGCAGAGCATCCAGATCCGGTGGCGGCTCGGCGGCGGCCGAGAGGGCGAGTGGCAGGCCGAGACGTTCTCGGCCGGCACCACCGCGCACAATGAGTCGTCCGCGCTGCGGTTCAAGGCCGACGTTGAGGCGGCAGGTCTCCGTCGATGCCTGCCACCGTGTCGTCAGAAGCTCGGTGTCTGCTCAGCGAGGAAGGCTTCGCCCTCCTGTCGGATGCCCCATACGCGTACGTCCTTGCCGTTGGCCGCCAGGTCCTTCTCATGAAATCGCACACTGTCCCCGCTGACCCGCCCGGACCCCTGGATCAGGTGATGCGCGTCGTCATCGACGACGAAGGACACGTCGCCTTCGAAGTCGGCCAGGCTGGCCGGAGAATGGCCCTGGACCTCGAGCACCCGTTGGGCGGTCCCTGAAGGCACCGACTGCGGCGTGGTGAACGACATGGTCTCAGCCTCCCGTCTTCATGGCCGTGCGCCGAGAACTCGAGCACGAGCTCGCCGCGTGGATGGCTGCCGGGCGTCAGACCGACGGAGGAGCCCCTCCTTGCGGGCGACCCAAACCGAGGCCGAGACGGTCACCGTCATTGCGAGGACCGTCACCGCCAGGAAGAACGTGTCCTTGAAGACGACGAAGTTCACTACGGACTGCGACTGCAGCAGCCAGAGAGTCACTGTTGCCTTGCCGAGGGCGACCACTGCCCACAGCAAGGTCAGATGCCAGAACAGGCGTTCGACCCGCGGGCGCTTCGCGATGTCGTCGGTCATGGGGAAGAAATCAGCGGCGAGCCGGGCCACCACCGGACGGGCAGTGGCCAGGGAAAACAGGAACAGCAAAGCCACGACGGTGTTGTTGAGCACGGGCTGCAGGAAGTACAGAAACGTGCTCCCACTCGCGAAGGCGACCGCGGTCCGAACCGACAGGCCCACCAGCGTCAGCACCAGCAACGTCGACATGCGCCGTCTCGTCGCCATCCGCCAGGCCATAGCGCCGTAGCACCACGCCAGCGCAGCCACCAAAGCCGCCCACACGTCCAGACTGACAAGACACACGTAGAACAGCACGCTCGGCACGATGTTCGCCAAGAGCAGGCTCAAGCCGAGGTGCCGAAGGACCGCCCTGATCCGCGGTTGCGTCTCGTGCGTCGCCCCGGCAACACCCACAGGGGTCGTCGGGCGTCGGGAGTGCGCTGGAGGGGCTTCGATCGCTGCGAGTGAACTCATGTCCCGGGACCGTCCCCCGGCTCCTGAAGAAACCGGCTGTCGGTGTTTCACCGTGGGTGACGCAGACGACTGTCGCGCTCTCAGAGTCCTCGGTAGCGGCAGTCTACTCCGAATATGCGCAGCGCGTGGGGACCCGTCGGTCCTTACGGCGCGAGGGGAACTGGTTCGGACACCCGGGCGGGTGGCGCATTCACGTGGTCTGAACCCACGCGGGTGAGCTCCACCGCGGCGACGATGGTCGCGTAGCGGTCGTCGAGCAGCACCAGGTCCGCCGCCTC
>DASVBJ010000050.1:0-2982 GCA_036375895.1 Actinomycetes bacterium | reverse complement strand
GTCGTCCAGGGGCTGGTCGGTGGGCACAGGGATCGCCTCGGCGTCGGCACGGCCCGCTGCCGTGTGCGCGCCGGTCACGGCGACGATCTCCTCCAGCGCCTGCCAGTGGTCTGCGTGGCGGTGGGTCGTCACGACCCGCTCCAACGGGCGGTCACCGACGAGGTCGAGCAGTGCCGCGGCGTCGTTGGCCGCGTCGATCAGGCACAACGTCCCGGTGGTCCGGCACTCGAGCAGGTAGGCGTTGTTGTCCATCGGCCCGACCGAGATCTTGCTGATCGTCAGCTCGGCGAGCTCGCGGACGTCGGCGGGCCCGCCGGGGCGGACGTCTCCCGTGTAGGTCATCGTCAGCTCCATCTCGGGGCGGAAGGCACCGGACCGTCGGGGTCGAGCAGCAGCCCGTCGCCGTCGGACCGGCCGGTCAGCCACGCCAGGAGCCCGGTCGCGGGCCCGGAGAGCGTCGGGCCGGTGGCGGCCACCCGCCACGTCGTACCCAGGTCCGTGGCGTCGAGGGCCCCCACCGGGCAGTCGGCGCGCGCCTCGAACTGCGGCGCGAGCTGGTCGAGGGTGCGCCGCACGAAGCCGTCGGACCAGTGGGCGGGCGTGTAGCCGGCGGAGAGGTCGACGTGGTGGATCTCGACCTCCCGGACGCGCAGGAGCGGCAGCTCCCAGCCGTACGCCGTGGCGCCCGAGCGCAGCTCGACCTCCCGCCCGAGACCCTCCTCGGGGAAGTCGGCGAAGGCGCCCAGCAGCCGTTCGGCCGAGTCGCCGAGGTCGAGCCGGATGTCCCCGATGCGGCGCCCGGCGCCCTGCTCGATGTCGGCGTCGCGACTGCCGGGCCCGCCGGGGTACATCGGGGTCACCTCGCCGGTGCGGGCCCAGCCGGCCAGGTTGGCCAGGGCGTCGGCGTTGCGGGCCAGGTGGGTGAGCACGTGTCCCCGGGTCCATCCCGGCAGCAGGGAGGGCTCGCGCAGGGCGGCGTCGTCCAGCCGGTCGACGGTCGCCAGCAGCCGGTCCGTGACGTTGGCCATCTCGTCGAGGGCGGCGTCGAGTGCGGACGAATCGGTCTCGGTCACGCTGCGACCCTAGGGCCGGCGCCGGAATGCTGCCAACGGGGAACAGAAGTGTCGGAGTCGCCACTTAGCATGGTCGGCGCTGCCCGATCCACCCCCGAGACAGCCGATGGGACCTCCTTGTGGACCGACTGATCGTCCGAGGCGCACGTGAGCACAACCTCAAGGACGTCTCTCTCGACCTGCCCCGCGACGCCCTGATCGTGTTCACCGGGCTCTCCGGCTCGGGCAAGTCCAGCCTGGCCTTCGACACGATCTTCGCGGAGGGCCAGCGGCGCTACGTCGAGTCGCTGTCCGCCTACGCCCGGCAGTTCCTCGGCCAGATGGACAAGCCGGACGTCGACTTCATCGAGGGCCTGTCGCCGGCGGTCTCCATCGACCAGAAGTCCACCAGCCGCAACCCGCGCTCCACGGTGGGCACGATCACCGAGGTCTACGACTACCTCCGCCTGCTGTTCGCCCGCGCCGGCCGGCCGCACTGCCCGGTCTGCGGCGAGCCGGTGAGCAGCCAGACCCCGCAGCAGATCGTCGACCGGGTGCTGGCGCTGCCGGAGGGCAGCCGGTTCCAGGTGCTTGCGCCGGTGGTGCGCGGCCGCAAGGGGGAGTACGGCGAGCTGTTCCGCGAGCTGCAGACCAAGGGCTACTCCCGCGCCCGCGTCGACGGCGAGACGGTCTCGCTCGCCGAGCCGCCGAAGCTCGACAAGAAGTACAAGCACTCCATCGACGTGGTGGTCGACCGACTGAGCGTCAAGGCCTCCGCCAAGCGCCGGCTCACCGACTCGGTCGAGACCGCGCTGGGCCTGGCCGGCGGGCTGGTCGTGCTCGACTTCGTCGACCTCGATGCCAAGGACCCGCACCGGGAGCGGCGGTTCTCGGAGCGCCTGGCCTGCCCGAACGAGCACCCGTTGTCGATGGAGGAGCTGGAGCCGCGGTCGTTCTCCTTCAACTCGCCTTACGGCGCCTGCGCCGAGTGCACCGGCATCGGGACCCGCCTCGAGGTCGACCCCGAGCTGATCGTGCCCAACGACGAGCTCTCCCTCACGGAGGGCGCCGTGGCCCCCTGGGCCGGCGGGTCGTCCAGCGAGTACTTCACCCGGCTGCTCGAGGCCCTCTCCGACGACCTCGGCTTCGACATGGACACGCCCTGGCGCAAGCTGCCGACCCGGGCCAGGGAGGCCGTGCTGCACGGCCTCGACTACCAGGTGCACGTGAAGTACCGCAACCGCTACGGCCGGATGCGCAGCTACTACACGGGCTTCGAGGGCGCGATCCCCTTCGTCCAGCGGCGGCACGCGGAGACCGACTCCGACTGGAGCCGGGAGCGCTACGAGGGCTACATGCGCGAGGTGCCGTGCCCCGCCTGTGGCGGCGCCCGGCTCAAGCCCGAGTCGCTGGCGGTCCTCGTGGGCGGCCGGTCCATCGCCGACGTCTGCCGGCTGCCGATCCGCGAGTGCGACGCGTTCCTGCGCGACGTCGAGCTGACCGACCGTGAGCGGCAGATCGCCGAGCGGGTGGTCAAGGAGATCCACGCCCGGCTCGGCTTCCTGCTCGACGTCGGGCTCGACTACCTCTCCCTGGAGCGGCCCTCCGGCACCCTCTCCGGCGGCGAGGCACAGCGCATCCGGCTGGCCACCCAGATCGGGGCCGGGCTGGTCGGGGTCCTCTACGTGCTCGACGAGCCGTCCATCGGGCTGCACCAGCGCGACAACCACCGCCTGATCGACACGCTGACCCGGCTGCGCGACCTCGGCAACACGCTGATCGTCGTCGAGCACGACGAGGACACCATCCGCACCGCCGACTGGGTCGTCGACATCGGCCCGGGCGCGGGGGAGCACGGCGGGCAGATCGTGGTGTCGGGCACCGTCGACGACCTGCTCAGCAGCCCGGACTCCCTGACGGGCGCGTACCT
>DASVBJ010000034.1:0-21698 GCA_036375895.1 Actinomycetes bacterium | reverse complement strand
GGGCTCGTGCTGGAGCCGATGGCGTCGACCCTGGAGGGCCTGGTGGGCCGGGTGGCTCCGGACGTGGTGGTGGCGGTCGACCCGAACTGCCGCCCGAGTGCGATCACCGACGAGCCGGCGTTCCGGGACCGGCTGGACCGGGTCCTCGCTCGCGCCGACGTCGTCAAGGTCAGCACGGAGGACCTCGCGTTCCTCGCCCCCGGCCCGGCTCCGGTGGACGCCGCGGCCGGTCTCCTCGAGCGCGGCGCGGGGGTGGTGCTCGTCACCGCCGGCGACGGTGACGTGCAGGTCGTCAGCCGCGGGTGGCGGTCCAGCCTGCCGACCCCGACGGTCGAGGTGGTCGACACCGTGGGGGCGGGGGACTCGTTCTGCGGGGCCTTTCTCGCGTGGTGGGCGGAGCGCTCGCTCGGCCGCGCGGAGCTCGCCGACCGGGCTCTGGTCGAGGCTGCCGTGGTCTTCGCGACCCAGGTGGCCGCGATGACCTGCCGGCGCAGCGGTGCGGAGCCGCCCCGGCGGGCCGAGCTCGGCGCGGCCGGTGCCGCGCCGCCCGGGGCGGCGCCGCCGCCGCACACCCTCGGCAGCGATCATGCACGTTCCGTCGCGACGGAACGTGCATGATCGCTGCCTGAGGGAGGGTCAGCCTGAGGGAGGGTCAGCCTGAGGGAGGGTCAGCCGACCGTGAAGGACCTCACCAGGTCGGCTGAGGAGCTGTTGCCGGCGTAGACGTCGATGCGTCCCGACTCCACGACGAACTTGCCGCGGTTGTCGTAGAACCCGAAGTCGCTCCGGTCGAGCGTGAACGTGACGCTCCGCTTCTCGCCGGGCGCCAGCGTCACCCGCTCGAAGCCGCGCAGGCGGCGGACCGGCTGCGAGATGCTCGCCACCGGGTCGTGGAGGTAGAGCTGCACGACCTCGTCACCCGCGCGGTCGCCCGTGTTGGTCACGTCCACCGTGGCCTTGATGCTGCCGTTCTTCCCGACGGTCGACGCGCTCAGCCGAAGGTTCGAGACGGCGAACTTGGTGTAGCTCAGTCCGTAGCCGAACTCGTAGAGCGGCTTGCACGTGGCCAGGTCGCGGTAGCGCGAGTCCCACTTCGAGCCGGGGTCGCACGGGCGCCCGGTCGGCTCGTGGTTGTAGTAGATCGGGATCTGGCCGACCCGGTGGGGGAACGACACCGGCAGCTTGCCGCCGGGGTTGACCTTCCCGAACACCACGTCGGCGACGGCGTTGCCGGCCTGGACGCCGGGGAACCACGCCTCGAGGATCGCCGGCGACTCTGCGGCGACCTTCTCCAGCGTGAGCGGTCGGCCGTTGAACAGCACGACCACGAACGGCTTCCCGGTCGCCTTGATCGCCTCGATCAGCTGCTGCTGCTTGCCCGGCAGGTCGATCTCGCTGCGGGCAGCCGCCTCACCGCTCATCCCGCGCGACTCACCCAGGGCGAGCACGACCTGGTCGGCCGCCTCCGCCGCGGCGACGGCCTCGCCGAACCCGGCGTCCGAGCCGCACGCGTCCTCCGGCTTGTTGTTGGGCGGCTCGGTGTCGAGGATCTTGCAGCCCTCGGCGTACGTCGCGCCCGGGCTGGCCGCCTTGATGCCGTCGTAGACCGCTACCGCGTCCTCGTCACGGCCCCGGCCCCACCACGGCCCGAGCATGTCGTGCGGGTCGTTCGCCAGCGGGCCGATGACCGCGGTCTTCCTGGTCGGGTCGAGCGGCAGCGTGGCGTCGTCGTTCTTCAGCAGCACCATCGAGCGGCCGGCGGCCTTGCGGGCGGCCGCGACCGCGTCCGGCTGCAGCTGCGCCGACTCGGCCTTGGACACGTCGACGTAGGGGTGCTCGAACAGGCCGGCGCGGAACTTGACGCGCAGGATCCGGCGTACGGCGTCGTCGAGCCGCTTCATCGACACCCGGCCGTCCGCGAGGAGCTGCTTGCCGTAGTCGCGGATGTAGGTGCTGACCATCTCGGAGTCGGTGCCGGCGTTCAGCGCCAACGCGGCCGCGTCGGGACCGTCGGCTGCCACGCCGTGCCCGCACGGCCCGTCGTCCGGGGTCTTCGGCGGGCAGGCCCGCATCTCGGCGACGGCCGTGTAGTCGCTCTCGACGAAGCCGTCGAAGCCCCACTCCTGCTTGAGGATGTTCGTCTCGGTGTACGCGTCGCCGCAGCCCGGCACGCCGTTGATGGCGTTGAACGAGCACATCGTGGTGTCGGCGCCGGCGTCGATCGCGGCCTTGTACGGCGGTAGGTACAGGTTGCGCAGCCGCTGCTCGGACATGTCCGTGGTGTTGTAGTCGCGTCCGCCCTCCGGCTGGCCGTAGGCGGCGTAGTGCTTGGGACTCGTGACGACCTTGTCGGCCGCGCTGTAGTCGCCGCCCTGTGCGCCCTTCACCCGCGCCGCCGCCAGGACCGCGCCCAGGTAGGGGTCCTCGCCCCCGCCCTCGGCGATCCGGCCCCACCGCGGCTCGTGCGAGACGTCGACCATCGGGCCGTAGATCTGCTTGAGCCCGACGGCGGCCGACTCGCGGGCCCCGAATCGGTAGTCGTCCTCCGCGACGCTCGGGTCGAACGAGCTGGCCTCGCCGAGCGGGATCGGGAAGATCGTGCGATAGCCGTGGATCGTGTCGTAGGCGAACAGGATCGGGATGTGCAGCCGGGACTCCTCGACCGCAACGTGCTGCAGGTGGTTGATCTTGGCGGGGTCCACCAGGCTGAACACCGAGCCGACGCCCTTGCGCGCGTCGTCGTCGGTGACCTGGCCGTCGGACAGCAGCTGCAGCTGCTGGAGCTTCTCGTCGACCGTCATCTGCGCGAGCAGGTCGTCGACGCGCGTCTCGATCGTCTGGTCGGCGGCCTGTCTGGTCGGTTGGAGGGCGGTCTCGTCGCTGGACTGCGTGCTCGCCAGCACGGTCCCTGCAGCCATCGCGCTGAGCGCTACGGTCGACGCGGCGATTCCGATGCGGTGCCGGTAGGAGGTCATGGCCGATCCGTTCTCCCCCCGAGGACCCGGCCGCTCGGTGTCCGAGGGACGAGCGGCTCACTTGTCCGAAGGACGAACGGCGGCCGCCGGATACCCGCTCCTACCGCCCATAAACCACATCCCGGACACCTCCCCGCGGCAGTGGATCCCGGCGGCCCCTCTGTCCCCTCCCCCCGGCAGCGATCATGCACGTTCCGTCGCGACGGAACGTGCATGATCGCTGCCGGAAGGAGGGTCCGCCGGCCGGAAGGAGGGTCCGCCGGCCGGAAGGGGGACGGTCGGGCCCACCGAACCGGCGGCCGGGTGGTCAGGACTTCAGATCCGGGAAGTCCTCCTCGCGCCACTCGCCCTCGATGCGCTCTCCGCGTCCCTGCTCGGCCGCCCGCAGCTCGACCCGGCGGATCTTCCCGGAGATCGTCTTGGGCAGCGGCGCGAACTGCAGCCGCCGGACCCGCTTGTACGGCGCGAGGTGCTCGCGCGCGTAGCGAAGGATCTCGTACGCCGTGTCCCGGTCGGCGTCGAAGCCGGCGGCCAGCACGACGTACGCCTTGGGTACGGCGAGCCGCACCGGGTCGGGCGCCGGGACCACCGCGGCCTCCGCGACCGCTGGGTGCTCGATCAGGACGCTCTCCAGCTCGAACGGCGAGATGCGGTAGTCCGAGGCCTTGAACACGTCGTCGGCGCGGCCGACGTACGTCACGTACCCGTCGGCGTCCTGCGCTGCCACGTCGCCCGTGTGGTAGTAGCCGCCGCGCATGGCCTCGTCGGTGAGGACCGGGTCGTCGCGGTAGCCGGTCATCAGCGCGACCGGGCGCTGCGAGAGGTCGAGGCAGATCTCGCCCTCGTCGCCCGGCTCGCCGGTCACCGGGTCGACCAGGGCCACCACGTAGCCGGGCAGCGGGCGGCCCATCGAGCCGGGCTTGACCGGCGCGCCGGGCGGGTTGCCGATCTGCGCCGTCGTCTCGGTCTGCCCGTAGCCGTCGCGGACGGTCAGCCCCCAGGCGGCGCGCACCTGCTCGATCACCTCGGGATTCAGCGGCTCGCCGGCGCCGACGACCTCCCGCAGCGACGGCACCGGGTGGGAGCGCAGGTCCTCCTGCACGAGCATCCGCCACACCGTCGGCGGGGCGCAGAACGTGGTGACCCCGCAGCGCGCCATCGTCTCCAGCAGCCGCCCTGCCGCGAAGCGCTCCTGGTCGACCACGAACGCGGTGGCGCCGGCGTTCCAGGGCGCGAAGACGTTGCTCCAGGCGTGCTTCGCCCAGCCCGGCGACGAGACGTTGAGGTGCACGTCGCCAGGCTGCAGCCCGATCCAGTACATCGTCGACAGGTGCCCCACCGGATAGGACGCGTGCGTGTGCTCGACCAGCTTGGGCCGGGCGGTGGTGCCGCTGGTGAAGTAGAGCAGCAGGGTCTCGTCCGGCCGCGTCTCGACCTCGGGGGTGAAGGTCTCCAGCCAGGAGTGCGCGTCCTCGTAGCGCAGCCAGCCCTGCACCGGGCCGCCCACCGCGATCCGGGTCCAGTCGCCGTGCACCTCGGCGAACTTCACGGTCTCGGCCGAGGACGTGACCACGTGCCGGACGTGACCCCGGTCGACGCGGTCGGCGAGGTCGCGGGGGCCGAGCAGAGTCGTGGCCGGGATGACGACGACGCCGAGCTTGATCGCTGCGAGCATGATCTCCCACAGCGGCACGGTGTTGCCGAGCACGAGCAGGATGCGGTCGCCGCGGTTGACGCCGTGGTGCTGCAGCCAGGCCGCGACCTGCGAGGAGCGCGCCGACAGCTCGGCGTACGTGAGCATCTGCTCCGAGTCGTCGTCCTGGACGATGCGCAACGCGGGCGTGTCGGGCTGCTCCGCGGCCAGGACGTCGAACCAGTCGAGACCCCAGTTGAACGACGCGGGCTCGGGCCAGTGGAACGTGCGGTAGGCCGTCTCGTAGTCGTCGCGGTGACGCAGCAGGAGGTCACGCGCCGCCCGGAACATCTCGGTTCCTGTCATGGCAGGGACCCTGGCACCGGGTGATCAGCGGGTCAACGGTCGCCCGCTACCAGACCAGCCCCTCCTGGGCGAGGGCCGCCTCGGTCTCGAGCCGCTCGATCGGCTGCAGCGGCGGGCTGCCGGGCGGGGTGATCCGCAGTGCGCGGCAGGCCGTGAGCAGCACGTCGTCGTAGGCGAGGGTGGTCGCGCGGAGCCTGGCCACCTTGGCGGTGGCGTCGGAGCGCTCCACCTCGGCGAGCTGGACCGCGAGCCGGTGCAGGTCGGCGGCGAGCTGTTCCACCGGTGGGGCCTCCGGCTGTACGACGCCACGCCGCCGCCACCTGCGGTGCAGCGACGCCAGGGATTCCACGAGCGCCGGTGCCCTGACCAGGGCGGCGCCCGACAGCACGGCGACACCGGCCGCCGCGACGACCTCCAGCCACACCACTGCCGGCACCTCCCCTCGCACCCCCGAGCATGGTCTCCGTCGCAGTCCAACACCACCCGGCGCACGGACATGCCTGGCGGGCGGAGCGCACCGGGAGCACGCTGGACGGGTGGAGCGGCCCTCCGGCGCAGCACCGGCGGGCGGTTCGGCGGCACAGGACCAGCTGCATCACGGCCCGGACCGTGCGCCGCGCCGCCTGCCCAGGCGGGTGCGGCTCGGCCTCGAGGCCGGTGTGATCGCCGCTGCCGTGCTCCTGGCCGGGACCCAGCTCGCGGGCGGTGAGCGACCGCCGCTGGCCCCGGTCGCCGCGCCCGAGGTCGCGGTCGGGGCAGTCGGGCCGCCGGAGGACGCCTGCGTGCACACCGACCACCGCTCCTGGCTCGAGGTGTCGTTCGTCCTCGCCAACACCGGCAACGTGCCGGTCTCCCTGCGCCGGGTGCGTGCCACGTTGCCCGCCACGGGACTGCGGCTCACCGACACGTCCGTCTCGGGCGGAACGTGCTCGCGGCTCGGCGAGCCCATGCACAGCCGGCTGGAGGTCGGAGCGTCGCTCCTCGTCACGCTGGCCTTCCGGCTGAGCGCGGCGTGCCCGCAGCCCATCCCGATGGAGGCCACGCTCACGGTCGAGACGGACAACGGCCGGCGCAGCACCCACGTGGTGCCCGTCCTGCAGGACCTCGGCCAGCTGCCCTTGGTGCAGTGCCACCCTGCGGCAACGGCTCAGCCGGCGGCGGTGTCCTCCCAGGCCAACGGGCAGCGGCGCGACCCCGGCGGCACCCGCACCATCCAGTGCTCCGGGCCGCCCGCCAACGAGGCGATCAAGTGCCCCGCGCAAGGGACGACGCCGTCGGCGCCCGCACCGGGGCACCCGCCCGCCAGGGTTGGCCCGTAACAGTGACCGAGCACCTGCCGGGTGCGGTGGTCGAGGATGTCGACCCGACCCTCTGCCATGACGTCCGCAACTCCCTTCTACTGGTCAGGCTGGGCGCGACCCGGCGGGCGGCACAGGGCCGAACGGCCCGACCTGCCGCGGCCGACCGTCAAGGCTCGGGGTCCGTCACGTCGGCCACGATCGCGCCCAGCGCGGCCACCATCGCGGCGGCGTCCACCGCGACCGCGGCGCCGTGCGTGCCGGCGCCCAGCGTGACCTCCCGGCCCAGCAGCCGCTCGTCGGCGACGACCGGCCACGACCGCGACGCGCCGAACGGCGTGATCGTGCCCCGTTCGTAGCCGGTGGCCGCGAACGCCGTCGCCGCGTCGGGCATCGAGAGCCGGCTGACGCCCAGCAGCGCGCGCAGGCGGGGCCACGCGATGGTGCGGTCCCCGGGCACGAGCACCAGCACGTAGTCGTCGTCGGCCCGGCGTACGACGAGCGTCTTCACGACGTCCGCCGGCTCCACCCCGCGGGCCGCAGCGGCCTCGGCGAGGCTTCGCACCGGCCCGTGCCGGATGACCCGGTGCGGCAGGCCGAGGGCGTCCAGCGCGGCCAGCGCGCGTTCGAGCGTCACGGTGCCGGCAGGACGACGGGTCGAGCGCCGACCTGCGTGACGGCCGACGCGGCGAGCCGGTTGCCGGAGGCCAGCGCCGACTCCGGCTCGGGGTGCAGCAGCCAGCTGGCGAGGAAGCCGGCGGCGAACGCGTCGCCCGCGCCGGTGGTGTCGACGACCTCCGCGACCCGTTCGGCCGGTGCGCTGGCCGAGATGAACCCGCCGTGCCAGAGCGCGCCGTGCTGGCCGAGCTTGACGACGACCTCCCGGTACGACGTGGACAGCGCCGCGGCCGCCTCCCGAGGGTCGGACACCCCCGTCAGCACCCGTGCCTCGTCCTCGTTGGGCATCAGCAGGTCGACGCCGCGGGTCCACTCCAGGAACCGGTCGGGCCCGGCGGTCTGGAGCAGCGCGGCCGACGACGGGTCGATGGACACCGTCATTCCCGCCTCGCGCGCCCTGGCCAGCGCGGTGAGCCCCGCCTCGCGCGGCCCGTCGCTCAGCAGCGTGTAGCCGGAGAGGTGCAGGTGGGTGCCGGGCCGGAAGAGGTCGAGTGGCAGGTCGTCGGGCGACAGGGTGGCGTTGGCGCCGCTGTCGGGCAGCATCGAGCGCTCCCCGCCCGGCTCGACCAGCACGATGCACGTTCCCGTCGTGCGGTCCGGGGTCACGGCGGCGCGCACGTCGACGCCGTCGCGGCCCAGCAAGTCCAGGGCCTCGCGGCCGAGGGCGTCGTCGCCGACCCGCCCGACGTACGTCGCCTGGACCTGTTGCCGCGCGAGCCAGGCCGCCACGTTGGCGGCGGAGCCGCCGCCCTGCGTGGAGACCCGCGAGGGGGTGTCGCTGCCGCGGGCGAGCGGCCGCGACATGACGGCCAGCACGTCGACCATCAGGTCCCCGATCACGACGGCGCGCAGCGTGGCGGCGCCCAGCGGGCCGTGCGTCATGCGCAGGCCGCCTCGGCGACCTGCGCGGCGAGGGCGGCGTTGCGCAGGATGATCCGGACGTTGGCCGCCAGGCTGGCCCCGCCGCTCTCGCGGTGGAAGAAGTCCAGCAGGAACGGTGTGACGTCCTTGCCGCGGACTCCGGCCGCCGCCGCGGCGGCCAGACCGGAGCGCAGCAGCCGGTCGTGCAGTCCCGGATCGAGCTGCTCGTCCGCCGGCAGCGGGTTGGCGAGCACCAGCGCCCGGTCGGCGGTGCCGAGCCCGACCCGCGCCCGCATCACCGCCGCGACCTCCGCGGGCGTGTCCACCCGCCACTCGACCCGGTGGCCCGAGTCGGTCAGGTAGAAGCCGGGGAAGGCCTCCGTCCGGTAGCCCAGGACCGGGACACCCAGGGTCTCCAGCCGCTCGAGGGTCGCCGGCACGTCGAGGATCGACTTGACTCCGGAGCAGACCACCGTGACGCCGGTCGTGGAGAGCTGGGTGAGGTCGGCCGACTCGTCCCAGGTGTCGCGCGCCTCCCGGTGCACGCCGCCGAGGCCGCCGGTGGCGAACACACCGATCCCGGCGAGCGCCGCGAGGTGTGCGGTGGCGGCCACGGTCGTGGCGCCGTGCCCGCCGCGGGCCGCGACCGTCGCCAGGTCGCGGGTGCTGACCTTCACGACGTCCTCGCCGGTCGCCACCTGCTCCAGGGCCGCGTCGTCCAACCCGATCCGCGCCTGCCCGCCGACCAGCGCGACCGTCGCGGGCACGGCGCCGCACGCGCGCACGGCCGCCTCGATCTCCCGGGCGATGCGCAGGTTGTCGGGTCGGGGCAGGCCGTGGCTGATGATCGTGGACTCGAGGGCCACGACCGGCCGGCCGGCGGCGAGCGCCTCGGCGATCTCGGGGAGGACGGTCAGCACGCCCCGAACGGTAGTGGAGCCACGCGGGGACCCGCTCCCGTTAGCCTCGGCTGCGTGGACCGCCCCTATCCCGCGCACTGGGAGGCCGACGTCGTGCTGCGCGACGGCGGCACCGCGCACCTGCGCCCCATCCGGCCCGACGACGCGGACCGCCTCGTGCGCTTCCAGGGGCGCCTGTCCGACGAGACCATCTACTTCCGCTTCTTCTCGCTCTACCGGGAGCTCTCCCCGCGCGACGTCGAGCGGTTCACCGTGGTCGACCACGTCGACCGGGTGGCGCTGATCGCGCTCGTCGGCGACGAGATGATCGGGGTCGTCCGCTACGACCGGGTGGGCCCGGATGAGGCCGAGGTGGCGTTCAACATCGAGGACGCGCACCAGGGGCGCGGCCTGGGGTCGGTCTTCCTCGAGCACATCGCGGCCGCGGCGCGCGAGCGGGGCATCTCCCGCTTCATCGCCGACGTGCTCCCGGCCAACCGCAAGATGCTGCACGTCTTCGAGGAGGCCGGCTACGTCGTCCAGCACGAGTACGAGGACGGCGTGGTGCGCCTGGAGTTCGGTCTCGAGCCGACCGAGACGTCCATCGAGGTGCGTCAGGCCCGCGAGCACCGGGCCGAGTCGCGGTCGGTGGAACGGCTGCTCCGACCGGCCTCGGTGGCCGTCGTCGGGGTGAGCCGGTCGCCGCACTCGATCGGGCACACGGTGTTGCGCCACCTGCTCGACGGCCGTTTCAAGGGCGAGGTGTACGCCGTGAACCCGCGGGCCACGGAGGTGGCCGGCGTCACGGCGTACCCCTCGGTGCGCGACGTTCCCGGAGGGGTCGAGCTCGCCGTCGTCGCGGTGCCGGCCGCCGACGTGGAGGCCGTGGTCGAGGACTGCGCGGCCAAAGGCGTCCTCGGGCTGGTGGTGCTGTCGTCGGGGTACGCCGAGACGGGGGAGGAGGGGCGCGAGCGCCAGCGCCGCCTCGTGCGGCTGGCGCGGGCGAACGGCATGCGGGTCATCGGGCCCAGCTCGTTCGGGGTCATCAACACCGAAGGCGACGTCTCGCTCAACGCCTCGCTCTCGCCGGTGATGCCGCAGCGCGGGCGGGTCGGCTTCTTCTCCCAGTCGGGGGCGCTCGGCGTCGCGTTGCTCGACAACGTCGTACGCCGGGGCCTCGGCCTCTCGACGTTCGTCTCCGCCGGCAACCGCGTCGACGTCAGCGGCAACGACCTCATGCAGTACTGGGAGGAGGATCCCGCGACCGACGCGGTCATGCTCTATCTCGAGTCGATCGGCAACCCCCGCAAGTTCAGCCGGCTGGCGCGACGACTCGCGCGGCGCAAGCCGGTGGTGGTCGTGAAGTCCGGCCGGTCCCGCCGCGGCGCGCCGCACGGGCACGTCGTACGGGAGACCAGCGCGCCGGCGGCCGCCATCGAGGCGCTGTTCCGCCAGGCCGGCGTGATCCGCGTCGAGAGCATCCACCAGCTCTTCGACGTCGGGCAGCTGGTGGCGCACCAGCCGCTGCCGACCGGGCGGCGGGTCGCGATCCTCGGCAACTCCGCCGCCCTGGGGGTGCTGGCCGCCGACGCGTGCGAGGAGGCCGGGCTGGAGCTGGTGGGGGAGCCGCTGGACCTGGGTGCCGAGGCGACGGCCGCCGATTTCCGGTCGGCTCTGGCGGCCGTCTTCGACGACCCCGGCGTCGACTCGGTGGTCGCGCTGTTCATCCCGCCGCTGCGGACCCGCGACGAGGAGGTCGCCCAGGTGCTGGCCGCCGCCGCGAGCCGCGGCAGCAAGACGGTGGTCTCGACGTTCCTCGGCATGCGCGGGGTGCCCGAGGTGCTGCGGCCGGCGCGGGGGCCGCACGCCGTCCCGTCGTACCCGACGCCGGAGGACGCCGTGCGCGCGCTCGCCGCCGTCACCGACTACGCGCGGTGGCGCGCGACGCCGGCGGGCCGGAGCATCGAGCCGCCGGGCATCGACGTGGTCGGGGCGCGTGCGGTCGTGGCCGAGGCGCTGGGCGACGAGGAGTACGTCGAGCTCGACCAGCAGACGCTGACCCGCCTGCTCGGCTGCTACGGCATCGAGCTGTGGCCGACCGTCCCGGTGACCGACGCCGCCCAGGTGGTCGAGGCCGCCGACCGGCTGGGCTACCCGGTGGCCTTGAAGACGCTGGCCCCGCACCTGCGCCACCGCAGCGACCTCGGCGGGGTGGTGCTCAACATCAACAACCGGCGGGAGGTGCGGGCGGCGTTCGCCGGGATGTCGCGGCGGCTGGGGCCGGCCGCGGCCGAGCACTTCGTCCTGCAGCGGATGGCCCCGACCGGCGTGGCCACCGTCGTCGGCTCGGTGGAGGACCCGCTGTTCGGGCCCGTGGTCTCGTTCGGGCTGGGTGGGGTGGCCACCGAGCTGCTGGGGGACCGGGCCTACCGCATCCCGCCGCTCACCGACCTCGACGTCCGCGACCTGGTGCGCACGGTCCGCGCGGCGCCGCTGCTCTTCGGTCACCGCGGGGCCGAGTTCGTCGACGTCGCGGCCCTCGAGGACCTGCTCGCCCGGGTGGCTCACCTGGCCGACGACCTGTCCGAGGTCGCCGCGCTCGAGCTGAACCCTGTCCAGGTGTCCCCGTCGGGGGTCAGCGTGCTCGCCGCGTCGGGTCGACTGGCCCGGCCCGCGGCGCGCACCGACAGGGGGCCGCGGGCGCTGCCCGGGTAGCACCCGCGGTCCTGTGGGTGTCTCGACGGTGGGTGCCGCGCAGGTGCGAGGATGAGCCCATGGCGGACACCACCCTGGCCGGGCTGCGCGCGGCGATCGACCACGCCGGCTACTACCCAGAGCTCGTGGCCGACACGGTCGACGCGGCCGTGGCGGGGGAGCCGGTGGACGCCTTCGTCGTACACCAGGAGACGACCTTCGACTCCGACGAGGTGCGCCGGCACGTCACCGTGCTGGTGCTGACACCGAGCCGCCTGGTGCTGGGCCACGCCGACGACCACCCCGCCGACCCGATGACGCCGGCGCCGTTCGTGACCGCGTCGACCGAGGCCGTGCCGCTGTCGGCGGTGCGCTCGGTGGTCGTCAACCGCGTGATCACCGACCCGATGCGCTATCGCGGCGGGCTGCCCCAGGAGGTCACGGTGACCATCGGCTGGGGCGCGGTGAGCCGGCTCGACCTCGAGCCCGCCGGCTGCTCCGACCCCGACTGCGAGGCCGACCACGGCTACACCGGCACGGCCTCCGCCGACGACATCGCGCTGCGGGTGAGCGAGGCCGCGGAGGGCGCCGAGGCGGTGCAGCGGATGCTCGGGTTCGCCGCGGCCCTGTCGCGCGCCACCGCCAGGTGAGGTCCGGCGGCGCCGAGGAGGCGGTGCCGGTCGAGGCGGGCCCGGACGGGCAGCTGCCGGTGCCCCGCTACGGCGGGGGGTCGCTCGCCGACCTCCTGCCGTCGGTGCTGCACGGTCTCGGTGTCCACACGCCGGACGGTCCGCCCGCGCTGGCCCTGCCGCCCGCCGACCGCGTCTGCGTCCTGCTGGTCGACGGGCTGGGTCTCGAGCTGCTGCGGCAGCACCGGGACGTGGCGCCGTTCCTCGGCTCCCTGCTCGACACCGGTGTGGGGCTCACGGCCGGCTTCCCGTCGACGACCGCGACGAGCCTGCCGTCGCTCGGCACCGGCCTGCCGCCCGGCGTCCACGGCATGCTCGGCTATGAGATGTTCGTGCCGGCCATCGACCGGGTGATGAACTGCCTGACCTGGGACCGCGACGTCGACCCGGTGCTCCTGCAGCCGCGCCAGACGGCTTTCGAGCGGGCGGCGGCGGCCGGTGTGGCGGTCACCCGGATCGGCCCGCGCAAGCTCGACGGCACCGGGCTGACGCTGGCCGGCCTGCGGGGTGGTCGGCACGCCGGGGCCGAGTCGGCGGGCGAACGGGTCCTGGCGGCGCGGGCGGCGCTGCGCGAGGGCGACCGGTCGCTCGTCTACGTCTACTACGGCGACCTCGACGCCACCGGCCACCGGGTCGGCTGCGCGTCGCCGGCCTGGCGCTACCAGCTCGCGCACGTCGACCTGCTGGCGGCCCAGCTCGCGGCGGCGCTGCCCGAGGACGCCGTGCTGCTCGTCACCGCCGACCACGGCATGGTCGACGTCCCGCCGGACGGCCGGTGGGATCTCGCCACCACCCCGGTGCTGGACGCGGGAGTCCGGCTCATCGCGGGGGAGCCGCGGGCGGTCTACGTGCACACGGTCGATGGTGCGGCCGACGAGGTGCTGGCGGCCTGGCGGGAGACGCTCGGCGACACCGCCTGGGTCCTGTCCCGCGACGAGGCGGTGGCCGCCGGCTGGTTCGGGCCGCAGGTGGCCGACGTGGTGCTGCCGCGGATCGGCGACGTCGTGGTCGCCGCGCGGGGTCCGGTGGCCGTCTTCGACTCCCGCCGGGCCCGGCCCGAGGTGCTCGCCCTGGTCGGCCTGCACGGCTCGTTGACCCCGGCCGAGCTGGACGTGCCGCTGCTCGTCGCCCCGCGAGGCTGACGGCTGTCGGCGCGTGCGAGCGCTCCGGGGCGGGTGGTTTGGCAAGATGGGGTGACCGTCCCCGTCGTACGCGCTCACGAAAGGCGTGCCCACAACCATGGCCGAGCTCGTCTTCTTCTCCGGAACCATGGACTGCGGCAAGTCCACCCTCGCGCTGCAGATGGATCACAACCACCGCCAGCGCGGGCGGGTCGGGCTCATCTTCACCAAGCTCGACCGGGCCGGGGACTCCATCCTGTCCAGTCGGCTCGGGCTCAAGACGCTGGCCGTCGAGGTGACCGACGGGGTCGACTTCTGGGACGCGGTGGTGGCCGAGCGGATGGCCGGGCGGCGGGTCGACTACCTCATCTGCGACGAGGCGCAGTTCTACTCGCCGGCGCAGGTCGAGCAGCTCGCCCGCGTGGTCGACGAGCTCGGGGTGGACGTGTTCGCGTTCGGCATCAGCGCGGACTTCCGGACCCGGCTCTTCCCCGGCTCGCAGCGGCTCATCGAGCTCGCCGACCGGGTGCAGGTGCTGCAGGTCGAGGCGCTGTGCTGGTGCGGGGCGCGGGCGACGCACAACGCCCGGACCGTCAACGGGGTGATGGTCGTCGAGGGTGAGCAGGTCGTCGTCGGCGACACCGCGTCCGGCGACGTGGTCGGCTACGAGGTGCTCTGCCGCCGCCACCACATGCGCCGGATGACGGCCGCCTCCCGCGACGCCCTCGTCAAGGCCGCGGCCCTGTCGCCGGACGCGCTGCCGTTCGAGGCCGAGATCGCGGCCTGCGCGGTGACGCCCCGTCTCGGCTGACCGCCCGCGGCCTACTGCGGCATCTCCGCGGCCATCGCCATGACGGACAGCACTGCGCCCTGCGGGTCGCTCACGACCGCGATCCGGCCGTACGGCGAGTCCATCGGCGGGGCGATCACGCTGCCGCCGCCCGCCGTGACCCGCTCGACCGCGCCGTCGGTGTCGTCGACCGCGAAGTAGCCCATCCAGTACGGCGGGACGCCTTCCGGCAGACCCTGCGGCGGGTTGAACACCCCCGCCACGGTGCGACCGGCGACCTGCAGCGTGCGGTAGTCGAACTCGGAGTCCATCTTCTCGGCGGTCATCCCGAAGACGTCGGTGTAGAACCGGGCCGCGGTCTCCGTGTCGCCGGTGGTGACCTCGTTCCAGCAGATCGCGCCCGGCTCGTTGACCCGCCGCGCACCGGTGTGCTTGCCGGCCTGCCACATGCCGAACACGGCGCCGGTCGGGTCGGCGGCCATCGCCATCCGGCCCTCCTCGAAGACGTCCATGGGCGGCATGAGCACCTGGCCGCCGTGCTCGGTGACCGCGGCGCAGGTCTTGTCCACGTCGTCGACGGCCAGGTAGGTGGTCCAGGCGACGGGGTAGTCGGCGTCCGCGGGTCGCTCGCCGATGCCGGCCACGGGGTCGCCGTCGAGCAGGCAGGTCGTGTAGTGCCCCGACTCGGGCGGGCCGACCTCGAACCGCCAGCCGAAGAGTGCGCCGTAGAAGCGCAGTGCGGCCTCGCGGTCGCTTGTCATCAGGTCCATCCACGACGGCGTGCCGTTGGCGTATGACGTGACGTGGGACATGACAGCCTCCTGCGGGACGACGTGCCGACACCAGCGACACTGCCACCGCGTGCCGACAGGATCGAGACCTGGTGGCGGCCGATCTCGCCCAGACCGTGAACCTCACGTACAGGTCCGCAGTCGTGACCGGGGTCCTCCGGCGATGATCCGGACAACCGGCAGAATGTGCGGGTGAAGATCAACCCCCTGGTGGACGTGCCGTCGCTGGTTTCCGCGCTGCGCTCCGACGACCCTCCGCTGCTCCTCGACGTCCGTGGCGGGATCAGCGGGCCGCCCGGCCGGGAGAGCTACCGCGCCGGTCACCTGCCGGGCGCCGTGTTCGCCGACCTGGACCTCGACCTGTCCGGGCCGCCCGGCGACGGCGGCCGCCACCCGTTGCCGAGCGTCGAGCAGGCGCAGGCCGCGCTACGGCGGCTCGGGGTGCGAGCCGACCGGCCGGTCGTCGCCTACGACGACGCCGACGCGTCGGTGGCGGCCCGCGCCTGGTGGCTGCTGCGCCACCTCGGCCATCCCGACGTGCGCATCCTGGACGGCGGGCTGCGGGCCTGGCAGGCGGCCGGGCTGCCCGTGGAGGTGGTCGACGTCGTGCCCGAGCCGGGCGACTTCGTGGCCAGGGCGGGCGGCATGCCGGTGCTGGACGCCGAGGGTGCGGCGACCACGGCCCGCACCGGCGTCCTGCTCGACGTGCGGGCCGCGGAGCGGTACCGCGGGGAGGTCGAGCCGATCGACCCGGTGGCCGGGCACGTCCCGGGGGCGGTCAGCGCACCGGCCGCCGGCAACGTCGACGCCGACGGCCGACTGCTCCCGCGAGAGGCGCTGGCCGAGCGCTTCGCCCGGCTCGGCGTCGTCGACGGGGTCGCGGTCGGCGCCTACTGCGGGTCGGGGGTCACGGCGGCGCAGACCGTGCTCTCGCTCGCCGTCCTCGACATCCCCGCTGCTCTGTACGTCGGGTCGTGGTCGCACTGGGTCACCGACCCGAACCGCCCGGTCGCCACGGGCCCGCTGCCGGGCTGACCTCCGGGCACCGCAGATCTCCGGGCAGCCGACCTCACGGCTGGGGCGCCTCGGCGACGCAGAACTCGTTGCCCTCCGGGTCGGCCAGCACGTACCACCGCGCCCCGAACTCCTCTCGTCGTGGCGCGAGCTCGGTGGCGCCCAGTGAGCGCAGGTGCGCCACCGTGCCGTCGAGGTCGTCGACCAGCAGGTCGAGGTGCAGGCGGTTCTTGCCGGCCTTGGTCTCGGGCACGAGCTGGAGGGTGAGTGCGGGAACCCGCGGGTCGCGCGGCATGAGCGAGACGTAGCGTCCGGGGACCGTCGGGTGGGCGTCGCACTCGAGCGCGGCCTGCCAGAACGAAGTCTGGCGGTCGAGATCGTTGCAGTCGAGCGTCAGCTCGATGTCCATGCCACCGCACCTCGCGTCGGACCGGTCTCGGGCCCGCCGGCCCCCCTCAGCCTGCGCCGAGGCAGACGAAGCCGTCGAGGCCGGTCGCCTCGGTCGTCGCGGCCAGCGCCGCGGCGGGCCCCGCGCCGGCGCGCATCCGGGCATGCAGCTGCTCCATGAACGGTCGCGTCGGCTCGTCCGGCACGGGCACCACGCTGGCGACGAGGGTGCGGGTGCCGAGCGCCATCACGGAGGCCGCGAGGCCCATCAGCTCGTCACCCGGCTTGACGTCGGAGAGGCCGGAGTCGCAGGCCGACAGCACCAGCACCTCGGGGGCGCGCCGCATCCGCTCGAGGTCGTAGACCGTGAGCGGACCGTCGGCGAGCTCGAGGCAGGAGAACTGCGGGTTGTCCGAGCGGAAGTGCCCGTGGGCGGCGATGTGCGCGAGCCGCGCGCCGTCGACGGCGACGCGTACGGCGTCCGCTGTGGCCGCCGCCCCGACCAGCACGGTGCCGCTGGGGTAGCAGCCCGCCAGTGCCTGCACCTCGGCCTCGGCGTGGTCCAGCCGTGGCCCCGCCACCAGGGCGGCCCGCCGCGACCGCCGGCGTGGCGCCTGGGCGGCGCGCAGCCAGAGTCGGGCGGAGGGCGCGACCACGACCGGCCGGCCGCGCAGGGTGGGCAGCGTCGGCCAGGGGAGCGCGTGCAGGTCGCCGGTGGGCACGACGACGACCGGGCGCCCGCCGAGGCGGCTCCTCAGCGGGGTGAGCACGAGGTCGTCGAGCCTTGCGGCCGCGACGTCCCGGCCGCGCCGGGCCAGGTCGCGGACCCGCTCCGACGTGGACGGGTGTGCCAGCCGGGTGAGGGCGAAGCGCAACGCCTCCGTCTCCTTCGCCGCCTCGGCGTAGCCGCCGAGACGATGCAGCGTGACCCGGCCGTCGACGAGGGTGACGGCGTGCAGGTCGTCGCGGTCCCGCACCAGCTCGACGAGCGCCCAACCGCCGAGGGCAGCCGCGAGCGAACGGATGTCGAGCGACTCCTTGCCGACCTCGCTGCCGCGGGCATGTCGGGCGAGGTCGCGGACGGACTGCTCGAGGGTCTCTTGCTGCCGGTGCAGCGCGCCGACGTCCCGCCCCGCGACGGCCTCGTCCCGGATCAGCGCGGCGACGGCACGCAGGCGCGCGAGATCGGCGGCGAGGCGGCCGTCCTGCGGCGGCCGGGCGGGCAGCGAGTGCAAGGCAGTGGCCCGCGACCGTTCCACCCACGAGAGGACCGACCTGGCCCGGCCGTCCTCCAGGGCGAGGCGCACCCCCAGGGCGGCAAGCTCCTCTCCGAACACGGCGGCGTGGGCACGCAGATCGGTGGCGCCGAGCACCGCCGCGTTCTCGGAGTGCAACGCCAGCCCTCGCCGCAGGGCTCGCTCGGCGCCGGGCCGGTCGCCTTCCGTCAGCCGGAGCAGCGCCTCGGCATGCCATGCCGTGACCCGCACCGCGACGTTGCCTCGCCGTCTCGTCGACGCGACCTCCCCGAGCAGCCGCAGCGCCAGGGCACGGGAGCCGGAGGCCAGTGCCGACCGCGCCGCCACGAACCGGCTGTCCTGCGCGGCGACCGTCCAACCGGCGGCGGCGCACTCGTCGGCCGCACGCCGCGCCGCGCGAGTCAGGGCGGGCCCACAGTCGCCCGAGTCCCACCTGGCCAGCACGGCGACCTGCCGGGCCAGCCGGGCCCAGGTGTGCCGACGCTGTCGACGGAACTCGTCGGTCGCGAGCTCTGCGGCGTGCCGTGCGGCGGCGGGCCGGCCCGCCTGCAGCGATGCCCGGGCGAGCAGCAGACGGGCCTCGGCCGTGTCGTACGCCAGGCCCCTCTCCGCGAGTGAGGCCAGTGCGTCGGCGGCGTAGGCCGCCGCCTCCTCGCCGAGCCCGGCTCCCAGCAGCGCCTCGGCCCTGTCCACCCAGACGGGGACGCAGTCCGCGCCGAGCTTGAGCCGGTCCTGCTCGGCTTCGTCCAGCAGGGCCAGAGCGGCCGGTAGATCGCCGACCAGGGCCATCGTGAAGCCGAGGTTCTGCCGGGCTCGGACCCGGATCACGCCCAAGCCCTGCTGTTCCGCGAGGTCGGCGCACCGTCTGAGGTCAGCCACAGCGCCCCGGTGGTCACCGAGGTAGGAGCGCAGCGGCCCACGGTTGCTCAGAAGGATTGCCTCCCACAGGACGTCGCCGCGACTGCGGATGCTGCGTAACGCTTGGCGGTAGCAGGAAAGCGCCTCGTCATAGCGGCCGAGACGTTGCAGGACCAGGCCGCGTTGGGTCAGCAGCCGACTGAGGTCGGCCCCTTCGAGCAGGTCCCGCGCACGGTCGGCCTCCAGGAGTGCCTCGCGTGTCCGCCCTGCGTCGGCGAGCACGACGACGAGGCTCATCCGAGCCTCGCCGACGCGCCGGCCGAGACGCTGCCGGGTCGCCACCTGAATGGCGCGGCGAAGATCGTCGATGGCGCCGGCGAGGTCTCCGTTGCGCCGCCTGGCGAGGGCCCGCGCCCGGAGTGCGACCGCGGCCGCCTCGTCGCGGTCGCAGGCCTCAATCAGCTCGTCCGTGTCGGCCAGGACCCGCGTGGGCTGATCATGCGCAGCGGAAAGGTTGCGGGTCGCGACCGCCAGCCGGTCGGTCGTCTCGGGCCCCACCTGCGCAGGATGTCAGATGTGACCCGGGTTGTTCAGACGACGACCCAAGAGGTCACTATCGGTGCCTCTGGGCTGTCCTGGAACGTGCAGACGACGCTGACCGGCCCCGACAGCACCCCCTCGGCCCGGAAGCGACCGTGCTCATCGGTCGCCACCTCGACGGTGCCGCCGCGGTGCCGCACCTGTAGCAGCGCTGCCCGGTCGGCCTGGCCGACCAGGCGACGCTCGTCACCCCTGCTCGTCACCTCGAGCACCACCACGCCGGTGCTGCACTCGAAGGTGAGAACGCGTGCCGCCGTCTCTGTGCGTACGCCGGCGGAGGCGAGCGCACTGTCATCGGCGAGCGACGCCAGCTCGGCGTCGATCGAGAGCCAGGTCAGGCTCTCCTTCGCTGCGTCGATCACGGCCTGCGGCACGGGGTCGTGCTCCTCCAGCGCACCGTGCACCTGAGCGAGCAACCGGACGTCGCGGGCGTCAAGCTCTGCCACTGCGGTCTCCCTCACTCATCGGTCGCCAGCGCGCCGGCGGTCGCCAGCTCACGCCGGAGGTGGTCGAGACAACGGCCACGGGTCGGCCCGATGCTGCCGATCGGCATCCCCAGGGCCGCGGAGATCTCGGCGTAGCTGTGCTCGGGCGCGTAGGCGAGGGCCCGCAGCAAGGTCCTGCACCGTAGCGACAGGCGGTCGAGAGCCTGCCGGACGAGCTTGCGGTCCTCGCCCAGCTCGACGAGGGCCTCTGGTGACTGGGCGTCATCCGTGGGCGCCTCGGCGAGCGCGACCGAGTCGTCGGCCAGCTCGCGCCCGGACCGGCGGATGACTCGCACGCTCTCGTTGCGGGTCGTGGTCGCCAACCATCCTCCGACCGCAGCAGGGTCGCGCAGCTGCGGTAGCGACTCGACGAGCCGCAGCCAGACGGTCTGAGCGACGTCCGCGGCGTCCGAGCTGCTGAGCCGGTGGGCTCGGGCGATGTGCCAGACCAGGCCGGAGAACCGCTCCACGAGCTGGTCCCAGCAGAGCTGCTCCCCGCGGCCGGCGCCGCGTACGAGCTCTGCGACGTCCGGCTCGGCCACCAGCACCCCCCTCGGGAAGGGGACGAGCCCGGTCGGGCGACCGGTCCCCTGAGCCGCACGATATCCGTCATCGCGAGTCGACTGCATCGAGGCCTGAGCTGGCGGGCAGGGAGAAGTCCTCGAGCACCCCGGGCAGCACCGTGCGGGGCGACGCGTCCCGCTCGGCGGCCCGGTGCGCCAGGGCCGCCGCGACGCGAGGAGCCGCGAACGACGTGCCGCTCCAGGTGGCGAAGCCCTTGAAACAGTCGGGATCGATGTTCGCGGTCGGCGGCATCGGCCCGTCGAACACCACGAAGCTGCTCGGGACGTGCTCGCCGACAGCCCAGGCGTCGACCCACGGTCCGTGGTTCGAGAACTCGGCCCTGCCCAGCCCGTCCTCGGCCAGAGCGCCGACCGCGACGACGTCGTCGAGCGCTGCCGGCCAGAACTTCCGGTCCGTGCCGTTGTTCCCTGCGGCGGCCACGACGACTGCGTCAGACCCGAGACCCTTCAGGGCCTCCGCGACCCCCGCGGGCGGCCGGTCGTCCCAGGTGTACGCGCCGAGGGACAGGTTGAGGACGTCGATCCGGTGTCCTCGGCTCTGGGTGCCCAGCAGATGAAGGGCCTCCAGCAGCTCGACCTCGTCGCAGACTCCGATCGAGCTCAGCACCCGGCCGATCAGCAACCTCGCACCCGGGGCGTGCTGGCGAACCACTCCGCCGATGAAGGTGCCGTGACCGGCCTGGGAGTCGAGCTCGTAGTCGTGGTCGGCGTCGAGCCGGTCGTCGACGTCGCCGCCGAGGGCGGTCCAGGTGTTGGCCGGGAACCACGGGTGCGTGGCGAGCCCGGTGTCCAGGATCGCGACGTGGACGGGCCGTCCCGTCGCCTGGCCGGGGACCGGGGGTGTGTCCGCGAGCGGGCTCGGCGGGCCGACTGGCCCGCCGCCGTAGTCGGGCTCGCCACGGAAGAGGTGGATGGGGGAGGCGAGGGCGTCACCGTCGGCGGGGGTCAGCGACCCGGTGATCAGGTCGGGGACGTCGGCGTCCCGCCGCAACGTGAACCGAGCCATGCCGAGGTGCTCGAGGTCGTCCCGGCGGTCGGTCCACTCCCGGACGGACTCCTCGACCCGGGCAGCGTGAGTCGCTGGCACCAACAGGGCGTCCCGCCGGATGATGGCCGACCGCGGGTCGTCGCCGGCGCCGACGGTGCGGAACTCGGGCCGACGCGCAAGCAGCCGTTCGAGCCGGGCCTGCTGCTGCTCAGGAGTCCTCATGCTGTCCCTTTCTCATGGGTCCCGCCCGAGACGGGCGGGCACGATCTGCTGATCGTCGGTGCGGTCGTGCAGGTCCTTGACCGGCCGGAGGCCGGAGCGCTCCCCTGCCACGCTCCGGCCTCCGACGTCCCCCACGGTTCTCTCAGCTGCGCCTGTTCGCAACCAGTCGCCGCCGGGCTCTGCGCTGATGCACCCGATGGACGACCGTCTTGATCAGGTCCCGCTCGGCGCCGACGTCCCGCACCCGGCCGTCTGCCACGTCGGCCGCGTCACCCCCGCTGGCTCCCCGCGCCCCCCACAAGCCGGGAACCCTCGGGACGTCGGCACCGAGCAGGCCATCGGCGACCAGGTCGAGGACGGCGACACCACGCCGGGCGCGCACGGCAGTCCTGAACTGCGTGCCTTCCACGGCGTGCCCCCTTGCTCCTCGCCGGCCAGTGTCGACCGGTCGCTCGATGCCCTTCGGACGCCGCAGGTGAGGCGTCTCGGGGGACAAGAGCAGGGGCCGC
>DASVBJ010000014.1:0-14724 GCA_036375895.1 Actinomycetes bacterium | reverse complement strand
GTAGGCGGCGAAGGACGCGCCCAGCCCGCCGTACGCCGGGTCGACCCGCAGCCTCCAGTAGCCGGCGCCGGCCAGGTCGGCCAGCATCGCCTCGCCCACCAGACCGTCCGGGCCGTACACCGAGCCGTCGGCCACGCGGGTGCGCACCGCTGCCAGCACCCGATCCATGGCCGTCCGCACCGGCCCGGGCACCGGCTGGTCGGCGGACTCGAACACCTCGACAGGCACGGCTGAGTCCCACACCGCGCGGTGCACGGGGCTCGCCGACGGCTCTCGTACGTCGGGTCGACCAGGCATGGCCTTCTCCCTTCAGGGCCCCAGCTCCAGCGGGAGGCTCGGGTCGGCGCACCACTCCTGCAGCCCGCCGTCGTACACGGCCACGTGCTCGTGACCGAGCCGCGTCAGCACGAGGGCCACGCTGGACGCGGCGACCCCGCCGCCGCAGTAGGTGATCACGCGCTTGCTGTCGAGCACCGGGCCGGCCTTGTCCTGCAGCTCGGCAAGCGGCCGGTAGCGCTGCGTGCGCCGGTCGAGGACCTCCCAGGCGGTCAGGTTCCGGGATCCGGGGATGTGCCCCGGCCGGCCGTACTCGTTGACCTCACCGCGGTGCTGGCGCCGGCCGAGCGCGTTGACCAGGCAGACGTCGGGGTCGTCGATGGCCGCGAGCACGTCCTGCTTCCCCACGACCAGGTCGGGGACCGGGCGGGCGACGAACGTGGCCGGCGCGGGCCGGCACGGCCGCGAGCAGACCGGCAGCCCCGCCTGCCGCCACGCCGTCCAGCCGCCGTCGAGCACCGCGGCGTCCCGGAACCCGAACGCGCGCAGCATCCACCACAGCCGTGCGGCCCACATGTTCTCGCGCGAGTCGTAGAGGACGACCCTGTTGCCGTCGCCCACCCCGAGCCGGCCCATCGCTGCGGCGAACCACTCAGCGCTCGGCATCGTGAGCGACCGCCGGGGCGCGTCCGGGCTCGAGACGGCGACCAGGTCGGCGAAGCCGCTGCCCGGCACGTGCCCGCGGCGCCAGCCCCGTCGCCCGCTGCGCATCACCGGGATCCCGAGGAACGACCGCACCTGCACTGTGGCGTCGAGCACCACGAGGCCGGGCTCGTCGCGCCGGCGGGCCAGCCACTCTGCCTGCACCAGGGGATCCATCGTCGCCACCTCGCCGTGGGACGCCGGGAAACCGTTGCGGCGAGGTCTCCTTCCCCACCATGACGCCGGCCGCGCCAGCCGGGACAGAGCCGAACGGCCCGCCTGCCCTCAGTGGCCGAGCAGCCGCGACATCAGGTCGGCGCGCCGGGCCGGTCGACCGGTGCGGGCCTCCGCGGCGTCGGCGGTGGTCATCATCCGCAGCCCGGCGTTGACGCCCAGCCATCGCAGCGGCTCAGGCTCCCACCGCCGGGAGCGGTGGCCCACCCACGGCAGGCGGGTGAGCTCGGTGTCGCGGCCGAGCAGCAGGTCGGCGAGCGTACGCCCGGCAAGGTTCGACGAGCCGACCCCGTCGCCGACGTAGCCGCCGGCCCAGGCCATGCCCGTGGCGCGGTCCAGGCCGACCGACGCGAACCAGTCCCGCGGCACCCCCAGCGGGCCGCCCCACGTGTGGCTGATCGCGGCGTCGCGCAGCGCGGGGAACAGCTCGACCAGCACCCCGCGCAGGGCATCGAAGACCGCCGGCTCCCGGTCGAACGACGGGCGCACCGCCGATCCGAAGTGGTACGGCGCGCCCCGGCCGCCGAACGCGATGCGGTCGTCGGCGGTCCGCTGTCCGTAGACGATGAGGTGACGGTGGTCGGTGAACGTCTCCCGGCGGCGCAGGCCGGTGGCGTCCCAGAAGGACGCCGGGAGCGGCTCGGTGGCGAGCATGAGCGAGTAGACCGGCGCGATCGTGCGGCGGTGGCCCGGCAGGCCGGGGGTGTAGCCCTCCGTGGCGCGTACGACGTGGCGCGCCCGCACCACGCCGTACGGCGTCTCGACCCGCCCCGGCGAGAGCCGGGTGACCGGTGTCCGCTCGTGGATGAGCACACCACGCCGGTCGGCGGCGTCGGCGAGGCCGCGCACGAGTCGCGCCGGGTGGATCGCCGCGCAGTGCGGGGTGTAGGTGCCCCCCAGGACGTGGCTCGCGCCCAGCACGGCCCGGGCCTCGGCGGGCCCCAGCAGGCGCAGGTCGTCCTCGCCGAGCCCCCATCGCCGGGCCTCCTCGACCGCGGCGCGGGCCCGCCCCAGCTGGACCGGCGTCCGGGCCAGGCCGACCGTGCCGCCCTTCGCGTAGTGCGCGTCGATGCCCTCCGCCCGGGTGACCCGGCCGACCTCGTCGACCGCGTCCTGCAGGGCGCGTGCCAGGGCGAGCGCCCGGTCGCGGCCGTAGCGGCGGGCGACGGTCGCCACCGACGCGGGGAACAGCGCCGAGCACCATCCGCCGTTGCGCCCCGACGCCCCGAACCCTGCGGTCTCGCGCTCGACCACCCGCACGCGCACCGTCGGGTCGAGCCCGGCGAGGTAGTAGGCGGTCCAGAGGCCGGTGTAGCCGGCCCCGACGACGCACACGTCGGCCTCGGCGTCGCCGTCCAGCCGCGGGCGGGGCGCGAGCGGCCCGGGGACGGTGTCGTGCCAGAACGACAGCCGCCGGTAGTCGGTCATCGGGCGTCGGCCGCCCAGCCGCGCACGTAGTCGGGCACCGGGATGCCGTCGCGCAGGTCGGGCGCGGCGACGGGCTCGCCGTACGTCGTGCCCAGTGGCACCACGCCGGCCCAGTGCGGCAGCCCGAGATCCTCGGCCGCGTCGTCGGGCGGCCCGTCGCTCACCTTGACCGACCACTCGACGAGCGGCAGCGAGAGCACCACGGTCGCCGCCAGCTCCTTCTGGCTGGGCCGGCGTGCGTCCGTCCAGCGACCCGGCATGAGGTGCTCGCTCAGCCGCTCCAGCCCGGCCAGCTTCGCGGCGCCCTCGAGCGGCTCGGCCCGGCCGAGCACCATCGCGCTGCGGTAGTGCATCGACGACTCGAAGAGCGACCGGGCGACGACGAGGGCGTCGAGGACGGTGACGGTCAGGCAGGTCTCGGCGCCCGCGGCGAGCGACCGGAACAGCCGGCTGGCGGTCGACCCGTGGAAGAGCACCGCGTCGTCGGCGCGGGCGTGCGCCACGGGTACGACGTAGGGCCGGCGCCGCTCGTCGAGCACCGCGACGTGGGCCACCCGGCCGGCGTCGAGCACGGCGTGGAGGACCGCGCGGTCGTGGACCTGCTTCTCCGGCAGCCGGCGGACCCGTGTCCGCCCGTCGTCAGCGCTCATGTCGACTTCCTCCCGCCCCCGTCCGTCCAGCCCCCCGTCCGTCCCCCCCGCTGCCGGGAGGAGGGGGGAGGGGGGAGGACGGGTCAGAGGTGGGACCAGGCCTCGGTGAGGACCGAGCGCAGGATCTGCTCGATCTCGTCGAAGTGCGACTGGTCGCAGACCAGCGGCGGCGACAGCTGGATGACAGGGTCACCGCGGTCGTCGGCACGGCAGTACAGCCCCGCGTCGAACAGTGCCTTGGACAGGAAACCGCGCAGCAGCCGCTCGGACTCGTCGTCGTCGAACGTCTCCCGGGTGTTCTTGTCCTTCACCATCTCGATGCCGTAGAAGAACCCGTCGCCGCGCACGTCGCCGACGATCGGCAGGTCGCAGAGCCGCTCCAGCGTCCGACGGAAGTCCGCGCCGGTCTCCTGCACGTGCTCGTTGAGCCTCTCCCGCTCGAAGATGTCGAGGTTGGCCAGGGCGACCGCGGCCGACACGGGGTGGCCGCCGAACGTGTAGCCGTGGGCGAACATGTTCGAGCCGTGCAGGAACGGCTCCATGATGCGGTCGGTCGCGATCATCGCGCCGATGGGGGAGTAGCCGGACGTGAGGCCCTTGGCGCAGGTGATGATGTCCGGCTGGTAGCCGTAGCGCTGCGAGCCGAAGTAATAGCCGAGCCGGCCGAACGCGCAGATCACCTCGTCGGAGACCAGCAGCACGTCGTGGCGGTCGCAGATCTCGCGGACCCGCTGGAAGTACCCGGGCGGCGGTGGGAAGCAGCCGCCGGAGTTCTGCACCGGCTCGAGGAACACCGCCGCGACGGTGTCCGGGCCCTCGAACTCGATCGCCTCCTCGATCCGGTCGGCGGCCCAGAGCCCGAAGCGCTCGAGGTCGTCGCCGTGCTCCGGTGCCCGGTAGAAGTTGGTGTTCGGCACCTTGTGCGCGCCGGGCACCAGCGGCTCGAACATCTCCTTGGCGGCCGGGATGCCGGTGATCGACAGCGCTCCCTGCGGGGTGCCGTGGTAGGCGATCGCACGGCTGATCACCTTGTGCTTCATCGGCTTGCCCTGCAGCTTGAAGTACTGCTTGGCGACCTTCCACGCGGTCTCGACCGCCTCGCCGCCGCCGGTGGTGAAGAACACCCGGTTGAGGTCGCCAGGGGCCAGGTCGGCAAGCCGCTCGGCCAGCTCGATCGCGGTGGGGTGCGCGTAAGACCACAGAGGGAAGTACGCGAGCTCGCTGGCCTGCTTCGCGGCCACCTCCGCCAGCTCGGTGCGCCCGTGCCCCGCCTGTACGACGAACAACCCGGCGAGCCCGTCCAGGTAGCGCTTGCCCTGGTCGTCCCAGATGTATGGACCCTCGCCCCGGACGATCACCGGGACGTGGCCCTTCTCGTAGGCCGACATCCGGGTGAAGTGCATCCAGAGGTGGTCGCGCGCACGGTTGGCCAGTCGGTCGTCGCCGGGCTCGAAGACGACTTGCGGGACGGTCATCGTGTTCCCCAGTTGTAGAGCTGCTTACGGAGCTTGAGATAGACGAAGGACTCGGTGCGGCGCACGGAGGGCACCGCCCGGATCCGCTTGCTGATCAGGTCGAGCAGGTGGTCGTCGTCCTCGCAGACGACCTCGACCAGCAGGTCGAACCCGCCGGCCGTGATGACCACGTAGTCGACCTCGGGCATGTCGGCGATCTTCTCCGCGACCGACTCGACGTCGCCATCGCAACGGATCCCGATCATCGCCTGCCGGGGGAAGCCGACCTGGAGCGGGTCGGTGACCGCCACGATCTGCATCACGCCGGCGTCGAGCAGGCGCTGCACCCGTTGCCGCACTGCGGCCTCGGACAGGCCGACCGCCTTGCCGATGGCGGCGTACGGGCGCCGCCCGTCCTCCTGGAGCTGTTCGATGATGGCCTTGGAAACGTCGTCCAGCGGGGCCCCGTTGCTGCGATCTCTGCTCGCCATGCCGCCGATCCTCCCGAGCGGAGGGGGGTCTTGGCAAGTGATTCCGTCGTCACGTGGCATGGAAGTTGCTGAATCTGTCGTCTGGCTGCTCGGTAACTGTTGATACCGGCGACCGGAGCACTAGGCTGCCGACGAGCGAGCGGCACCACCCGCCGTACCGCCGCGCTCCGCCGCCCCCGTGCCGTCCGTGAGGAGTCCCGGTGAGCCAGATCCGCACCCTGCGCAACTTTGTCAACGGCAGCTACGTCGACTCCGCCGACGGCACGACGTACGACGTGGTGAACCCGGCCACCGGCGAGACCTATGCGCAGGCGCCGCTGTCGACCAAGCCGGACGTGGACACGGCCATGTCCGCCGCGGCCGCCGCGTTCGAGGGCTGGCGCGACGCGACGCCCAGCGACCGGCAGAAGGCGCTGATCCGGATCGCCGACGCGATCGAGTCCCGTGCCGACGAGCTGGTCGACGCCGAGGTCGAGAACACCGGCAAGCCGCGGGCCCTGACCATGTCGGAGGAGATCCCGCCGATGGTCGACCAGATCCGGTTCTTCGCCGGGGCGGCGCGCCTGCTCGAGGGGCGCTCAGCGGGGGAGTACATGGCCGGTCACACGTCGTTCGTCCGGCGCGAGCCGGTCGGCGTCTGCGCGCAGGTCACGCCGTGGAACTACCCGATGATGATGGCGGTCTGGAAGTGGGCGCCGGCCATCGCAGCCGGCAACACCGTGGTGCTCAAGCCGTCGGACACCACACCGGTGAGCACCCTGATGATGGCCGAGATCATGGCCGAGTTCCTGCCGGACGGGGTCATCAACGTCGTCTGCGGCGACCGGGACACCGGTCGCGCCCTGGTCGACCACGAGGTCCCGCAGATGGTCTCCATCACCGGGTCGGTGCGGGCCGGCATGGAGGTCGCCGGCGCGGCCGCCCGTGACCTCAAGCGGGTGCACCTCGAGCTCGGCGGTAAGGCGCCGGTGGTGGTGTTCGACGACGCCGACCTGGACGCCGCGGCCGAGGCCATCGCGGCGGCCGGCTACTTCAATGCCGGGCAGGACTGCACCGCGGCGACCCGTGTCCTCGCCGCCCCGCACATCCACGACGACTTCGTCGAGGCGCTCGCAAAGGAGGCCAAGGACAACAACAAGACCGGCGGCCCCGACGACGAGGACGCGGCCTTCGGACCGCTCAACAACGCCAGCCAGCTCGACCGGGTGCTGGGCATGCTGCAGCGGGCGCCCGAGCACGTCGCGGTCGCGGCCGGTGGGCACCGGGTCGGGGACAGGGGCTATTTCCACGAGGCCACGGTCCTCGCCGGTCTGCGCCAGGACGACGAGCTGAGCCAGAACGAGATCTTCGGCCCGGTCATCACCGTGCAGCCGTTCACCGACGAGGACGAGGCGGTCCGCTGGGCCAACGGCGTGAAGTACGGGCTCGCCTCCTCGGTCTGGACCAAGGACCACGGCCGGGCGATGCGGATGGCCAAGCGCCTGGACTTCGGCTGCGTGTGGATCAACGCCCACATCCCGCTCGTCGCGGAGATGCCGCATGGCGGGTTCAAGCACTCCGGCTACGGCAAGGACCTCTCCCTCTACGGCTTCGAGGACTACACCCGCGTCAAGCACGTGATGACCAACCTCGACGCCTGATCCCCCCACCCCCTCCCTCTGGCAGCGATCATGCACGTTCCGTCGGTCGGGCGTGCGGGCCGAGCGACGGAACGTGCATGATCGCTGCAATGAGTTTGCCCAGGGTCGACCTGCTCTTCCGCGGCGGCGTGGTGCTGACCGGTGACCCGGCGGCACCGCGGGCGCGGGCCGCGGCGGTGCGGGACGGCGTCGTCGTCGCCCTGGACGAGGACGCGCTCGCCCTGGGCGGGGCAGCCGGGGAGGTGTTCGACCTCGAGGGCGGTGCCCTGATGGCCGGCTTCGGTGACGGCCACGTGCATCCTCTCTGGGGCGGCGTCGAGCTGGCCGGCCCACAGGTGCGCGACTGCGCCGCGGTCACCGAGGTCGTCGAGGTCGTACGCCGGTTCGCCGCCGAGCATCGCGACCTCCCCTGGATCGTCGGCGGTCCCTACGACCCGGCGCTCGCACCATCCGGGCTCTTCGACGCCGCCTGGTTGGACGCCGCGGTGGCCGACCGTCCGGTCGTGCTCCAGTCGACCGACCACCACTGCGCGTGGGTCAACTCCGAGGCGCTTCGCCGGGGCGGCCTCGACGCGGCCACTCCCGACCCGCCGGCCGGCCGCATCGCCCGGCGGCCGGACGGATCACCGCTCGGCACACTCGTCGAGTGGAGCGCGATGGACCTCGTGCTCCGCCACGCCCCGCCGCCGACCCCGGCCGACAAGGAGCGGGGGCTGCGCGCCGCGACCGCGCTGCTCGCCGCCGCCGGGGTCACCTGGGCGCAGGAGGCCGCGCTGTCGCCGGGCGACGTCGACGTCTACCGGTCGGTCGCCGAGGCCGGCGAGCTGGCCGTCCGCGCCGGCATCGCGCTGCGCGCCGAGCCCGGGGAGTGGCCGCGGCAGCGCGCCGACTTCCTGGCCGCCCGGGCCTCCCTCGAGGGCTCGCCGGACGTCTCGGCGCGCACCGTGAAGCTCTTCGCCGACGGCGTGGTCGAGGCCGGGACGGCGGCGCTGCTCGCGCCGTACGCCGACGCGCCGCACACGTGCGGCCTGCCCGTGTGGGCGCCCGAGGAGCTCGCCGAGGCCGCCGTCGCGTTCGACGCGGACGGCTTCCAGCTGCACGTCCACGCCATCGGCGACGCCGGGATCCGGGCGGCACTCGACGCGGTGGAGCACGTCCGGGCCGTCAACGGGCTCCGTGACCGCAGGCCGGTGATCGCCCACACCCAGCTCGTCCATCCCGACGACCTGCCGCGGTTCGCGGCGCTCGAGGTGGTCGCGAACGTCGAACCCCTGTGGGCCCAGCTCGACCCGGTGCAGACCGAGCTCACCCTGCCGCGGCTCGGGCCCGCGCGAGGCCGCCTGCAGTACCCGATGGCCTCCCTGCTGGCGTCCGGTGCCGTGCTCTCCATGGGCAGCGACTGGCCGGTCAGCTCGCACCGTCCCCTCGACGGCCTGGCGGTCGCGGTGACCCGGCAGACCCCGGACGGCCGGCCTCCGGAGGGGTGGCTGCCGGAGCAGCGACTGCCGCCCGCGGCCGCGCTCGCCGCCTACACCGTCGGCAGCGCCTACCAGGCGTTCGAGGACCTCTCGCGCGGCACGGTCACCGTCGGCCGCCGCGCCGACCTGGTGTGGCTCGGATCCGACCCGTACGCCGTGCCGCCGGCCGACTGGCCGGAGATCCCGGTCCGGGGCACCTGGCTCGGCGGCCGCCCCACGTGGGGTCCGGGCGCCGGCCCGGCACCGAGCCGGTAGCCACCGGCGGCGAGATCGCTGACCGGGCCGGTTCTGCAGCGATTTCGTGGTAACAAACCTGTATCGCGACGGAATCGCTTGTCCGTGCCCTGACGCTCTGCCAGGATCATCCATGCCGGGGCCGCGGGAGGAGTGGACACGGGTGCACCAGTTCATCGGCGGACGCCGCCGCGAGGGCAGTTCGCCGGACACCTTCGCCGTCACAGACCCCGCCACCGGAGACACCCTGGAGACTGTCCGCCTGGCCGGCCCCGGCGACGTCGACGAGGCGGTGGCCGCGGCCCGCGCGGCGTTCCCGAGCTGGTCGCGCGCCACGCCCGCCGAGCGATCGGCGGCGCTGACCCGGCTGGCTGCGCTCCTCGACGACCGTGCGGGGGAGCTGGCCCGCACCGAGACCCGCCAGACCGGCAAGCCCATCAAGCTCTCCAGCGAGTTCGACGTGCCCGGCACCATCGACAACGTCGCGTTCTTTGCCGGTGCGGCCCGCAATCTGGAGGGCAAGGCGGCCGCCGAGTACTCCGGCGACCACACGTCCGCCGTGCGCCGTGAGGCGGTGGGCGTGGTCGGCTCGGTGGCACCGTGGAACTACCCTCTGCAGATGGCTGGGTGGAAGGTGCTGCCCGCTGTGGCGGCCGGCAACACCATCGTGCTGAAGCCCGCGGAGCTCACCCCGCTCACCGCGCTCATGCTCGCCGAGGCCTGCACGGAGGCCGGCATCCCCGACGGGGTCGTCAACGTGGTGACCGGCGCCGGGCCCTCGGCAGGGGAGGCGCTGGTCGCCCACCCCGACGTCGACATGGTGTCCTTCACCGGTTCGACCGCGGTCGGGCGCCGGGTCATGGGCCTCGCCGCGAGGCAGGCGAAACGCGTTCACCTCGAGCTTGGCGGCAAGGCCCCCTTCGTCGTGTTCGACGACGCCGACCTCGACGCCGCCGTGCACGGCGCGGTGGCGGGAGCGCTCATAAACACCGGGCAGGACTGCACCGCCGCGACCCGCGCATACGTGCAGCGGCCCCTGTACGACGCGTTCGTGGCCGGCGTCGCCGAGGTCATGGCCTCGGTCCGGCTCGGTGACCCGCTCGACCCCGCCACCGACCAGGGACCTCTGGTCTCCCGCCGCCAGCAGGAGCGGGTCGCCGGCTTCGTCGAGCGTGCACGCGGCTACGGGGCCAAGGTCGTGACCGGGGGCCGGGCCCCTGGAGGAGACCTGGCCCGGGGTGCCTACTACCTGCCGACGGTGGTCGTCGACGCCCCCCAGGACAGCGAGATCGTCCGGGACGAGGTGTTCGGCCCGGTGCTCGTGGTGCTGCCCTTCGACGCCGACGACGAGGGGCTCGCCCTGGCTAACGACAGCCCCTACGGCCTGGCGGCGTCGGCGTGGACCCGCGACGTCTTCCGGTCGCTGCGCGCAACCCGCGAGATCAGGGCCGGCTGCGTCTGGGTCAACGACCACATCCCGATCATCAGCGAGATGCCCCACGGCGGCTACAAGTCGTCGGGCTTCGGCAAGGACATGTCGGCGTACTCCTTCGAGGAGTACACCAACGTGAAGCACGTCATGTACGACCTGACCGCGGCGCCGAGGAAGGACTGGCACCGCACGGTCTTCGGCGACCGGTCATTGTCCGACACCCCGCCCCACGCCCCACCGGAGGAATCCCGATGAACGAGCCCCGCGCGACTGACATCTCGCCCGCGCTGCTGCGCGGCCTGATCAGCCGTCGGACGTTGCTGCAGGGTGCCGGTGGCGCCGCTGTGGCTGCCGGCCTCGCCGCCTGCGGAACTTCGGGGACCACCAAGAAGGCCAGCACCTCCGAGCAGGCCGCCAAGGACCTGTCCGACTCGGAGAAGGTCGTGAACTGGTCCAACTGGCCCGAGTACATCGACGTCGACGACAAGACGCAGAAGCGGCCGACTCTCGAGACGTTCCAGCAGCAGACCGGGATCAAGGTCAACTACACCGAGGACTACAACGACAACGACGAGTTCTTCGCCAAGGTCAAGCCGCAGCTGTCGGCGGGGCAGGACACCGGCCGTGACGTCTGGTGCAGCACCGACTGGATGGTCGCCCGGCTGATCCGACTCAACTGGGTGCAGAAGCTCGACAAGGCGAACATCCCCAACGGGGCCAACGTCGAGTCGAACCTGCAGAACGTCGAGTTCGACCCGGGCCGGGCCTACTCGCTTCCGTGGCAGAGCGGCTTCACCGGCATCGCCTTCAACCCCAAGGCGACGGGCGGCAAGAAGATCGAGACGATCGAGCAGCTGCTCACCGAGCCGGCACTGAAGGGCAAGGTGACGCTGCTGACCGAGATGCGCGACACGGTGGGTCTCGTCATGCTCTCTCAGGGCAAGGACCCCGCGAAGTTCACGGACGACGACTTCGACGCGGCGATCGCCCGCATCCAGAAGGCCAAGGACAGCGGGCAGCTGAAGGGCTTCACCGGCAACGAGTACGGCCAGGGCCTGGCGTCCGGCGACATCGCGGCGTGCATGGCCTGGACCGGCGACGTCGTCCAGCTGCAGGCGGACAACCCCGCCCTGGCGTACGTGCTGCCCCAGACCGGACACATGATCTGGTCCGACAACTTCGTGATCCCGAACAAGGCCAAGCACAAGAAGAACGCCGAGAAGCTCATCAACTACTACTACGACCCCTCGGTGATGGCCCTGGTCGAGGACTACGTCAACTACATCTCGCCCGTGAAGGGCGCGAAGGAGGCTCTCCTCAAGGCCGACCCCGAGATCGCCAAGAACCAGCTGATCTTCCCGACGGCGGAGGTCATGTCCAGGGCGCACGTCTTCCGCGGCCTGACCGCCACCGAAGAGACCAAGTACAACAAGGCCTTCCAGGCGCTCGTCGGAGGTTGATAGATGTCGGATCGCACCACCGAGGTGGCCCAGGAGGTGGGCCGGGGCTCGGCTGGGGCCGGAGCCGGCGACCTGCGGATGGAATCGCTCACCAAGCGGTTCGGAGCGTTCACCGCGGTCGACGACCTGGACCTGACGATCCCCAAGGGCTCGTTCTTCGCCCTGCTGGGCCCGTCGGGGTGCGGGAAGACCACCACGCTGCGCATGGTGGCCGGGCTGGAGGAGCCGACCGCGGGGCGCATCTTCATCGGTGACACCGACATCAGCGGCACCAAGCCTTACCGGCGTCCGGTGAACACCGTGTTCCAGAGCTACGCGCTCTTCCCCCACCTGGACATCTTCGAGAACGTCGCGTTCGGCCTGCGCCGGCGCGGGGTCAAAGAGATCAAGCGGCAGGTCGACGAGGTGCTCGAGCTGGTCCAGCTCGGACCCCTCGCGCGGCGCAAGCCGGCCCAGCTCTCCGGTGGGCAGCAGCAGCGCGTCGCCCTGGCCCGCGCGATCGTCAACCGGCCGTCGGTGCTGCTGCTCGACGAGCCGCTCGGTGCCCTCGACCTCAAGCTGCGCCGGCAGATGCAGCTCGAGCTCAAGCGCATCCAGACCGAGGTCGGCATCACTTTCGTCCACGTCACGCACGACCAGGAGGAGGCCATGACCATGGCCGACACCATCGCCGTGATGAACGACGGCCACATCGAGCAGCTGGGCCACCCGGCAGAGCTCTACGAGAGCCCTCAGACGACGTTCGTCGCCAACTTCCTCGGCCAGTCCAACCTGATCCGGGCGAGGGTCACTGCGTCCGTCGGCGACATGCTCGAGCTCGAGGCTCACGGCAAGCGCCTGACCATCCCCCGCGGGCGCAGCTTCACCGACGCCACGGACCTCTGGTTCGGCGTGCGGCCGGAGAAGATCTCGGTCGCGGTCCGTGCAGGCGCCGTCGAGGACGCCCAGTCGGTCGGCGGCGTCATCGTGGACGCGTCGTTCATCGGCGTCGCGACGCAGTACCTCGTGCGGATGCCCTGGGGCCAGGAGCTCACCGTCGTCCGCCAGAACGACGGATCCCCGATCCTGCGGGCGGGCGACGAGGTCGTCCTGACCTGGGACCCCGGCCACGCGTTCGGGTTGGACGCCTCGCAGGACGCCCACGCCGGCGCGGACTTCGGCGAGGAGGCACCCGTCCCCGCCGGGGCCGTGTCGTGAGCTCGGTCGCCCACGTCCCCGGCGGCGGTGGGGCGCCCGCCGGGCCCGCGTCGCCGGCTCCGGCAGCCCGGGGCAGACGCGGCGCCTACACGCCGTACCTCCTGCTGCTTCCGGGGCTGGCCTGGCTCGCCCTCTTCTTTGTCGTGCCGATGATCTACCTCTTCTCCCAGTCGTTGCAGGAGGGGTCGATCGAGGAGGGGTACCAGCTCACCTGGCACTGGCAGACCTATGTCGACGCGCTGTCGACCTACGAGCGGCAGTTCCTGCGCTCGTTCTTCTACGCGGGGACGGCCACTTTGCTGGCTCTGCTCATCGGCTACCCGCTCGCCTACACGATCGCGTTCAAGGCCGGGCGCTGGAAGAACCTGCTGCTCGTCCTCGTCATCGCGCCGTTCTTCACGAGCTTCCTCATCCGCACGCTTGCCTGGAAGACGATCCTGTCGTCCGAAGGTGTCGTCGTGCAGGTGTTCCAGTCGACCGGCCTGCTCGACGTGCTGCGCTGGCTGCACCTGATCAGCAGCGACCAGCTGCTGAGCACGCCGTTCGCGGTCGTCATGGGGCTCACCTACAACTTCCTGCCGTTCATGACCCTGCCGCTCTACGCCAGCCTGGAGCGCATCGACATCCGGATGCTCGAGGCTGGGGCGGACCTCTACGCGACGCCGTTCACGGCCTTCCGCAAGGTGACGTTCCCGCTGTCGATGCCCGGCGTGGTCGCGGGGACGCTGCTCACGTTCATCCCGGCGGCGGGTGACTTCATCAACTCGCGGCTGCTGGGCAACCCGAGCACCACCATGATCGGCCAGGTGATCGACAGCCAGTTCCTGCGCGTCCTCGACTACCCGACCGCTGCGGCCCTCTCCTTCACCCTCATGGTCTCCATCGTGGTGCTGGTCGCGATCTACATCCGCCGGGCCGGCACGGAGGAGCTGGTCTGATGGCCACCGCCGCCCCTGCTACCCGCCCCGCCACGGTGCGTCCGGCCCCCACCCGTCGTCGCCGCGGCCCTCTGGTCTGGCTCCGCGAGCACGTAGTGGCGATCGCAGCCTTCTTCGCGTTCGCCTACCTGCTGGTGCCCAACCTGGTCGTGGTGATCTTCTCGTTCAACGACCCCACCGGGCGGTTCAACTACACCTGGTCGAAGTTCTCCGTCGATGCGTGGCGGCACCCGTGCGCGGCGCCGGGCATGTGCGACGCCGTGCAGCTCAGCCTGAAGATCGGGCTGCTCGCGACGCTCGGGGCGACGGTCCTCGGCACGCTGATCGCGTTCGCGCTGGCCAGGCACCGGTTCCGTGGCCGGGCCGGCACGAACCTGCTCATCTTCATGCCGATGGCGACGCCCGAGGTGGTCATGGGCTCCTCGCTGCTGACGCTGTTCGTCAGCACCGGCGTCCCGCTCGGGCAGACCGCGATCCTGATCGCGCACGTGATGTTCTGTCTCAGCTTCGTCGTCGTGACGGTCAAGGCCCGCATCGCCGGCCTGGACCCACGGCTGGAGCAGGCGGCAGCCGACCTCTACGCCAACGAGCTGCAGAGCTTCGTGCGCATCACGCTGCCCCTCGTCGCACCGGGCATCGCGGCCGGTGCGCTGCTGGCCTTCTCACTGTCGTTCGACGACTACATCATCACCAACTTCAACGCGACCACGAACTCGGTCACCTTCCCGATGTACGTCTGGGGTGCCGCCCAGCGCGGCACGCCGGTGCAGATCAACGTGATCGGGACCGTGATGTTCCTGCTTGCGCTGATCGCGGTGCTCGTCGGGCAGTTCGCGGGGCGTCGGCGACGGACCTGACCCCGAGATCCTCCGGACAGGACACACCAGGGCAGCGTGTCGCGCGTACGAGCGTCCAGAGGATCGACGACCACCAAGGAGGGGACGACATGACAGACCGGATCTCGCACTGGATCGGGGGGAAGCCCTGGGGTGGCGTGAGCGAACGCACCGGCTCTGTCTTCGACCCCGCGACCGGCCGGGTCAGCGGTCACGTGGACTTCGCGTCCGCGGCCGTCGTCGACGAGGCGGTCGATGCGGCCTCCGCGGCGTT
>DASVBJ010000312.1:0-5340 GCA_036375895.1 Actinomycetes bacterium | reverse complement strand
CACCGGTCAGCGCGCCGACGGGGCAGATCTGGACCGTGTTGCCGGAGAAGTACGACTCGAACGGCTGGTCCTCGTAGATGCCGACCTGCTGCAGCGCGCCCCGCTCGACGAGCGCGATGAACGGGTCGCCGGCGACCTGGTCGGAGAACCGCGTGCACCGCGCGCAGAGGACGCAGCGCTCGCGGTCGAGGAGGACCTGGCTCGAGATGTTGATCGGCTTGGGGTAGGTCCGCTTGACATCCTCGAACCGCGAGGCCGCGCGGCCGTTGCTCATCGCCTGGTTCTGTAGCGGGCACTCCCCGCCCTTGTCGCAGACCGGGCAGTCGAGCGGGTGGTTGATGAGCAGCAGCTCCATCACGCCCTGCTGCGCCTTGTCCGCCACCGGCGAGGTGAGCTGTGTCTTCACCACCATGCCGTCGGCCACCGTCGTCGTGCACGACGCGGCCGGCTTCGGCGGGCCGGGCGAGATCTCGACCAGGCACTGGCGGCAGGCGCCGACGGGGTCGAGCAGGGGGTGGTCGCAGAAGCGCGGGATCTGGATACCCAGCAGCTCCGCGGCACGGATCACCAACGTCCCCTTGGGGACGCTGATCTCGAAGCCGTCGATGGTCAGGGTGACGAGGTCTTCCCTGTTCTCGACGGCGGCCGAGGGGTTGCTCGTGACGGTCATCGGGACTTGGCTCCTACGGCGTACGGACTCGATCCGTTGGTGGCGAACAGCGCCGACGCGGCCGGGTCGAACGGGCAGCCCTGGTGCTCGAAGTGCGCGACGTACTCGTCGCGGAAGTACTGGATCGACGACGTGATCGGGCTGGTCGCGCCGTCACCGAGCGCGCAGAACGCCCGGCCGAGGATGTTGTCCGAGATGTCCAGCAGCTTCTCGAGGTCCTCGTCCGTGCCGTCGCCCTTCTCGAGGCGGCGCAGGATCTGCACCAGCCAGAAGGTGCCCTCGCGGCACGGCGTGCACTTGCCGCAGGACTCGTGCGCATAGAACTCGGTCCAGCGCAGCACGGCGCGCACCACGCACGTCGTCTCGTCGAAGACCTGCAGAGCCTTGGTGCCGAGCATCGAGCCGGCCGCCCCCACCCCCTCGTACGAGAGGGGTACGTCGAGGTGCTCCGCAGTCAGCAGCGGCGTCGAGGAGCCACCGGGCGTCCAGAACTTCAGCTGGTGACCCTCGCGCATGCCGCCGGACAGGTCGAGCAGCTCGCGCAGGGTGATGCCCATGGGGGCTTCGTACTGCCCGGGACGGGCGACGTGGCCGGACAGCGAGTAGAGGGTCATCCCCCTCGAGCGCTGGCGGGGGTCGTCGCTCTGGGTGCCCATCGCGGTGAACCAGTCGACACCCTCGCGCACGATGCTCGGGACGCTGGCGATCGACTCGACGTTGTTGATGACCGTGGGTGAGGCGTAGAGCCCGGCGATCGCGGGGAACGGCGGCCGCAGCCGTGGCTGTCCGCGCAGGCCCTCCAGCGAGTCGAGAAGCGCCGTCTCCTCGCCGCAGATGTACGCGCCGGCGCCGGCGTGCACGGTGAGCTCGAGGTCGAAGCCCGACCCGAGGATGTCGGTGCCGAGGTAGCCGGCGTCGTAGGCCTCCCGCACGGCGTGCTGCAGCCGTCGGAGCACGTGCACGACCTCGCCGCGCACGTAGATGAAGGCGTGCGCCGCGCGGATGGCGTAGGACGCGATGATGACGCCCTCCACCAGCTCGTGCGGGTTGGCCATCATCAGCGGGATGTCCTTGCACGTGCCCGGCTCGGACTCGTCGGCGTTGACGACGAGGTAGACCGGCTTGTCGCCGTCCTTGGGGATGAAGCCCCACTTGTTGCCGGTCGGGAAGCCGGCACCGCCACGCCCGCGCAGCTCGGAGTCCTTGACCAGCTGGGTGATCTCGTCGGGAGTCCTCGACAGCGCGGTCCGCAGCGCCGCGTAGCCGTCGTGACGCTCGTAGACGGCGCGGGTCCAGGACTCGTCCTGGTCCCAGAACCGGCTGAGCACCGGGGTGAGGGTCGTCGTCACTGCTCCCCGTCCTTCTCGGTCGCCGGCGTCTGGTGGTGGGGGTCGGACTCGGCGGTGCTCGCGGGCGCGTCGTGGGCGCTGCTCGGCCGCTCGTCGCCGTCGCTGTCTCCGGCGGCGGGACGGCGGCGCCGGCCGGCCGAGGTCTGCTCTCGGTGGATCTCCAGGCCCGCCAGCGTCGCCGGGCCCGCGGAGGGTCCCTCGCCGGCGCGGCCGTCGTAGAACCCGGCGAGCACCCGCGACACCTCCTTGAAGGTGCACAGCGTCGCGCCCCGGGTGGGTCGCACCTCGCGGCCGGCCCGCAGGTCGTCGACCAGCCGGGTCGCCGACTCGGGCGTCTGGTTGTCGAAGAACTCCCAGTTGACCATCATCACGGGCGCGTAGTCGCAGGCCGCGTTGCACTCGAGGTGCTCGAGCGTGACCTTGCCGTCCTCGGTGGTCTCGTCGTGCCCGACACCGAGGTGCTCCTTGAGCGTCTCGAAGATCTGGTCGCCGCCCATGACCGCGCACAACGTGTTCGTGCAGACGCCGACGCTGTACTCACCGTTGGGGCGGCGCTTGTACATCGTGTAGAACGTCGCGACCGCGGCCACCTCGGCCGTGGTGAGGTCGAGCTGCTCGGCGCAGAACTCGATGCCCGCCGGGCTGACGAAGCCGTCCTCGGCCTGCACCAGGTGCAGCAGCGGCAGCAGTGCCGAGCGGCTCTTCGGGTACCGGGCGATGATCTCCTTCGCGTCTATCTCCAGCCGGGAACGGACCTCGTCGGGGTAGGAGGTCACCGGTCAACTCCTCCCATCACCGGGTCGATCGACGCGATGGCCGCGATGACGTCGGCGACCATGCTGCCCTCGGACATCGCCGGGGCCGCCTGCAGGTTGTTGAACGACGGGTCGCGGAAGTGCACGCGGTAGGGACGCGTGCCGCCGTCGCTCACGAGGTGCACGCCGAGCTCGCCGCGGGGCGACTCGATCGCCGTGTAGACCTGGCCGGGCGGCACCCGGAAGCCCTCGGTCACCAGTTTGAAGTGGTGGATGAGGGCCTCCATCGACTGGCCCATGATGTGGCGGATGTGGTCCAGGGAGTTGCCGAGCCCGTCGCCACCCAGGGCCAGCTGCGCGGGCCAGGCGATCTTCTTGTCGGCGACCATGACCGGACCCGGCTTGAGCCGGTCGAGGCACTGCTCGACGATCTTCAGCGACTCCTTCATCTCGGCGATGCGGATGAGGAAGCGGCCGTAGGCGTCGCAGGTGGTCTCGGTCGGGACGTCGAACTCGTAGGTCTCGTAGCCGCAGTACGGCTGCGACTTGCGCAGGTCGTGCGGCAGCCCGGTGGCCCGCAGGATCGGGCCGGTGATGCCGAGCGCGGTGCAGCCCGTGAGGTCGAGGTAGCCGACCCCGACCGTGCGCTCCATCCAGATCTTGTTGCCGACGAGCAGGTGCTCCATGTCGGCGAGGCGCTTGGGCATCAGCTTCAGCAGGTCGCGCACCTTGTCGACCGCACCCGGGGGCAGGTCCTGGGAGACGCCGCCCGGGCGGATGTACGCGTGGTTCATGCGCAGGCCGGTGATCATCTCGAACACGTCGAGGACCAGCTCACGCTCGCGGAAGCCGAACGTCATCGGGGTCAGAGCGCCCAGCTCCATGCCCCCGGTGGCCAGCGCCACGAGGTGCGAGGAGATCCGGTTGAGCTCCATGAGCATCACCCGGATGACCGTGGCCCGCTCCGGGACCTGGTCGGCGATGCCGAGCAGCCGCTCGACGCCGAGCACGTACGCGGTCTCGTTGAACAGCGGCGCCAGGTAGTCCATGCGCGTCACGAAGGTGACGCCCTGGGTCCACGTGCGGTACTCGCAGTTCTTCTCGATGCCAGTGTGCAGGTAGCCGATGCCGAGGCGGCACTCGGTCACCGTCTCGCCGTCGAGCTCGAGGATGAGCCGGAGCACGCCGTGCGTCGACGGGTGCTGCGGGCCCATGTTGACGACGACGCGCTCCTCCGGCGACTCGCCCAGCCCGGCCGTCACGGTGTCCCAGTCCTGGCCGCTGACCGTGTAGACCGTGCCCTCGGTGGTCTCGCGCTCGGTCGCGTACGGGTCGTGCCCCGAGTCGGACGCGCCGACGTAGACCTCGTCGGTGGTGTCGCTCATGAGTAGTCCCTCCGCTCGTCCGGCGGCGGGACCTGGGCGCCCTTGTACTCCACCGGGATGCCGCCCAGCGGGTAGTCCTTGCGCTGCGGGTGGCCGGGCCAGTCGTCGGGCATCTCGATGCGGGTGAGCCCCGGGTGGCCGTCGAACACGATGCCGAAGAAGTCCCACGTCTCGCGCTCGTGCCAGTCGTTGCCGGGGTAGACGGACGTCACGCTCGGGATGTGCGGGTCGGCGTCGCTGCAGGTGACCTCGACCCGGACGCGCCGGTTGTGGGTGATGGACAGCAGGGGGTACACGGCGTGCAGCTCACGGCCGGTCTCGTGCGGGTAGTGCACCCCCGAGACACCCATGCACATCTCGAACCGCAGACCCGGGTCGTCGCGGAGGGCCTGCATGACGTCGACCAGCCGCTCACGGCGTACGAAGAACGTCAGCTCGCCCCGGTCGACCACGACCTTCTCGATGGCGTCGTCGAACTGCGGGAGCACCCGCTCCAGCTGGTCGGCCGCCTCGTCGAACCAGCCACCGTACGGACGGGGTGTCGCACCGGGCAGCTGCACCGGGCGCACCAGCCCGCCGTAGCCGGAGGTGTCGCCGGTGCCGTGGGCACCGAACATCCCGTGGCGGACGTCGACGGTCTCCGCCCGGCCGTCGGGAGCCGGCGGAAGGTTCTCCGGCAGGCTGCGGTCGAGCTCGCTCATCGCAGCAGGCCCTTCATCTGGCTAGTGGGGGCGGCGTGCAGGGCGGCGGTCTCGGCCTCGCGGGCCGCCCGCGTCCGGTTGACACCGAGCGGCTCGCTCGCGATCTGCTCGTGCAGCTTGATGATCGCGTCCATGAGCATCTCCGGCCGCGGCGGGCAGCCGGGCAGGTACATGTCGACGGGGACGATGTGGTCGACGCCCTGGACGATGGCGTAGTTGTTGAACATGCCACCGGAGCTGGCGCAGACGCCCATCGAGAGCACCCACTTCGGCTCGGCCATCTGGTCGTAGACCTGGCGCAGCACCGGGGCCATCTTCTGGCTCACCCGGCCGGCGACGATCATCAGGTCGGCCTGCCGTGGCGAGGCGCGGAACACCTCCATGCCGAACCGGGCCAGGTCGTGCTTGGGGCCGCCGGCGGCCATCATTTCGATCGCACAGCAGGCCAGCCCGAACGTCGCCGGCCAGAGCGAGGACTTG
>DASVBJ010000280.1:0-21865 GCA_036375895.1 Actinomycetes bacterium | reverse complement strand
GCCCGTCCTCGAGGTAGTCCCACGTGAAGTCGCCGGGGTGCTCGGCCGCGAACTGGTAGTAGAGCGGCTTCGGGTCGTGGTCGTTCACGAGCACGAAGCCCTCGCCCTGGCCGAGCCCGGCGAACGTCTGGAAGATCTGCGAGTGCCGCTGCGCCGGAGACAGCACCCGAACGTCGAGGTCACCCTCGGCGGGCTCGACGGCGCCTGCGCCCTGCGCACTTTCCGCACCGTCGACACCGTCGGCACCACCGCAGCCGCAGCCGCCGCAGCCGCAGCCGCCCCCGTCGGCCGTGGCGCCCTGCTCGGCGGGCCCACCGGATGCGTCCTCGCCGAGCAGCTCGTGCATGCCCTCGAGCAGCGGGGCGAGCGCCACCCCGGCCTCGTCGAGGGCCGGCAGCAGCAGCTCGTTCTCCTTGACCAGGTGGGCCAGGAAGAGGGTCCGCAGCGCCTCGGCGGCGCCGGCGATGCGACCCGGCGTCCGTGCGGAGGCGACGTCCTCGATCAGTCCCTCGAGCACCCGGTGCTCGGCCACCATCGCCTGCACCAGCAGCCGGGTCTCGGGCAGGTCGGCCGCGCGCAGGTACAGCGTCTGCTCCTCCGCCAGCGCGTGGGGCAGGACCTCGGCGTTCAGGAAGGAGACCAGCCCCTCCCGCCCGTCGCCTCCGGCCTGCAGCCGGTCGACGGCGTCCTGGACGGTGACGCTGCGGTCGACGAGCTCGCGGGCCAGCTGGTCGTGGTGGTTGCGGATCGCGGTCAGGACCTGCGTGTTGTCCATCGGGGGTCTCCTCGGGGGGCAGTTTTCACGGCGCTTCTTGTATTTACTGCTAACTCCGTGAAAAATGCAAGTCATGACCGATCCCCGCGCCCACCGGGTCCTCGCCGGCGTCAGCCGGGTCGCCGTGCTCGAGGCGCTGCGCAGCGCCGGCCGCCCGTTGTCGGTGCAGGAGGTCGCGGACGAGGTCGGTCTGCACCCGAACACCGTTCGCGCCCACCTCGACCTGCTGGTCGACCACGGTCACGCGAGCCGCGCGGCCGAGCAGCGCACGACGCCCGGGCGTCCTCGGCTGGTCTACGCGGCCACCGGCAAGCCGGACGAGGACGAGGGCCGCAACTACCGCCTGCTCGCCGAGATCCTCACCCGTTATCTGGCCGCGGCCAGCCCGAGCCCGGCCGCGGCGGCCGTCGAGGCCGGCCGCGCGTTCGGCCGGGGCCTGGCCGGCGACGGGACGGCCCGCGACGAGACAGCCGCAGTGGACCGGCTCGTCGAGCTGCTCGACGCGGTCGGCTTCGCGCCCGAGCCGGCCCCTGACGGGGTGAGCATCCGGCTGCACCACTGCCCGTTCCGCGAGCTCGCGGAGGAGCGGCAGGACCTCGTCTGCAGCGTCCACCTCGGGCTGATGCAGGGCGCGCTGGCCGAGCTCGACGCGCCGGTCTCGGCCACCCGGCTGCTGCCGTTCGTGGAGCCCGAGCTGTGCGTCGCGACCCTCGGCACCACCGAGGACTGACATGAGCGCCCCTGCCGCTGTGCCGTCGGCTCCCGCGGTTGAGACCGGCGCGGCGCGGCGCCGGCGCCCGGCGTACGAGCGCATGCCCTTGATGGCGCTCGGGCTGGTCGGCCTGCTCTGCGGTCTCGTCGGTGGGCTCGCCCTGCTCGGGCTGGGCGTGCCCACCCGCCCGGCGTTCGCGGCGCAGCACGGCGCGCTGATGGCGCTCGGCTTCCTCGGCACCCTCATCTCGCTGGAGAGGGCCGTCGCGCTCGGACACCGCTGGGGCTACGCCGCCCCGGCCCTCGCGGGCGCGGGCGGCGTGGCGCTGGCCGCCGGGCTGCCGCCGGCCGTCGGGCGGCTGCTCCTCGCCGTGGCCGCGGCCTGGCTGGTCGCGATCTACGTCTCGCTCTGGCAGGTGCAGCCCGCGGCTCACCTGCTGGTGCAGGCCTTGGGCGCACTGGCGTGGTGGGGTGCCGCGCTGCGCTGGCTCGGCGGCGCCGCGCTGCCGGAGGTGGTGACCTGGCTCGCGGCGTTCCTCGTGCTGACCATCGCCGGCGAGCGGCTCGAGCTCGCCCGGGTGGCGTTCCTCGACGACCGGGTACGACGGGTGCTGCTGGCCGTCGTCGCGACGGTGTGCGCCGGGCTCGGCGTCGGGCTTCTCCGGCCGGACCTCGGCGCGCGGGTCGTCGGCGTCGGGCTGCTCGCGCTCGCTGCCTGGCTCGCGCGCCACGACGTGGCGCGGCACACCGTGCGGGCCACGGGCGTCACCCGCTTCATGGCGGTCTGCCTGCTGGCCGGCTACGTGTGGCTGGGCGTGGCCGGGACGCTCTGGGCGGCGTTCGGCGCAGTCACCGACGGCGGGCGTTACGACGCCACGCTGCACGCCGTGTTCCTGGGCTTCGTCATGTCGATGGTGATGGGCCATGCCCCCGTAATCGTGCCCGCCGTGCTGCGGGTGCGCCTGCCCCACCACCCGGTGGGCTACCTGCCGGTCGCCGTCCTGCACGCCTCGGTCGCACTGCGCCTCGCCGGCGGCGACGCCCTCGGGGTGCACGTCCTCCGCCAGGCGGGCGGCGTCGGGAACGTGGCCGCCCTGCTGCTGTTCGTCATCGTCTCCGCGGTCGCCGTGGGGAGAGGAGGGAAACCATGACCTACGTCATCGCCGACCCCTGTGTCGACGTCATGGACCGGGCCTGCGTCGACGAGTGCCCGGTCGACTGCATCTACGAGGGTGCCCGGTCGCTCTACATCCAGCCCGACGAGTGCGTGGACTGCGGCGCCTGCGAGCCGGTGTGCCCGGTCGAGGCGATCTTCTACGAGGACGACGTGCCGCCGGAGTGGCAGGCCTACACCGAGGACAACGCCCGCTTCTTCGCCGAGCCGCTGCCCGGCCGCGACGAGCCGCTCGGGTCACCCGGCGGCGCCGGGCCGATCGGCCCCCTCGGCGTCGACACCGAGCTGGTGGCGAGCCATGAGCGGGTGCAGCCGTGAGGTCGCCGGTCCGCTTTCCCGCACGGTCGGCGGCACCCGACGACCCTGCCGCCCGCGACCTGGTGACCGCGGCGCAGCAGGCCCGCACCCGGCTCGACGACGCGATCGGCCGGCTGCTCGCGGCACGGGCGGCCCAGGTCGGGCCGGCCGTGCTGCGGCCGCGGCACCTGGCGGTGCGCCAGGCGTTCGTCGCCGCGGCCGACGCCGTCCGGGCGGTGCTGGCGCAGCCCACGCTGCTCGACGACCGGGGGGTGTGGCAGCGCGAGCTCACCCGGCTGGCCTCGGCCGGTCAGCGGCACCTCATGCAGGAGCGTGACGACCTCGGCTGCGTGCTGCCGGAGACGGTGCGGGTCGGATCCCGCGCCGCGACCGGCCCGGCCCAGCCCGGCGTGCAGTTCGAGGCCGCGTCGCACGTGACCGCGGAGCTGGCGCAGCCGCGGATCGGGCTGGACCTGCGCGCTGTGGTCGACGGGGAGCCCCCGCCGCCGCCCCGGGCCGAGCGTCGCCCCCGGCGCTCCGCCTGAGGAGCGCAACAGAGCCGAAGATCCGGAGGAGAGAGAGCACCCGTGCACACGGTCACGCTGGACCGGCAGCCACCGGAGGCCGCGGCGCCCGCGGCCGCCCGGCCGCGCGCATCGTGGCACCTGCGCGCCAACGCGGTCGTGGTGGCCTACCTGGCCGCCACGGTCGCGGCGCTCCTGGCGCGCGACGTCCTGCCGGTCCCCCGCTGGCTGGCCGTGCACCTGTTGCTGCTCGGCGCGGTGACCAACGCGATCGTCACGTGGAGCGAGCACTTCGCGGTGGCCCTGCTGCGCGCCGCGCCGCCCTCACGGCGGCGCAGCGCGGCGCGTCTCGTCGTGCTCAACGCGACCGTCGTCGGCGTCCTGGTCGGTGTGACCACGGCGAGCGTGCCGGTCATCACGGTCGCCGCCAGCGTGCTGCCGCTCCTCGTGGTCGAGCACGTGGTCGGGCTGGTGCGGATCGGCCGCCGCGCGATGCGCGGGAGATTCGCGCACACCGTGCGCTTCTACGTCGTCGCCGGGTCGGCGCTCGTGGTCGGGATCACGCTGGGAGGCCACCTCGCGGTCGACTCCGTGCCCGGCGGAGACGGGCACGCCCGGTTCCACGCCGGGCACGTGCACGCCAACCTGCTCGGCTGGGTTGGCCTGACCGTGCTCGGCACCCTGTTCACCCTGTGGCCCACGGTGCTGCGGACCCGGATGGTCGACGGCGTGGAGCAGGCCGCCCGCCGGTGCCTCTGGCTCACGTCCGGCGGCCTGGCCGTCACGGTGACCGGTCTGCTGCTCGGCAGCCGGCTCGGCGCCGCTGCAGGTCTGCTCGTGTACGCCGTGGGCGTGGCCGCCGCGCTGGACCCCTTCGTCCGGACCTGGCGGCAGCGCGCCCCGCACGACGCGGCGTCGTGGAGCCTGGCCGCCGGCGTGGGCTGGCTGCTCGTCGGCGTGCTGGCCGACGTCGTCGCCCTGCTGACGAGCGGCGACCTGGACGGCTTCCTCGGGCGGCTGGACGCGCTGGTGCCGCTGCTCGTGGTCGGCTTCGTCGGGCAGGTCCTGCTCGGCGCGCTGACCTACCTGCTGCCCGTGGTGCTGGGTCGCGGCCCCTCCGGCTTCCGCGCCGTGTCCGGCCTGCTGGGCCGGGCGTGGGTGGCCCGGGCGGTGCTGCTCAACGCCGGGGTGGCGCTCGTGGCGCTGCCCGTCCCGCGGCCGTTGCCGGTGCTCGGCTGGGGTCTCGTGCTGGCCGCGGCGGCCGGATTCGTCGTGCTCGCCGGGCTGGCCCTCGTCCGTCCGGCCGGGCCGACCGGCGCAACCCGCCGCCCGGAAAGGGCAGCCCGCCCTGACCGGGCAGCCGGCTCCGCGACGGCGGCGGTGACGATCGGCCTGGTGATGACGCTGATCCCGGTCGGCGTCGCGCTCTCCGCGGGTCAGGACGGGCAGACGAGCACGCGGGTCGCCGGCGGTGGCACTCGGCAGGTCGCGGTCTCGCTGGTCGGCATGGACGTCCGGCCGGGCGTGATCGAGGTGGAGCCGGGCACGCGGCTCACCCTGGTCGTGACCAACGCGGACGCGATGCGGCACGACCTCGCCGTCGACGGTGGGCCCACGACGCGCCTGCTCAGCCACGGCCAGACCGAGGCGCTCGACCTGGGCACGGTGACGCGGGACCTGAGGGCCTGGTGCACGGTTCCCGGTCACCGAGCGGCCGGCATGACCCTGGACATCCGGGTCGACGGCGCGCCGCCCGGGGGCCACGTCCACGCCGGTCACGGTCAGGTGCCTGCCCCCGCCGCCACCGGCTCGACGCTGCCGCAGATCGACTTCGGGGCCGTCCCGGCCGCGAGCTGGCGCCCCTACGACGCAACCCTGCGGCCCGCCCCGGGCGGCACCGAGCACCGGCTCACCGTGCGCGCCCAGGAGAAGCTGCTCGAGGTGGCGCCCGGCGTCCGGCAGCGGATGTGGACGTTCAATGGCACCGTGCCGGGGCCAACGCTGCACGGCAGGGTCGGCGACCTGTTCACCGTCACGTTCGTCAACGACGGGACGCTGGGACACGGCATCGACTTCCACGCCGGGTCGCTGGCACCGGACGGGCCGATGCGCACGATCGACCCGGGGCAGCGGCTCACCTACCAGTTCAGGGCGCAGTACGCCGGGGCCTGGCTCTACCACTGCAGCACGATGCCGATGCTCCACCACGTCGGCAACGGCATGTTCGGCGCAGTCGTCATCGACCCGCCTAACCTGCCGAAGGCCGACCGTGAGTACGTCCTGGTGCAGTCCGAGATCTACCTCGGCCCGCAGGACCAGCCCGGCGACCTCGCGAAGATGCAGCGCGGCGACCGGGACGCGGTGGTCTTCAACGGCTACGTGAACCAGTACGCGCACGCACCGCTGCCCGCGAGGGTCGGCGAACGGGTCCGGTTCTGGGTGGTCGACGCCGGACCGTCGGACGGGACGTCCTTCCACGTGGTCGGCGGGCAGTTCGACACCGTCTTCAAGGAGGGCTCGTACCTGCTGCGCCGCGGCAACCCGGAGCGCGGCGCGGCGCAGACCCTCGACCTGGCCCCCGCACAGGGCGGGTTCGTGGAGACGGTGTTCGGCCAGCCCGGGCACTACCCGTTCGTCGACCACGACCTGCGCTCGGCCGAGGCGGGAGCGCGCGGTGTGGTGCGGGTCACACGCTGATCGGAAGGGCGGCGAGACGCCCGGTCTCGGGTACTGCAGAGCGCCCGCAACGGATCGTTTCCGGACGTAGCATGCAATGGTGACGAAGAACGTGGAGCAGCTCGACCGCGTGGTCATCCGGTTCGCGGGTGACTCCGGCGACGGCATGCAGCTGACGGGGGACCGGTTCACCACCGAGACCGCGACCTTCGGCAACGACCTGTCGACGTTGCCCGACTTCCCTGCGGAGATCCGCGCCCCCGCCGGCACCCTGCCCGGCGTGTCCGCCTTCCAGCTGCACTTCGCCGACCACGACATCATGACCCCGGGCGACCGGCCGGACGTGCTCGTGGCCATGAACCCGGCTGCCCTCAAGGCCAACCTGCGCGACCTGCGCCGCGGCGCCGACATCATCGTGAACACCGACGAGTTCACGAAGCGCAACCTGACCAAGGTCGGCTACGACGCGAACCCGCTCGAGGACGGCTCGCTCGAGGCCTACAACGTGCACCCGATCGCCCTGACGTCCATGACGGTCGAGGCGCTCAAGGAGTTCGCGATCACCAAGAAGGAGGCCGAGCGCGCGAAGAACATGTTCGCGCTGGGCCTGCTCTCCTGGCTGTACCACCGGCCCACCGAGGGCACCCTGAAGTTCCTCCAGACGAAGTTCGCCAGGAACGACCAGATCATGCGGGCCAACATCGCGGCCTTCAACGCGGGCTGGAGCTTCGGCGAGACGACCGAGGACTTCTCCGTCTCCTACGAGGTCAAGCCGGCCAAGCTGCCGGCGGGCACCTACCGCAACATCTCCGGGAACCTCGCCCTGGCCTACGGCCTGGTCGCCGCATCCCAGCGCAGCGGGCTTCCGCTGTTCCTCGGCTCCTACCCGATCACCCCGGCGTCGGACATCCTGCACGAGCTGTCCAAGCACAAGCGGTTCGGCGTGCGGACCTTCCAGGCGGAGGACGAGATCTCCGCGGTGGGCGCCGCGCTCGGGGCCGCGTACGGCGGGTCGCTGGCGGTGACCTCGACGTCCGGCCCGGGGCTCGCGCTGAAGGCCGAGACGATCGGCCTCGGCGTCTCCCTCGAGCTGCCGATGGTCATCGTCGACGTCCAGCGGGCCGGCCCGTCGACGGGCATGCCGACGAAGACCGAGCAGGCCGACCTGCTGCAGGCCATGTTCGGCCGCAACGGCGAGGCGCCGGTGCCGATCGTCGCGCCTCGGTCGCCGTCCGACTGCTTCGACGCGGCGATCGAGGCGGCTCGGATCGCCACGGCGTACCGCGTGCCGGTGATCCTGCTCTCCGACGGCTACCTCGCCAACGGGTCCGAGCCGTGGCGGGTGCCGGACGTCGAGGACCTGCCCGACCTGCGGGTGCGGTTCGCGACCGAGACCAACCACGACGGCGAGTTCTGGCCCTACCAGCGTGACCCGGAGACGCTGGCCCGGCCGTGGGCCGTGCCGGGCACGCCGGGCCTCGAGCACCGCATCGGCGGCATCGAGAAGGCCGACGGCACCGGCAACATCTCCTACGACCCGGCCAACCACGACCTCATGGTCCGCACCCGCCAGGCGAAGGTCGACGGCATCGCCGCGACGATCCCGCCGCTGGAGGTCGACGACCCGAGCGGCCAGGCCAAGGTGCTGGTGCTGGGCTGGGGCTCGACGTACGGGCCGATCGGCGCGGCCTGCCGGCGGGTGCGGCGCGACGGGCTCGACGTGGCGCAGGCCCACCTGCGCCACCTCAACCCGTTCCCGGCCAACACCGGCGAGGTGCTGCGCCGTTACGACAAAGTGCTGGTGCCGGAGATGAACCTCGGCCAGCTGGCCCTGCTCATCCGGGCGAGGTACCTCGTCGACGCGATCGGCTACAACCAGGTGCGCGGGCTGCCGTTCAAGGCGGAGGAGCTCGCCGCGGCCATCGAGGAGGTGGCACAGCAGTGACCGACCAGCTGCCCGGCCCGCGCATGGAGCTCGGCCTGGTGCCCAGGTCCGACGGGCCGCAGTCGGCCAAGGACTACAAGACCGACCAGGAGGTCCGTTGGTGCCCGGGCTGCGGGGACTACGCGATCCTCGCCGCGGTGCAGTCGTTCATGCCGTCCCTCGGGCTCAGGCGCGAGAACATCGTCTTCGTGTCGGGCATCGGCTGCTCGTCGCGGTTCCCGTACTACATGAACACCTACGGGATGCACTCGATCCACGGCCGTGCCCCGGCGATCGCGACCGGGCTCGCCGCCTCGCGACCCGACCTGTCGGTGTGGGTGGTCACCGGTGACGGCGACGCGCTGTCGATCGGCGGCAACCACCTGATCCATGCGCTGCGCCGCAACGTCAACCTGAAGATCCTGCTGTTCAACAACCGCATCTACGGGCTGACCAAGGGGCAGTACTCCCCCACGTCCGAGCTCGGCAAGATCACCAAGTCGACGCCGATGGGCTCGCTCGACGCCCCGTTCAACCCGGTGTCGCTGGCGCTCGGGGCGGAGGCGACGTTCGTCGCCCGCTCGATCGACTCCGACCGCAAGCACCTCACCTCGGTGCTCGAGGCCGCCGCCGCGCACCGCGGCACGGCCCTCGTGGAGATCTACCAGAACTGCAACATCTTCAACGACGAGGCGTTCGAGCCGCTCAAGGACCCCGAGACCCGCGACGAGTTCACGATCAGGCTCGAGCACGGCAAGCCGATCACCTGGGGGCCGAACGGCGAGCACGGCGTGACCCGCTCGCCGGACTCCTCGCTCAAGGTGGTCGACGTGGCCGAGGTGGGCGAGGACGCGATCGTGGTGCACGACGTGCACGACGACAACCCGTCGCACGCCTTCGACCTGTCCCGGCTCGCCGACGTGTCGCTGGCCCGCACCCCGATCGGCGTGTTCCGGTCGGTGCAGCGACCTGTCTACGACGACCTGATGGCCGACCAGATCAGCCGGGCCAAGCAGACCCAGGGCGACGGCGGCGGCACCGACCAGCTCGCCGCGCTGCTCGCCGGCAGCGACACCTGGACCGTCGACAGCTGACCCACGCTTTCCTCCCGGCCGCTCCGTGAGACAGCAGCAACCCGGGTCGACACTGCTGACAGGGACCCTCTAGCGTGGCCGGATGAGCGAGCAGCGACGCGGCACCGTCTACGGCGCCGCCGCGTACCTCCTCTGGGGGCTGTTCCCGCTCTACTGGCCGTTGCTGGAGCCGGCCGGGCCGGTCGAGATCCTCGCCCACCGGATCGTCTGGTCGCTCGTCGTCGTCCTCGTCATCCTGGCTGCCCGGCGCACCTGGGGCTGGGTCCGCGACCTGGCCGCCGACCGGCGCTCGATGACCCGGCTCGTCGCCGCCTCCGTCCTCATCGCGGGCAACTGGTGCATCTACATCTGGGGCGTCAACAACGAGCACGTCGTCGAGACGTCGCTCGGCTACTTCATCAACCCCATCGTGACGGTGCTCATCGGCGTGCTCGTGCTCGGAGAGCGGCTGCGGCGCACCCAGTGGGTCGCGGTCGGGCTGGGCGCGGCCGCGGTGCTCGTCCTGACCGCCGACTACGGCCGGCCGCCCTGGATCGCCCTCGGCCTGGCCTTCTCGTTCGCGCTCTACGGCCTGCTGAAGAAGCAGGTGGGGCCCCGGGTCGGCGCGGTCCAGTCCCTGACCGTGGAGACGGCGGTCCTCTTCCTGCCGGCGCTCGGCTATCTCATGCTGCTCGAGGCGCGCGGCGAGGGGCAGTTCGGCCACGCCGGCGGTGGCCACTCCCTGCTGCTCGCGAGCGCGGGCGTCGCGACGGCGGTCCCCCTGCTGTTCTTCGCGGCGGCAGCGCGCCGGATCCCGCTGACGGTGCTCGGGCTGCTGCAGTACCTCGCGCCCGTGCTGCAGTTCCTCACCGGGGTCCTGCTGTACGGCGAGCCGATGCCGCCGTCACGGCTGGCCGGCTTCGCGCTGGTGTGGGCGGCGCTGGTCGTCCTTACCTTCGACAGCCTGCACAACCGCCGTCGGGTCCGGCGCAGCCGTCTCGCCGAGGCGGCTGCGGCCGCCGAGAGCTACGCCTGAGGCAGACGCGGTGTGCTCAGCCGGAGCGGCTGACCACCAGGTCGCACAGCTCGAGGAGCGCCGCCTTCGCGGCACCTGCCGGCAGCGGCCCGAGGGTCGCCCGAGCCCGCTCGGCCCACCGGTGCAGCTCGGCGCGCGCCGCGTCCATCGCCGGGTCCGTGCGCAGCAGGGCGAGAGCCTCGGCGTGCAGCGCGTCGTCCTCCAGGTCGGCGTCGAGCAGCTCGAGCAGCCGGCCGTCCGAGCGGCTCTCCGACCGTCGCGCGTGCAGGACCGGCAGCGTGGCCACCCCCTCCCGGAGGTCGGTGCCGGGAGTCTTGCCCGACTCCGCGCTCTCCGACGTCACGTCGAGCAGGTCGTCGGACAGCTGGAAGGCGACGCCGATGTGCTCACCGAACCGCGTCATGATGTCCACCACCGCGGGGTCGGCACCGGACAGCAGGGCACCGAACCGCCCGGACGTGGCGATCAGCGACCCCGTCTTGTCGGCCAGCACCGACAGGTAGTGCTCGATCGGGTCCTCGTCCGGGCCCGGCCCGACGGTCTCCCTGATCTGACCGGTGACCAGGCGCTCGAACGTCTGGGCCTGCAGCCGGACGCACTCCGGTCCGAGGTCGGCAAGGATGTCGGAGGCCCGGGCGAACAGGAAGTCACCGGTGAGGATCGCGACGCTGTTGTCCCACCGGGCGTTGGCGCTCACCGCGCCCCGGCGCAGCGCAGCCTCGTCCATCACGTCGTCGTGGTAGAGCGTCGCCAGGTGGGTGAGCTCGACCACCACGGCGGAGGGCACGACGCCGGCGGACCGCGGGTCGCCGAACTGCGCCGCCAGCAGCACCAGCAGGGGCCGGAACCGCTTGCCCCCGGCCTCGACCAGGTGCCGCGACGCCTCCGTGACGAACGGGTACTCGCTCTTCACGCAGTCGCGCAGCATCTGCTCGACCGCCTTCATGCCCGACCTGAGATCGGCCTCCAGCCCCGGGTCGGCGGTGGACAGCCCGAACGGGCCGGCGACGGTCACGACGTTCCCCTCCTGCGCACGCGGTATCAGCGGACGAACTGGGACGCCTGGTCGGCCAGCTCGAGGACCTGGCCCGGCAGCACGCCCAGGACCACCGTAACCGCCACGCCGAGCGCCACCGCGAGCGTGGTCAGCACGCTGGGCACCGCGACGGTCGGACCCTCGGGCGCCGGCTCGGAGAAGAACATCAGGACGATGACCCGGACGTAGAAGAACGCCGCCACCGCGCTCATCACCACACCGACGATGACCAGCGGCGTGGCGCCGCCCTCCACGGCGGCCGAGAACACCGCGAACTTGCCGGTGAAGCCGCTGGTCAGCGGGATCCCGGCGAATGCGAGCAGGAACAGCGCGAAGACACCCGCCACGAGCGGCGACCGGCGACCCAGGCCCGCCCACTGGGACAGGTGGGTGGCCTCGCCGGCCGGGTCCCGGACCAGCGTGATCACCGCGAACGCGCCCACGGTGGTGAAGCCGTACGCCAGCAGGTAGAAGAGGACGCTGGAGACGCCGAGCACGTGCCCGGTCTTCGCGTCGATGGTGTCGGTGGCGACCAGCCCGGTGAGGATGAACCCGGCGTGCGCGATCGAGGAGTAGGCGAGCATCCGCTTGACGTCGGTCTGGGTCAGCGCGATGACCGAGCCCACGACCATGGTGAGGATGGCCACCGCCCACATCATCGGCTGCCAGTCCCAGGCCAGGCCGCCGACGCCGACGTAGAACACCCGCAGCAGGGCGCCGAAGGCGGCGACCTTCGTGCAGGCGGCCATGAACCCGGTGATCGGCGTCGGCGCGCCCTGGTAGACGTCGGGCGTCCAGGAGTGGAAGGGCGCCGCCCCGATCTTGAACAGCAGCCCCACCGCCACCAGCGCGGTGCCGATCAGGAGCATCGGGTCGGCGCTGGCGTTGGTGCTGACCGCCTCGGCGATACCGGACAGGCGCACCGTGCCGGCGTAGCCGTACAGCAGGGCGGTGCCGTAGAGGAAGAACGCCGAGGAGAACGCACCGAGCAGGAAGTACTTGAGAGCGGCCTCCTGCGAGAGCAGCCGGCGACGCCGTGAGAGACCGCAGAGGAGGTACAGCGGCAGGGACAGCACCTCGAGGGCGACGAACATCGTCAGCAGGTCGTTCGCGGCCGGGAAGAGCAGCATGCCGCCGACCGCGAACATCATGAGCGGGAAGACCTCGGTCTGCGTGACGCCCATCGCGGTCAGGGTGCGCTCGGTCTCCGAGCCGGGCAGCGAGGAGCCGGCCGAGGCGAACGGGCCGCCGGTGTCGAGCGACCGCTCCGCCGCGACCAGCACGCTGGGGATGGCGAGCAGCAGGATGGTGCCCTGCAGGAACAGGGCCGGCCCGTCGAGGGCCACCGCCCCCTCCGCGGCGACGTTGTAGTCACCGGCCAGCACGACCACGGACACGAACGCGGCCACGAGCCCGGCGAGGGCCAGGACCACCTGTACGGCGTGGCGTCCCGTGCGTCCCAGGAAGGCCTCGACGAGGACGCCGACCACGGCCACGCCGAAGACGATCAACATCGGCAGGAGCTGCCGGTACTCGATCGTCGGGGTGTGGAAGTCGGCCGCCAGCTGGGGGGCGGCCGTCGTCAGCGCGCTCACTTGCCAGTCCCTTCCGCGACCGGGACGACCGGCTTCGGGTCGGTGCGGTCGATGTGCTGCAGCGTGCGCTCGACCGCCGGGTTGATGACGTCGAGCACCGGCTTCGGGTAGACGCCCAGGGCGATGATGACGGCCAGCAGGGGCGCCACCACCCACACCTCGCGGAGGTTGAGGTCACGCAGCCCGGCGGTCGACTCGGTCGGCTCGCCGGTCATGGTGCGCTGGTACATCAGCAGGATGTAGAGCGAGGCGAGGATGATGCCGCCGGTGCCGAGCACCGCCGCCACCTCGTAGCGGCTGAACGTGCCGACGAGGACCAGGAACTCGCTGACGAAGCTCGACAGCCCCGGCAGCGCCAGGCTGGACAGACCGGCGACGAGGAACGTGCCGGCGAGCATCGGCGCGACACGCTGCACGCCGCCGTAGTCGGCGATCAGGCGCGAGCCACGGCGGCTGATCATGAACCCGGCGATGAGGAACAGCGCCGCGGTCGAGAAGCCGTGGTTGACCATGTAGAGCGTGGCACCGGACTGGCCCGGCGTCGTCGTCGCGAAGATGCCCAGCGCGATGAACCCGAAGTGCGAGATCGAGGTGTAGGCGATCAGCCGCTTGATGTCTGTCTGGCCGATCGCGAGCAGCGCGCCGTAGAGGATGCCCACCACGGCGAGCGTGAGCACGACGGGGGTGGCCCAGCGCGACGCGTCCGGGAACAACGGCAGGCAGAGCCGGATCATGCCGAAGGTGCCGACCTTGTCGAGCACGCCGACGAGCAGCACCGCGCCGCCGGGCGGCGCCTCGGCGGCGGCGTCGGGCAGCCAGGTGTGCACCGGCCAGAGCGGCGCCTTGATGGCGAAGGCGGTGAAGAAGCCGAGGAAGAGCAGCTTCTCGGTCGCCGGTGAGATGTCGAGGCCGAGCAGGTTCTGGAAAAGGAACGCCTGGTCGCCCCCGTCGGAGACGACGAACAGCCCGATCACCGCCGCGAGCATGAGCAGCCCGCCGAAGAGGCTGTACAGCAGGAACTTCACTGCAGCGTACGAGCGCTGCGCGCCGCCGTAGGACCCGATGATGAAGTACATCGGGATCAGCATCGCCTCGAAGAAGACGTAGAAGAGGAACACGTCGGTGGCCGCGAACACCCCGACCATGAACGTCTCGAGGAGCAGCAGCAGCGCGAAGTAGGTCTTGACGCTGCGCCTGCCGCCCTCCGCGTCGTGCCACGAGGCGAGGATGCAGATCGGCGTGAGCACGGCCGCGAGCGCGATCAGCACCAGCGCGATGCCGTCGACGCCGACGGCGTAGCTGACCCCGAACTGCGGGATCCACTCGTGCGTCTCCGTGAGCTGGAACAGCGTGTCGCCACGGGGCTCGAACTGCAGTGACATCGCCACGGTGAGCCCGAGCGTCACGAGGGACACGGCGAGCGCCACCTGCTTCGCCAGCAGGTCACGACCCTTCGGCATCGCCGCGACGACGAGCGACCCGACGAGCGGGACCGCGCCGAGGGTGGTCAGCCAGGGAAAGTCGGTCACTTACAGCCTCACCAGCAGCATGGCGCCGACCACGAGGGCCGCACCCACGAACATCGACAGCGCGTACGAACGGACGAACCCGGTCTGCCACCTGCGGAAGCGCCCGGACGAGCCGCCGATCAGGGCGGCCAGCCCGTTGACGACACCGTCGATGCCCCGGTTGTCGAAGTAGACCAGCGACCGGGTGAGGTACTGGCCGGGGCGCATGAACAGCGACTCGTTGACCGCGTCCTGGTAGAGGTCGCGGCGTGCGGCACGGGTGAGCCAGCGCCCGGCCGGCGCGGTCTCGGGCACCGCCTGGCGCAGGTACATCGCCCAGGCCAGGCCGATGCCGAGGACCATCAGTACGAGCGTCAGGCCGATGAGCAGCCCGGCCGGGACGACCGGCGACCCCTCGTCCGCGACACCGGTGACCGGCTCGAGCCAGTCGGTGAGCGCTCCTGTCGGGCCGAGCAGCAGGCCGAGCACGGCCGAGCCGAGGGCCAGGACCATCAGCGGCACGGTCATCACCGGCTTGGACTCGTGCGGGTGCACGTCCTCGGTCCAGCGGCGCCGGCCGTGGAAGGTCATGAAGAACAGTCGGGTCATGTAGAAGGCGGTGATGCCGGCGCCGACCAGCGCGGCGGTGCCGAAGACCCATGGCCGCCAGCCGTCGCCGGCGAAGGCTGCCTCGATGATCTTGTCCTTGCTGAAGAAGCCAGACAGCGGGGGGAAGCCGATGATCGCCAGCCACCCGGCGGCGAACGTGATCCAGGTGGTCTTCATGACCGTGGACAGGGCGCCGTAGCGGCGCATGTCGACCCGATCGTTCATGCCGTGCATGACGGAGCCTGCACCGAGGAACATGTCGGCCTTGAAGAAGCCGTGGGCGAGCAGCAGGAAGATGGCGAACGGGTAGCCCGCCGGCCCGAGCCCGGCCGCGAGCATCATGTAGCCGATCTGGCTCATCGTCGAGGCAGCCAGCGCCTTCTTGATGTCGTCCTTCGCGCAGCCGACGATGCCTCCGAAGAGCAGCGTGACGGCGCCGACGATGACCACGACCAGCTGTGCATCCGGCGCGCCCTCGAAGAGTGGGGCGGACCGGACGACCAGGTAGACACCGGCGGTGACCATCGTTGCCGCGTGGATCAGCGCCGACACCGGAGTCGGGCCGGCCATGGCGTCACCCAGCCAGGACTGCAGGGGGAACTGTGCCGACTTGCCGCACGCCCCGAGCAGCAACATCAGGCCGATCGCGGTCAGCGCGCCCTCGCTGGCGCCCTCCGCGCCGGAGAACACGCCCTGGAAGCTGACGGTCCCGAACTGCACGAACATGATCATGATCGCGATGGACAGCCCGAAGTCGCCGACCCGGTTGACGACGAACGCCTTCTTCGCGGCGGCGGCGTACTCGGGGACGAACTGCCAGAACCCGATGAGCAGGTACGACGCCAGGCCGACCCCCTCCCACCCGACGTAGAGCAGCAGGTAGCTGTCGGCGAGCACCAGCAGCAGCATCGCCGCGACGAAGAGGTTCAGGTAGCCGAAGAACCGGCGGCGGTCCCGGTCGTGCTCCATGTAGCCGATCGAGTAGACGTGGATCAGCGTGCCGACGAACGTGATCAGCAGCACGAAGCACATCGAGAGCTGGTCGACGAGCAGGCCGGCATCGACCTGGAAGCTGCCGGCCGGCACCCAGCTGAACAGGTGCTGGCTGATCGCCCGGTCGCTGGAGTCGCGACCCAGCATCTCGATGAACATGAGCAGGCCGAGCACGAACGAGGCGCCCGGCAGCGCGGCGCCCAGCAGGTGACCGAACCGGTCGGTCCGCCTGCCACCGAGCAGCAGGATCGCGGCGCCGAGCGCGGGCAGCGCGATGAGGAGCCAGGTGGCGGAGAAGATGCCCGAGGCGGCGGCTGCCTGCTGGTGGCCTTCCGCGGCGAGGAGGGTCGTCACAGTGGGTGTCCTAGTACTTCAGCAGGTTGGCGCCGTCGACCGAGGCCGAGCGACGGGTGCGGAAGATGGTCACGATGATCGCCAGCCCGATCACGACCTCCGCGGCGGCGACGACCATCACGAAGAACGCGATGACCTGCCCGTCGAGGTTGCCGTGCATGCGCGCGAACGTCACGAACGCAAGGTTGGTCGCGTTGAGCATCAGCTCGACGCACATGAACACCACGATGGCGTTGCGGCGCAGCAGCACCCCCGCGGCACCGATGGAGAACAGCAGCGCCGAGAGGTAGACGTAGTTCATCGGGTTCACTGCTCGCGTCCCCTCTCGACCTCGCGGACATCCTCGGCGTCCATGACCGGCTCCCGGACGTCCCCCCGCGCGCTGAGCACCCGCGACACCGACACATCGGCGGGGGTGCCGTCGGGCAGCAGCGCCGGGGTGTGCACCGCGTTGTGCCGCGCGTAGACACCGGGTCCCGGCAGCGGGGCGCCGTAGCTGCCGGGAAGGAACCGGCGCTGCGAGAGCTCGCGTTGCGCCGGCCGGTGCTCGTGCCGCTCGCGGTGGGCGAGGATCATCGCGGCGAGCGCGGCGGTGATGAGCAGGGCGCTCGTCACCTCGAACGCGAACACGTAGCGCGAGAACATCAGGTTGGCGAGCCCCTGCACGTTCCCGGCGGCGTTCGCCTCCGTCAGTCCGCGGTTGCCCATCGTCACGTCACCCAGGCCGAAGACCAGCAGCCCGGCGAAGCCGGCGGCGGCGACCAACGCCGCGACACGCTGGCCCCTGATCGTCTCCACGAGCGAGTCGCTCGAGTCGACGCCGACCAGCATGAGCACGAACAGGAAGAGCATCATGACCGCGCCGGTGTAGACGACCACCTGCACGACACCGAGGAACGGGGCGTCCTGGGCCAGGTAGAGCACCGCGAGGCAGAGCATGGTGAGCGCCAGCAACAGTGCGCTGTGCACGGCCCTCTTCGTCAGCAGCATGCTGGTCGCGGCGAGCACCGCGATGGGCGCGAGCAGCCAGAAGACGACCGCCTCGCCGGTGCCGGTCTGGGCCGTCGCCGCTGCGAGGGTGGAGGCGGTGGTCATGACGGCCTCCCGGGCTCGCGCTCGTCCGCCCGGGCGGCGACGTAGTCGGCCTGCTTCTGGGTGGCCCGGGTGACGCGACCGCGGTAGTAGTCCTGCTCGTCGAAGCCGTCGACCATCGGGTGCGGGGCCGGCTCCATGCCCGGCAGCAGCGGGGCGAGCAGGTCCTGCTTCTCGAAGATGAGCTTCTCCCGCGAGACGTCGGCGAGCTCGTACTCGTTGGACATCGTCAGCGCCCGGGTCGGGCACGCCTCGATGCACAGGCCGCAGAAGATGCAGCGCAGGTAGTTGATCTGGTAGACGCGGCCGTAGCGCTCCCCCGGGGAGAACCGCTCGCCCTCCGTGTTGTCGGCGCCCTCGACGTAGATGGCGTCGGCGGGGCAGGCCCAGGCACACAGCTCGCACCCGATGCACTTCTCGAGCCCGTCGGCGTGCCGGTTGAGCACGTGCCGGCCGTGGAACCGCGGCTCGGTCGGCTTCTTCTCGTCGGGGTACTGCTCGGTGACGACCCTCTTGAACATCGTGCCGAAGGTGACACCGAACCCCTTGAGCTGGGTGAGAACACTCACCGGTCGTCCTCCGTCGGGGTCGGGTCGGTCTCGCGCTGCTCGGGCGCACCCGTCAGCACTGGGACTGTCTGTCCGGGCATGGGTGGCACCGGATGCCCCCCGGCGAACGCGTCGAACTCCGGGGCCTCCCGCGCCGGGCCCTCCTGCTCCGCCCGCCGGGCCGCCACCGCGTCCCACACGAAGCTGAGCACCAGCACGACGAGCACGGCGACGCCACCGTAGAGCAGCAGGTCGCGGCGGTTCACGTCGTACTCCGCGTTGAGCGCCCGTGCGGTGGCGACGAGCACCAGCCAGCCCAGCGCGACCGGGATGAGCACCTTCCAGCCGAGCTTCATGAACTGGTCGTAGCGCAGCCGGGGCAGCGTGCCCCGCAGCCAGATGAAGACGAAGAGGAAGAGCAGCACCTTGGTGACGAACCACAGCACCGGCCACCAGCCCTCGTTGGCGCCCTCCCAGAGGGACAGCGGCCACGGCGCCCGCCAGCCGCCGAGGAACAGCGTCGTCGCCAGCGCCGAGACGGTGACCATGTTGATGTACTCCGCCAGGAAGAACAGCGCGAACTTCAGGGACGAGTACTCCGTGTGGAAGCCGCCCACCAGCTCGCCCTCGGCCTCCGGCAGGTCGAACGGCGCCCGGTTGGTCTCGCCCACCATCGAGACGACGTAGATGGCGAACGACGGGAAGAGCAGCAGCGCGTACCAGAGATCCGCCTGCTCGCCGACGATCTGGGACGTGGACATCGAGCCGGCGTAGAGGAAGACGCCGACGAAGGACAGGCCCATCGCGACCTCGTACGAGATCATCTGGGCCGACGACCGCAGGCTGCCGAGCAACGGGTACGTCGAGCCGCTGGACCAGCCGGCGAGGACGATGCCGTAGATGCCCACCGAGGCGACCGCGAGGATGTAGAGCACGGCGACCGGCAGGTCGGTCAGCTGCAGGTGGGTGCGCTCGCCGAAGACGGAGACCTCCGGGCCGAACGGGATCACCGCGAACGACATGAACGCGGGGATCGCCGAGATCACCGGCGCCAGGATGAAGACCGCGCGGTCGGCGGCCTTCGGGATGATGTCCTCCTTGAGCGCCAGCTTGATGCCGTCGGCGAGGCTCTGCAGCAGACCCGCCGGGCCGACCCGGTTGGGGCCGATGCGGTGCTGCATGCGGGCGACGACACGACGCTCGGCGTAGATCGCGAACAGCGTCATGACGACGAGGAAGACGAAGATCGCGACGGCCTTGCCGGTGACCAACCACCACGGGTCGTTGCCGAAGCCCGGGACGTTCGCCGCGGCCAGCACGGTGCGGTTCACCGGTCACCTCCCGGACGGACCCGCACGAGCGTGCCGTTGTCCGCCGCCAGGGCCCGGCGCACCGCCGAGCCGACGCTGTTGGTGGGCAGCCACACGACCCGGTCGGGCATCTCGGTGACCGTGAGCGGCAGCGTGATCTCGCCCCGGTCGGTCGCGACGGTCACGTCGTGCCCGTCGGCCACCCCGACCTCCTCGGCGGTCGCGGCGGAGAGCCTCGCGACGGGCTGTCGGGCGGTGCCGGCCAGGAACGGCTCGCCGTCCTGCAGCCGGCCCTCGTCGAGCAGCAGGTGCCAGGTGGCCAGCACGGCCTCACCCGCCTCGGGTCGCGGCAGCGACGGCGCGTCGACCGACGTGACCTCAGCCCTGGCACCGTCCCAGCGACCCAGCTCGGCGAGCTCGGCTCGCGCGGCGCGCACGTCCGGCAGCGCCAGGTCGACTCCCATCTCGTCCGCGAGCGCGTGCAGGACACGCACGTCGGGCATCGCGTTGGTGCCGCGCAGCACCTCCTCGAAGGGCCGCCCGCGACCCTCCCAGTCGAGGAACGTGCCGGCCTTCTCGACCGCCGGGGCGACCGGCAGCACGACGTCGGCCCGGCGGGTGACCTCGGACTCGCGCAGCTCGAGGCTGACGACGAACGGGGCCGCGTCGACGGCGGCCAGCGCCGCCAGCGGGTCGGGCAGGTCGTGCGGGTCGACGCCGCCGATCACGAGGGCCCGGATGTCGCCACGGTGGACGGCGTCGAGGATCGCACCGGTGTCGCGTCCCGGCTCGGCAGGCAGGCTCTGGGCGTCCCAGGCGGCGGCCGCGTCGACGCGGGCCGCGGCGTCGGTGACCGGCCGGCCGCCGGGCAGCAGCCCGGGCAGCGCGCCCGCCTCGACCGCACCGCGCTCGCCGGCCCGGCGCGGCACCCACGCCAGCCGGGCGCCGGTGGCGTCCGCCAGCCGGGCGGCAGCGCTGAGCGCCCCGGGCACGGCAGCGAGCCGCTCTCCCACCAGGATCACCGCGTTGCCGCCGCGCAGCGCGGCCGCTGCGTCGGCGACCCGGTCGTCGGCGTCGGCAAGGGCGTCCAGGACCTCGGGCTCCGTGCCCGGCGCGGACGCAAGCAGCCGGCCGCTGAGCTTCTCCAGGCCGCGCGTGGCGAACGGGGCCACCGCGTGCACCGCGAGCCGGTTCCTGCGCACCGCCTTGCGCAGGCGCAGGAAGACGATCGGCGACTCCTCCTCGGGCTCGAGGCCCACGAGCAGCACCGTCCGGGCCTGCTCGAGGTCGGAGTACGTGACTCCGAGGCCCCGCCCGGCGACGTGCGCCGCGAGGAAGTCGGCCTCTTCGGCCGAGTGCGGTCGGGCGCGGAAGTCGACGTCGTTGGTGGCGAGGACGACCCGGGCGAACTTGGCGTAGCCGTAGGCGTCCTCGAGGGTGGCCCGGCCGCCGACGAGGACACCGGTCGCGCCGCGAGCCGCGGCCAGGCCCCGGGCAGCGATGGTCAGCGCCTCCGACCAGGACGTCGGCACCAGCTCGCCGTCGTCGTCGCGCACCAGCGGGGTGGTCAGCCGGTCCTGGGCGGTGGCGTACTGGAAGGCCCAGCGGCCCTTGTCGCAGTTCCACTCCTCGTTGACCTGCGGGTCGTCGCCGGCCAGCCGGCGCATCACCTTGCCGCGTCGGTGGTCGGTGCGGATCGCGCAGCCGGACGCGCAGTGCTCGCACACGCCGGGGGTCGAGACGAGGTCGAAGGGACGCGACCGGAAGCGGTAGGCGGCGCCGGTGAGCGCGCCCACCGGGCAGATCTGCACGGTGTTGCCGGAGAAGTACGACTCGAAGGGCTCGGCCTCGTAGATGCCGACCTGCTGCAGCGCACCGCGCTCGAGCATCTCGATGAACGGGTCACCCGCGATCTGCGCCGAGAAGCGGGTGCAGCGTGCGCACAGGATGCAGCGCTCGCGGTCGAGCAGCACCTGCGAGGAGATGCTGATGGGCTTGGGGTAGGTGCGCTTGACGTCCTCGAAGCGAGTCTCGGCACGGCCGTTGCTCATGGCCTGGTTCTGCAGCGGGCACTCGCCGCCCTTGTCGCAGACCGGGCAGTCCAGCGGGTGGTTGATGAGCAGCATCTCCATAATGCCGTGCTGCGCCTTCTCGGCCACGGGTGAGGTGAGCTGAGTCTTCACCACCATGCCGTCCGTGCACGTGATGGTGCAGGACGCCATCGGCTTGCGCTGGCCCTCGACCTCGACGATGCACTGCCGGCAGGCGCCGACCGGGTCGAGGAGGGGGTGGTCGCAGAAGCGGGGGATCTCGATGCCGAGTTGTTCGGCGGCCCGGATGACCAGGGTGCCCTTGGGCACGCTGATCCCGACGCCGTCGATCGTCAGCGTGACGAGGTCTTCCGGCGGGACCGCCGCCTCTGCCCCTCCCGTGGGGCGCTGGCCCGCGGTGGAGCCGCTGTCGGCCTGCTGTACGGTCATGCGTTCACCTCCGGGCGGTCCGCCCAGGCCGTCGACTTGGCCGGGTCGAAGGGGCAGCCCGGGCCCGTGATGTGCTGCTCGTACTCCTCGCGGAAGTACTTCAGGGAGGAGAAGATCGGAGAGGCGGAGCCGTCGCCGAGAGCGCAGAAG
>DASVBJ010000335.1:0-7715 GCA_036375895.1 Actinomycetes bacterium | reverse complement strand
TCGGCGGCCGGAGTCGGGCGCGTGGTTTCGGCCCTTCGGGTGGCGGCTTCGGCCTCCGCCCTCCGCGCCGCCTCCACCCTCTGCGCCGCCTCCGCCTTGCGCAGTGCGGCCGCATGGCGTGATGCCTCCGCCTTGCGCGCGGCCTTGCCCATCGGCCGGGCCGGCCCAGGGGCCAGGCGGGTGTCGACGTCGGGTCGGGGCCCGGACACCTGCGAGCTCGGCGCGGCTGCCGTCGACGGCATCGGCTCGACCGGGCTCCGCGGCTGCTGCTGCGGTACCGGGGTCCGCGGTTGTTGCGGCTGCTGCGGCGCCGGGCTCTGCGGCTGCTGACGCTGCTGCGGCTGCTGCTGCTGTACCGGGGTCCGCGGTTGTTGCGGTTGCTGCGGGCTCGTGCCCGGTCCGCCCGGAGCCGGCTCCCGCCCCCGGCCGAGCGCGGCGGCGCGCTCCGCGGCCGCGAGCCGGTCGGCCAGGCTGGCGATCGTCCGGTCCGCCTCGTCCAGGCGCAGGCGGGTGGTCCGGGCGATCTCCTCGGCGAGCCGGGCCGCGATGGCCGCCTCTCCGGCGGTGCCGGCCACCCGCTCAGACGGCCGCATCGCCTCGGCACGCCGAGCCGACCCACGCCAGGGCGCGGACCGGGCCAGCGCACCCCGCGAGGCGACCGACGCCCGCCCGAGCCAGCGCCAGGTCCGCTCGACCGCGAAGAACAGGCCCAGAAGCAGACCGAGTCCGAGCAGCCCCACGGCGAACGCGCCAACGAGGACGCCGAGCCCCGGCGACTGGTCGGACGATCGCGGCGCAGCGGCCCAGGCGGGGCCGGTCACGAGGGGGCCGCTCAGCAGCACGCCGGAGAGGGCCGGGACGAGCCCGACCCGCAACCTCAGCCCACGACTCACGAACGCCCCCCAAGCACACTCCCGCCCGTCGCTCAAACGTACGACGGATAGCCGGGCCTGCCCAGGGACCCGTGGCCGCCGTCGCCTCGCCGAGGCGTGGCCGGATGCATTCCGGACCTTTACTCAGGCCACCGAGGGGGCCCGCCGATACCACACCCACGGCGCGAGGGCGACGCCGGGGGGACGATTTCGGGAAGTTCGCCCGAGTTCGCTAGCCTGACGACGCCTGTGGTGCGGTATCTCCCCCGCCCGGGTCGTCGACGGGGCGCGTCAGCACAAAGATTCCGTACGCCTCACGGCCCGCGGGGGCGCCCGGCGAGACCTGCCGGGCGAGGCGAGGCCCCAGCCTCTGGAGCAGGCCATGACTGCTAAGCACAGTCGGCAGCACCAACGTCCACCCGCCCGGGCACACCGTCACCGGGCAGCCGCAGCGTCACCGGTCAGCCGCCGCCGACGACTGCTCACCGGCTTCGGCGCCGCTCTGCTCGCCGTCGCGTCGGTCACCATCGGGACGCAGAGCGCAGGAGCGGCACAGGTCGGTGCCTTCCCAGGAGCGGAGGGCTACGGCAGCGGCACGCCCGGCGGCCGCGGCGGGCGTGTCATCGAGGTGACGAACCTCAACGACTCGGGTCCCGGGAGCCTGCGCGAGGCGCTCACCGCCTCCGGCCCGCGCATCGTGGTCTTCAAGGTCGGCGGCACGATCACCCTCAAGACGGTGATCAAGGTCAAGAACCCCTACCTCACGGTCGCCGGACAGACCGCCCCCGGCGGCGGCATCCTGCTGCGCAACGACCCGGCGCGGACCACCGATGTGGCCACCTTGCGCATCCAGACCAACGACGTGATCGTCCGCGGACTCCGGTTCCGTCCCGGTGCGCCCGGCGCACAGGGGATCCAGGGCGACGCGCTGACGATCGAGTCGTCCTCCACGACGAAGGCGCGGCGGATCATCGTCGACCACAACTCGTTCTCGTGGGCCACGGACGAGGTCGTGTCGTCCTACTACGACACGCAGGACATCACGTTCTCGTACAACATCGTCGCGGAGGGGCTCAGCCACAGCACCCATCAGCTCGGCGAGCACAGCCGGGGGCTCTTCGGCAGCGGCGACTACTCCTACAACATCTCGATGCACCACAACCTGATGGCGCACAACGTCGAGCGCAACCCCGAGGTGAGCACGACCGGCTACTCGGACGTGCGGAACAACGTCGTCTACGACTGGGGGAAGTGGGCGACCACGATCACCGACAAGCGGCAGGGCAAGACCAACGTCGTCAACAACTGGTACAAGGCGGGTCCCTCGAAGACGACCACCCGCCCGGACGTCGACTTCTACCCCAGCTCGGGCAAGGGCATGACCGCCTACGTCGCCGGCAACCGGCGGGCCGACGGGTCGGCCGCCACGGTGTCCTCCGGCTTCACGCCGTACATGTCCTCGACCCCGCTGCCGACCGCCCCGGTGACGACGACCAGCGCGTCCCAGGCCTACCTCGACGTCATGGCGAACGCCGGTGCGCGAGTGCCGGCGATCGACGACGTGGACAAGCGCATCCTCGCCGACGTGCGCAACGGCACCGGCAAGGTGATCGACAGCCCCAGCCAGGTGGGAGGGTGGCCCACCATCGCCGGCGGCACCGCACCCGCCGACGCGGACCACGACGGCATGCCAAACACCTGGGAGAGCGAGCGGGGCCTGAACCCGGGCGTCAACGACTCCGCCGGCGACCGCAACGGCGACGGTTGGACGAACATCGAGGAGTACGTCAACGGCCTGATCCCGGTCCCTGGCACGTCCTCGACCTCGACCACGACACAGACCACGGCCTCGACCGCGTCGCCGACCCCGACCGCCTCCCCCAGCCCGACGACGACGTCGTACCCGGCCGCCGGGGGCCTGCAGCTCGTCTGCCCCGTGGTGAGCGCACCGAAGCCGGGCGACCAGGTGGTGTGCACCTACAAGTGACCATGTGAGGCCCGGCATGTCCTGACATGCCCTGGCCTGCCATGACATGGTGGCCCGGCTCCCCGCGGGGGCCGGGCCACCCGTCGTAGCGCGACACGATTCACACCTGCATGCGTACGAGGGGGACCACGCATCGCGGGCGATGCCACTCCCGCCGTCCCGAAGTGGGATGGGCCTGTGAACGGGCCGAGGCCACGGCGGGGTGCGGCATGAAGATCTTGACGGTGGCGGCGCACCCCGACGACGAGACGTTGGGGGCGGGCGCCACGATGGCGCTGCACGCGGCGCGGGGCGACGAGGTGTGGGCGCTGGTCCTCACCGAGGGCGTCACGTCCCGGCACGGACGGGTCGAGCAGCAGATCGCCTGCCTGGAGCGGGCTTGCGACGTGCTGGGGGTCAAGCGACTCGTGCTCGGCGGCCTGCCCGACCAGCGGCTGGACACCCTCTCCCTGCTCGAGGTCATCGACCCGATCGAGCGGTGCATCGCCGAGCTCGAGCCGGACGTGGTGCTCACGCACTTCATGGAGGACGTCAACCAGGATCACCGGATCGTCTTCCGCGCCACGATGGTCGCCGCCCGCCCGTTGCCCGGCCAGCCGGTGCGGCGGCTGATGTGCTTCGAGACACCGTCGTCCACCGAGTGGGCGCCACCGTTCCCCGGCACCGTCTTCTCACCCAACGTCTTCGTCGACGCGTCGACGTCGCTCGCGACGAAGCTCGAGGCGATGAGCGCGTACGCCGACGCGTTCTCCAGCGAGGTACGGCCGTGGCCGCACCCCAGGTCGCTCGAAGCCCTCGAGGCGTACGCGCGCCGGCACGGCGCCGCGGTGGGCGTCGAGGCGGCCGAGCCCTTCATGCTGGTCCGGGAGATCGCGACGGACGGCCTGCCACCGGGCGGTCCACGTCCGTGAGCGCGGTGACCCGGAGTGCCGAGCGGCTGTCGTCGCCGGTCGCCAAGCAGGTGGTCGACCGGGCCGTCGCGGGCCTCGCGCTCGTCCTGCTGGCGCCCGTGCTGGCCGTCGTCGCCGTGCTCGTGCGGCTCGACTCCCCCGGTCCCGCGATCTTCCGTCAGCAGCGGGTCGGCAAGGACGGACGGCTCTTCTGGATCCTGAAGTTCAGGTCGATGGTCGTCGACCAGGACCCGCACGTCGCCAACGTCAGCGCCGCGGGCGACCCGCGGGTCACGCGGCTGGGGAGGCACCTTCGCCGCTACTACCTCGACGAGCTGCCGCAGCTGATCAACGTCGTGAAGGGCGACATGAGCCTGGTCGGTCCGCGGCCGGAGACCCCGGAGTTCGTCGCTCGCTACACGGAGGACGAGCGACGCGTGCTGACCCTGCGACCCGGGCTCGTCGGGCCGTCGACACTCGGCTTCATGGACGAGGCGGAGCGACTGGCCGCCTCGTCGGACCCGGTGGCCTGCTACGAGGACGTCCTCCTGCACGAGCGGGTTGCACTGGACCTGGAGTACCTCACCACCGCCTCGCTCCGCTCCGACCTGGTCCTGCTGGTCCGACAGGCACTGGCGATCCTCGGCACCTGCCGCCCGGGCCGAGGGCCGGAGGCACGCCGTCGGCGCCGGCGCGGCGTCGTCCTCGTGGCTGCCGCACCGGTTCCCGTCATCCTGGTCCTCTCCCTCGGGGTGGACGTGGTGCCCAGCCGGGGCGGGACGGCGACGGACTTCCTGGCCCACACCCTGGCCTACGCGCTGCTGACGTCGTGGCTGCTGGCCTTCGGTCCTGCCCGGCTGCGGCGGCGACCGGGGCGGCTCGTGCTCGGGGTCACCGCGCTCGGGGCCCTGCTGGAGCTCGTCCAGCTCGCCGTCGGCCGGGACGCACAGAGTGTCGACATCTTCGCTGACATGTCGGGCGCATCGGTCACGGCGGTGTGCTGGCTGCTGGCGTACCGCGCGCTCGACGTTCTCCGTAGGCCACCTACGCCGATTGACGCAGGAACCGGCGGAAGAGCCTCGATAGGTTTCTTGCCAGGGGGAGCCCGTGCGTCGTCCGGTCAAGGGCGGAGGGGGGCTGGGAGGGATCCGGATGTCCAGGACTAGCCGACTCGTCGTCCTCACAGCCGCGATCGCCCTGGCGGCCTCGTCCCTTCCGGCGGGCTCGGCCGCAGCTGCTGCGCCGACGCGGCAGGCTCCGGGGACGGCCCCGGCGGTGGGTGAGGCCCGGGAGATCCGATCACTGAGCACAGGCGAGTACGGCGCGCCCGCAGCCACGGGCGTCGCGTACTCCCCGACCGACGGCAGGCTGCTCGTGACCGGCGCCGAGGGCGGGGACAACACCGTGCTCATGATCGCCCCGACGGGCAAGGAGGCACGGACGGTCCGCATCGCCGGGCCCGCAGCCGGGCCGACGGTGGCGTTCGACCCGGTGACCCGTCAGCTGACCGCGATCGAGGGTGACGACCGGATCGAGGTCGACCTGACCGCTCCGTCCGGCCTTCGGCGGGTGAGCCTGGCAGAAGCTGGCCTGAGGGGTGCCACGGGCGCGACGTATGACTCCTCCGGCACCTGGTTCGTGCTCAGCGGCGACCTGCTCGCGCGGGTGGGGCCCCGGGCCCGGCCCACCGCGGCCGACGTCACCCGTACGACGTTGCGAGGCCTCGACGGCTCGCGCCTGCGCGGACTTGCCTACAACCCCCGCGACGGGTTGCTTTACACGGCCGAGCCGGCACGTGACCTGCTCCACGCGATGGACTCCACCGGGCGCCTGGTGCGCAGCTACGACATCAGCGACGCGGACATCCGAGACCTGCGGGGCATCGTCTTCGCGCCCACCGCCGACCAGACCGACGACCCCGCAAGCACCGACCTGTACGTCGCGGACGCCGGCGATGCGAGTACGTCCGGCCGGGTGGCCGAGGTCTCGTTGACCGCGGCAGCGACCGCTGCCGCCGCGACCGTGACCGCGAGCCTGGTCCGCACCGTCGACACCTCGCGCTGGTCTCCCTCGAGCCCCGACCCGTCCGGGGTGACCGTGCTGCCGAACGGACAGCTCCTGGTGGTCGACGGCGAGGTGGACGAGATGTCCATCTTCCAGAACGTCAACGCCTGGACGGTCACGCGCGACGGCGCGAACGTCACCGACAGGGGCGACACCACCCGCTTCACCCACGAGCCGACCGGCGCCGCCTACGACCCGCGGAACGGGCACGTGTTCACCTCTGACGACGACGCGATGGAGGTCTACGAGGTGTCCGTCGGCGGGGACGCGCGCTACGGCACCTCCGACGACACCTGGACGACGATCAGCGCGAGTGCGCTCGGCGCCGGTGACAACGAAGACGTGACGATCGACACCAGAAACGGCAAGCTCTACCTGATCGACGGCCTGAACGCCGAGGTCTACGAGGTGTCGCCGGGACCCAACGGTCGGTTCGACCGCCTCGCACCATCGGGCGACGACACCACACGGCACTTCGACGTCGGCCAGTTCGGCGCCGGTGACCCGGAGGGCATCTTCTACAACGCGCTCCGGGACACCCTCTTCGTCGTCAGCTCGGTGTCGCACGCGGCGTACGAGCTGAGCACCAGCGGCGCGCTGCTCAACGTCATCGACATCCGCGCCGCCAACGGCGACGCCGAGGCGGGCATCGCGCTGGCTGCACCCAGCGCGGGCGGGAGCGGCCAGAACCTGTACGTCGTCGACCGGCGGGTGGACAACAACAGCAACTCCTCGGAGAACGACGGCCTGATGTACGAGATGTCCGCGGTGTTGCCGCCGGTCGGCAACGTGGCTCCCTCGGTCAGCGCCGGCCCGGACGTCTCCGTGACCCAACCGAACGCGGCAACGCTCGCCGGGTCCGTCACCGACGACGGCCTGCCGAACCCGCCCGGGACGGTGACCAGCCAGTGGTCCATGGTGAGCGGCCCCGGCTCGGTCACCTTCGCGAACCCCGGCTCCCCCACCACGACGGCGACCTTCGGCACCCCCGGGACCTACGTGCTGCGGCTGTCCGCCACCGACTCGCTGCTGACCGGGTCGGACGACACCGTCGTCACGGTCGTCGGCCCGAACGGACCGTTCACGCTGGACCGCTCGGTTGGCACCGGCTCGGACGACGCGGAGGAGGCGGCCGGCGGTTCGGTCAGCTTGACGAGCAGCGACCTCGAGCTGGTCAACGACGGCAGCGACCAGACCGTGGGTCTGCGGTTCACCGGCGTCGCGGTGCCGCGCGGCTCGACCATCTCCAGCGCGACGGTGCAGTTCCAGACCGACGAGGTCACCACCGGCGCCACCTCGCTGAGCCTGCGCGCGCAGGCGGCGGACAACGCGACGACCTTCACCTCCACCAGCCTGAATGTGTCGTCGCGGGCGAGGACGACCGCGACCGTCGGCTGGACGCCGGCTGCCTGGAGCGCCGTGGGTGCGCGCGGCGCCGACCAGCAGACACCGAACCTGGCGAGCGTGGTCCAGGAGGTGGTCAACCGCGCCGGGTGGGCGAGCGGCAACGCGCTGGCCCTGATCATCACGGGCACCGGACGGCGTACTGCCGAGTCGTCCGAGGGCGGCGCGCCTCCGTTGCTGCACATCGTGTACATGACCGGAACCCCGACCAACAGCGCACCCACGGTCAATGCCGGACCGGACCAGACCATCACCCTGCCCGCCGGCGCCACCCTGTCCGGCGCGGCCAGCGACGACGGCCTGCCCACCGGCAGCACCCTGACCACCACCTGGTCCACGGTCAGCGGGCCCGGCACCGTCACCTTCGCCAACCCCGCCGCGGCCAGCACCACCGCGACCTTCAGCACCAGCGGCAGCTACGTGCTGCGGTTGACCGCCTCCGACGGGACGCTGTCCTCGAGCGACGACGTCACGGTGACGGTCAACCCGGCGAACACG
>DASVBJ010000136.1:0-16293 GCA_036375895.1 Actinomycetes bacterium | reverse complement strand
CGGTGCGTAGTCGAGCACGGACAGCCCCGAGACCTCCGGCAGGAAGAGGTTCCAGAGCCCGCGCGCGCGGGCCTCCGCCTTGAGCGACTCCACGATCGGCGGCAGCTCGTACGGCCGGCCGGCCGCGATGTTCGCCCGCCGCTGCTGGGCATACACCTCCTCGGCAGGAAAGACGTGCTCGTCCATGAACGCCTGCAGGCGCTTCTGCATCTCCGCGGCTGCCGCGGTGGGGGCGAAGTCCATGCCCGACAGTGTCCCTAGGATCGGGGGATGACCGCAGCCGACCTCGTCGACCCGCAGCGACTCGAGCAGTGGCTCGGGCCCCGGCTGCCGGGCGACGGCCCTCTGCTGGTCGAGCGGCACGGCGAGGGGCACAGCAACCTCACGTACGTCGTGGCGCGCGGCGGTCGGGAGTGGATCCTGCGCCGTCCTCCCGCCGGGCCGCTGCTGCCCACCGCCCACGACGTCGTCCGCGAGTACCGCGTCATGGACCTGCTGGCCCGCAGCGGAGCGCCGGTCCGGGTGCCGCAGGTGGTCGCGGTCTGCGAGGACCCCGAGGTCATCGGGGCGCCGTTCTACCTGATGGAGCGCGTCGACGGCGTCGTCATCCGGGACAGCGTGCCCGGCTGGCTCGACGAGCCGCGCCGCCGTGCCCTTGGACTGGACCTGGCCACGGCGCTGGCCGAGATCCACCAGGCACCCACCGAGCCCTTCGTGGCCGCCGGCCTGGGCCGCGAGGGCGGCTATCTCGCCCGCCAGCTGCGCCGGTGGGTCGGCCAGCGCGAGGGCATCCAGCAGGCGGTGGCCTCGGCCGGTGGCCGGGCCCGCGACCTGCCCGACTACGACGCCGTGCGTGACTGGCTGCACGCCCACCTGCCCGAGGAGCAGCCGCCGGCCGTGGTGCACGGCGACTACAAGCTCGACAACGTGATCGTCGGGCCCGACGAGCAGCCGTGCGTCGCCGCCGTCGTGGACTGGGAGATGGCGACGGTCGGCGACCCCCGCGCCGATCTCGGCTACCTGCTCTCGTTCTGGCCGGAGCCCGGCGAGCGCTACCCGCTGGCCGAGCTGGTCACCGCCCATCCGGGGTTCCCGACCCGCGACGAGATGGTCGCCGAGTGGGAGCGCGGCACCGGGCGCGAGGCGGGTGACCCGACGTGGTTCGTCACCCTCGCGGTGTGGAAGCTGGCCGTGCTGCTGGAGGCGTCCTACCACCGCCACCTCGCGGGCACCTCCGACGACGCGTTCTTCGCATCGCTCGACGTGGGCGTCCCGGCCCTGCTCGCCCACGCGCGGGAGGGCTGCGGTGCCTGACCTGCGAGCGCTCGTCGTCGACTGGGGCGGCGTGCTGACCGAGCCCCTGGACGTGTCCATGCGCGCCTGGGCCGAGCTCGACGACGTCGACTTCGACGACTACCTCGCCGTCATGCGCGACTGGCTCGGTGACCACCAGGGCGGCCTCGCCGTCACCAACCCGGTGGCGGCGCTGGAGCGGGGCGAGATCGAGGTCCCGCACTTCGAGGAACAGCTCGCGGCGCGCCTGTCGACCCGCTCCGGTCATCCGGTGCCGGCGCAGGGCCTGCTGCAGCGGATGTTCGACCACTTCGCGCACGCGCCGGCGATGGCGGGCCTCGTGCTGCGGGCCCGCCAGGCAGGGTTGCTCACCGGGCTGCTGTCGAACTCGTGGGGCAACGAGTACCCCCGCGAGGGCTGGGACGAGATGTTCCACGCGATCGTCATCTCCGGCGAGGTCGGCATGCGCAAGCCGGAGCCGGAGATCTTCCAGCACACGCTCGAGCTGCTCGGCGTGGCCGCGGAGGAGACCGTCTTCGTCGACGACCTCGCGCCCAACGTGCGCGCCGCGGCTGAGCTGGGGCTGGTGGCCGTGCACCACACGTCGTACGACGAGACCGTGGTCGAGCTCGAGGCGCTCTTCGGCATCCGCCTGCGCGACTGAGGCCAGCCACCCGCCAGCCCGGTCAGTCCGCCAGCCCGGCCCGTTCTCGGGTCGTGCGCACCAGCTCGGTGACCTGCTCGATGCGCTCGCTCACGTCGACGTTGGCGACGACGGCCTCCACGTCGAGGGTCAGCCACGGTTCGTCGTCGCCCTCCCAGGTCGCCTCGAGGCGCCGGGGGACCCGGATGCCGTCCTGCACGTGCCAGCCGCGGTAGTCGGCGTGCCACCAGCGCTTGTCGCCACCGACCCGCTGGTAGCGCAGGGCCGCGAAGCGCCGGGGCACCAGCTCGTCGAACGTCAGGACCGCCTCGTCGACGCCCGTCCCGAGGGGCACCTGCAGCGAGACCGTCCCGTCCTGGCCGCCCGTCGCCTTGACCGGCGTCCCGACCGCGAACGTCGAGGGCACGAGGAGTGCCTCGGACCACAGGAACAGGTTCGCGCCCTGGTCGATCTCGGGTCCGACGGTGCTGCGGCCCGCGACGCGGGTCAGGCCGTGGCCGGCCACATAGGCGTCGACACCCGTCAGCACCGGCATCCCCCACCACGTCACGGCGATGTCGCTGACGAACTCCGTGCGCGAGCGCACCGACCGCATCCGCATCGGCAGCCATGGTGACCGGCCGAGGCGCAGCTCGCCCCGGGCGCAGAGCACGACCGAGTTGGTCTCCGGCACCAGCCCGTCGCCGTCCACGTCGAGGTGGTCGCGCAGCAGGTCGGGCAGCGAGGGGTCGAGCGGTACGGACCCGAGGCGGCGCCCCGGAGCCGGCGGCGGGACGGGTCGCGCGGGGACGCCGAAGCCGAGCGCGACCGCGCCCACGACGAGCAGCCCGCGGGTCCACCTCATGCCCCCAGGCTCCGACTGCCGAGCCGCCCGGCCCAGGGCTGAACGTCCCTCTCGCGGGCGGCAGAGGTCAGGCGGGGGCAGCCGCCAGGCGCGGCGCAGGTCAGGCGGCGAAGAGCAGGTAGAGCCCGCCGACGGTGTAGCAGACCATCACGACCAGCAGCGGCACCTGCCCGGCCACCGCGCTGCGCCGGGGCAGCAGCCGCACCGCCCGGTCGTGGGCCAGCACGACGCCGAGCACGTGCCCGGTCACCACGGCCGCGACCTGGATGACGGCCACCAGGTTCGGGTCGGCCAGCCGGCCGTCCACGCCCCGGTCAGCGGTGCCGAGCCAGTCGGCACCGGTCCCGAGCGGGTCGGACAGCCGGATCATCGTCTGCTGCCCGACGAGCACGAGCAGCGACCAGTAGTGGGCGACCAGGTAGCCGACCACGATCGGCACGATGGTGTGGGCGAACTGCCCGACGAACCGTCGCGAGCCCCCCGGCACGCCGCGCCCGCTGACGGCGGTGGCCGCGGTGAAGGCGCCGGTCACCAGCCCGACGACGGCGAGCAGCCCGAGCGTCTCGGTCATGCGGACGGACAGGGGGCTGTCCTGCACGTGCGAGATCCACCAGGGGGAGTTGGAGAACGAGTCGTACGCCGTGGAGCCGAGCAGCACGCCGACCACCGCGAACAGTCCCGGCGCGACCGGTGTGCCGGCCACCCCTTCCAGCGGGTTGCGGAGCACCAGCCGGCCGTCGCCGCGGCGGCCCAGCGGCGACAGGCGCCCGACCAGCGAGGAGTAGACCTCGAAGCCGTCACCCCGGGCGAACCACGCCGAGCCGAAGTACGTCGCGGCGAGCAGGTGCACGGCGAGGTAGGCGGCGAAGAACGTCCGCAGCACCGGCAGCGTGTCGTTGTCGGGTGCCACCAGCTCGAGCCACGCGAACGCGAGCAGCGACGCGGCCGCCGGCCAGTAGCCCACCGACTCCGGCAGCCGGGCCAGCCCGTCCTGCGGCCGGGTGCGCAGCAGCCAGGAAAGTGCCGCGTGCACCGAGCGGATCGGGTTGAGCAGCCGCCACACCGGGCCGAGCACGACCGAGACCATGGGTATCCCGATCCAGAACAGCACGTACACCACGCCGGCCGTGGGGTTGAGCGCGTCGTCCTTGCCGAACACGGCGGCGAGCACGACGTACGCCGTGAGCACGACACCCAGCAGCCGCAGCCCCACCCGCACCGGCCGCCCGTCGAGGACCTGCTCGAGCCCCCGCGGCAGCGGCCGTCCCGCCCGCTCCGGGTCCAGCCGCGGCTCGCGCCAGAGCAGTCCCAGCGCGAGGAACGAGACGAGCAGCGCGACCGCGGCGCCGGTCAGCGCGTAGGCGAACGGGATCGGCAGGTCCTCGCGGCTGCTTACGCCGTGCGCCAGCAGGGTGCCGGTCACCGGACCTCGAGCTGGACGAGCTGGATGCCGGACTCGTGCGTCTCCACCTCGAAGAGCCCGGCCTGGTCGGCGACGAGCTGCACGTCGGCCTGCTGGCCCGCCGGCAGCTCCTTCTCGACGTCGTAGCCGTGGACGTGCACCTCGTCGTCCACGTCGCTCGTGATGAGCAGCCGCACCGTCGCGCCCTTGGCGATCTTCACCCGGTGCGTGGGCGGCGAGACCATCCCGTCCTTGACGGCGATGACGACCTCGATCGCGGACTTCGTCGCGCTCGCGGCGCCCGTCGGGGTGGTCGTTCCCGTCGTGGGAGCGGCGCTCACCGGGGTGTCGTCTCCCGTCCCGGCCGAGTCCTCGCCGGAGGCGCATCCCGCGACCGCGAGGGCGACGGCGAGCAGCAGGGCTGCGAGGGCTCGAGCGGTCACGGCGCGGCTCCTTCTCAGGCGACGACGGGCCACACCCTAGGAGGAGAAGGGGACTCAGGTCCCTCCACCCTGCCGCACGGTGACCTTGCTCATGCGACGATGGGACTTAGGTACCGGGGACCGAACTGGTCTGACGGAGGTGTGACGCTGTGGCCGACCGGCTCAGCCCGCTCGACGTGTCGTTCCTGTACTTCGAGGAGCCCACGACACCGATGCACGTCGGCAGCGTCGCGATCTTCCAGGCCCCGGAGGAGGGCTTCGACTACGAGCGCCTGGTCCAGCTGATCAAGGACCGCATCGCCTTCGTCCCGCGCTACCGCCAGCGGGTCCGGTGGGTGCCCGGCCGCATCGCCAACCCCGTCTGGGTCGACGACGAGCACTTCGACATCACCTACCACGTGCGGCGCTCCGCGCTGCCGCGGCCGGGCAACGACGAGCAGCTGTTCGAGCTCGTCGCCCGCGTCCAGAGCCGCCGGCTCGACCGGAACCGGCCGCTGTGGGAGATGTACCTCGTCGAGGGGCTCTCGGACGACCGGTTCGCGATCATCACCAAGACCCACCACGCGGTGGTCGACGGGGTCGGGGCGGTCGACATCGGCCAGGTCATCCTCGACACGACGCCCGAGGGGCGGGACACCCCCCAGGACACCTGGCGGCCCGCGGCGGAGCCGTCGTGGGCCGAGCTCGTGGCGGGTGCGGTCGGCGAGACCGTGCGTCGCCCCACCGCCGTCGTCGAGACGGTGCGCAGCGGGCTGTCCGACGTCCGCTCGGTGGCGGGGCGGGTCCTCGGGGCCGCCAGCGGGGTGCTCGCGATGGCCCGCACCGCGGCGCGGTCCGCTCCGGAGACCCCGCTCAACGCGGTCATCGGCGAGCAGCGCCGCTACGCGGCGGCCTCCTCCGACCTCGACGACTACCGCCGCATCCGCAAGGCGCACGGCGGCACCGTGAACGACGTCGTGCTGGCCGTCGTGGCGGGGGCGCTGCGCGCCTGGCTGCTCACCCGCGGCGAGTCGGTGAGCTCCTTCACCTCCGTCCGGGCGATGGTGCCGGTCAGCATCCGCGGCGGCGCACCCGGCGCCGCGCTCGGCAACCAGGTCGCGGCCTATCTGGTCGACCTGCCGGTCGGCGAGCCCAGCGCGGTCATGCGGCTGCACCAGGTGTCCTATCGGATGAAGGCGCACAAGGAGACCGGCCAGGCCGTGGGGGCTGAGGCACTGGTCGGGCTCGCCGGCTTCGCGCCGCCGACGTTGCACTCGCTGGGTGCCCGCGTCGCGAGCGGGCTGTCCAAGCGGTGGTTCAACCTGGTGGTGACCAACGTGCCCGGCCCTCAACAGCCGCTGTACGCCGGGGGAGCGCGGATGCTGTCCGCCTTTCCCGTCGTACCGCTTGCCAAGGGGCAGGCCGTGAGCATCGGCCTCACGTCGTACGACGGTGGCGTCTACTACGGCCTCAACGCCGACCGCGATGCCATGCCCGACGTCGGCGTGCTGGCGCAGTGCATCGAGGACTCGATCGCCGAGCTGCTGGACACCGTGCGATGAAGCGGGGGCTCGTGCTGGGCGCCGGCGGTGTGCTGGGCGCGGCCTGGACCATCGGCGCCCTCAATGCCCTGGTCGAGGTGGAGGGGTTCGCCCCCCATGAGGCCGACGTCATCATCGGCACGTCGGCCGGGTCGGTGCTCGCCGCCCTGCTCGGCGCCGGGCTGACGTCGGGCGAGCTGCGTGACCACCAGCGCGGGCTGCCGCTGCCGCACGAGCTCGGCATCGACTGGAACTACGACCGGGTGACCGGAGGCGCCCTGCCGACCCGGCCCCGGCTGGCGTTTGGCTCGCCGGCGCTGCTGCGCCGCACCGCCCGGGCGCCGCGCCGAGTGCCGCCGCTGGCCGTGGTGGCCGCACTCACACCGCCGGGCCAGGGCACCCTCGCCGAGGTCGGCCGCATGGTCGGAAGCGTCGCGGGCGAGGGCGGCTGGGTGCCGCGCGAAGGCGTGTGGGTCGTCGCGATGGAGTACGACACCGGCCGGCGGGTGGCATTCGGCCGGAACGGCTCGCCGCCGGCCATGCTCGACGAGGCGGTGATGGCGTCCTGCGCGATCCCCGGCTGGTACGCACCGGTGCAGATCGGCGGCCGGCGCTACGTCGACGGCGGGGCGTGCTCGACGACCAACGTCGACCTGCTCGCCGGTCTGGACCTCGACGAGGTCTACGTGCTCGCGCCCATGGCGGCCTTCGTCTTCGACGAGTCACGCAGCCTTGCCACGCGGCTCGAGCGGACGCTGCGCCGGCAGGTCACCCGCCGGTTGCTGCACGAGGTCGAGAAGGTCAGCCGGACGGGCGTCTCGATGACGGTGATCGCACCCGGACCGGACGACCTTCGCGCCATGGGCATCAACATGATGGACCCCTCCCGCCGCCTCGACGTGATGGAGACCTCGTTGCGCACCAGCACCCAGGCGCTGCTCCATCCGGAGCCCGACGAGCTCGGAGCCGGCTACTAGATGCGCGTCTACCTGCCCGCGTCGCTGCCCCGGCTCGGCGCTGCCCTGTCGGCCGGGTCGGTGGACGCCGACGTGGCCTATGCGGTGACGCCTGCGCTGCGCGAGTGGTACGTCGAGGGTGACCTGGAGGAGCTCGAGTACGCCGCGACGTCGGCCGCAGCGCGTGCATCCCTGCGGCTGTTGGCCGGCGACGACGGCGCGCCGCCCCGGCGGGTCGTGCTGGCCGCCGACGTGCCCGACGGCTCGGCCCGTCCCGCCCCGGAGGTCGACCGGGCCGCCGTCCGGCTCGGCGCCCCGGTGCCCTTCACCAAGGTCGTCTCGGCCCACGTCGACGACCACGCGGCCGAGGGCGATGTCCGGGCCGCGCTGGGCCTGCTCGCGGCCGCCGACGCCGGCGACGAGGACGCCCGGTTCGTGGTCGACGGTGTCGAGGACCACGAGCTGGCCTGGTTCGCCGCCCAGGAGATCAACGCCCTGGTCGAGCTGGAGGACTGACCGGCACCCTCCCGGCGACCGATCCTGCCTCGGCCGGGACCTTCGGCGCTGGTCGCGGCGGCGTGCGCGGTGTGTCGTGGACATGACTCCTGGAGGTGTTTGTCATGCCCCCACACTGCGACTCTCTGGACGGACCGGTCGTCCGAGCAGCCATCGAGGCGCTGGCAGCCCGTGACGTCGACCTGGTCCTGCCGTACGTCCCGGCCGACGGTGAGGACGAGGTCCGCGCCGGCTTCGCGCTCGTCCTCCAGGCCCGGGACACCGGCACGGCTGCCCGTGCGGTCGCCGACCGCTACCTCTTCGAGACCGTGGTGCGGGTCCACCGCGCCGGCGAGGGCGCGGCCTTCACCGGGCTGAAGCCGGCCGGCCTGGACGTCGGGCCGGTGCTGCCCCTCGCCGAGAAGGCGGTGGAGCGCGGCGTGGCCGACGAGGTGGTCGACTTCCTGGCCAACGAGCTGCGGGAGCAGGTGAAGCACCGGCTCGACCGGGTGTCCGAGCGCACCCCGCGCTCGAACGCCACCGTCGCCGAGGTCCGGGCGTACGTACGCGCGATGCTCGACTTCGAGGTCTACACCCACCACCTGCACCAGGCGATCCGGTCGGGCGGGCACGCGCACGCCGGCTGACGGCGGCGGCGGGGATGGCGACGGCGACGGGCCGGAGGTGTCGGGCACGTCGCCCGGCGTGACACGATGGGCGCGTCCCTCGTCAACGACGTCGAGAGCCCGGAGCCGCACGCCATGGATGCCGTCACCCAGGTCCCTGCCCCCGCGAACGAGCCGGTCAAGACCTACGCGCCGGGCAGCCCGGAGCGGGCCGAGCTCGAGTCCACGCTCAAGCGCATGGCGAGCGAGCCGCGCGAGCTGACGATGACGATCGGCGGCGAGCAGCGCTTCGGCGGCGGGGAGCCGATCGACGTGGTGCAGCCGCACAACCGCCACCACGTGCTCGGCACGATGCGCGGTGCCACGCACGACGACGCGCGAGCGGCCGTCGACGCGGCCCTGGCCGCGGCGCCGTCGTGGCGGGCGATGTCGTTCGACGACCGGGCAGCGATCCTGCTCAAGGCTGCCGACCTGCTCGCCGGGCCGTGGCGGTCGACGCTGAACGCCGCCACCATGCTGGGCCAGTCCAAGACCGCGACCCAGGCCGAGATCGACTCGGCGTGCGAGCTCATCGACTTCTGGCGCTACAACGTGTCGTTCGCCCGCCAGATCTACGCCGAGCAGCCGGTGTCCAGCCCGGGTGTGTGGAACCGCACCGACCACCGGCCGCTCGAGGGCTTCGTCTACGCGATCACGCCGTTCAACTTCACCGCGATCGCGGGCAACCTGCCGACCGCGCCCGCGCTGATGGGCAACACCGTCGTCTGGAAGCCGGCGCCGACCCAGCAGTACGCCGCGCACCTGCTGATGATGCTGCTCGAGGAGGCAGGGCTCCCCCCGGGCGTCATCAACATGATGACCGGGCACGGCAAGACGGTCTCGGACGTGACGCTGGCCGATCCGCACCTCGCCGGCATCCACTTCACCGGCTCCACGGCCGTGTTCCAGGGGCTCTGGCGACAGGTCGGCGAGAACATCGCGTCGTACCGCTCCTACCCACGGATCGTGGGCGAGACCGGCGGCAAGGACTTCATCGTCGCCCACCCGTCCGCCGACGTCGACGTGCTGCGCACCGCGATGGTCCGCGGCGCCTTCGAGTACCAGGGGCAGAAGTGCTCGGCCGCCTCCCGGGCGTACGTGCCGCGCAGCATCTGGAGCCGGCTGCGTGACGAGCTGGCCGCGGAGGCCGACGGCATCGCCATGGGCGACGTGACCGACCTGTCCAACTTCATGGGCGCGGTGATCGACGACCGGGCCTTCAGCAAGCACAAGGCCGCGCTCGAGCGGGCCAAGGGCGACGACTCGATCACGGTGGTCGCCGGCGGAACGTGCGACGACAGCCAGGGATGGTTCGTCCGCCCGACCGTGCTCGAGTCCAGTGACCCGGAGAACGAGATCTTCACCACCGAGTACTTCGGGCCGATCCTCGGCGTGCACGTCTACGACGACGCGGACTACGACGCGATGCTCCGCCAGATGGAGTCGGTCGCCCCGTACGCGCTCACCGGCTCGGTCATCGCGCAGGACCGTGCGGCGATCGCCTCGGCGACCGAGCACCTGCGCTTCGCGGCCGGCAACTTCTACGTCAACGACAAGCCGACCGGCGCCGTCGTCGGGCAGCAGCCGTTCGGCGGCGGCCGGGCCAGCGGCACCAACGACAAGGCCGGTGCGCCGCAGAACCTGCTGCGCTGGACCAGCACCCGCTCGATCAAGGAGACGTTCGTCCCGCCGAAGGACTACCGCTACCCGCACATGGGCTGAGCCCGGCCGTCCGTCCACCGGCCCCCGTGCCAGGGCTGTCAGTAGGGTGTGCGCCGTGACGGAGCAGAACACGCGTGTCGAGCCGATCCCGCCGACCGACGAGGCCGCCGGCCGCCACTTCGGCGAGGAGGGCGCACGGCTGACCTACGGGTCCTACCTGCGGGTGGACCAGCTGCTCGACCAGCAGCGCCTCGAGTCCGACCCGCCGGCCCATGACGAGCTCCTGTTCATCACGGTCCACCAGGTGTACGAGCTCTGGTTCAAGCAGCTGCTGCACGAGCTCACGGCCGTGCGGGACGCCATGTTCGCCGGCGACCTGTGGTGGGCCCGTCACCTCCTGGCCCGGGTGGTCACGATCGAGGGGGTGCTCATCTCCCAGATCGCGGTGCTGGAGACGATGACGCCGCAGGACTTCCTGGTCTTCCGGGAGAAGCTCGCCCCGGCGAGCGGCTTCCAGAGTGTCCAGTTCCGCGAGCTCGAGTTCCTCTCCGGCGCCAAGGACCCCGGCTTCCTCGAGCGGTTCCGCGCGCTGACCGACGCCGAGCGGGCCCGCTTGCAGCAACGGCTCGCGGAGCCGACCCTCTGGGACGCCTTCGTCCACGTCGTACGCCGGGCCGGGCTGGCCGCCGACGACGACGCCGCGCTCACCCGCTCGCTGCTCGACGTCGCCCACGACCGAGCCAGGTACGGCGAGGTGTGGGAGCTGGCAGAGCGGCTGCTCGACCACGACGCCAACGCGGCGATGTGGCGGTCGCGGCACGTGTTGATGGTGGAGCGCCAGATCGGCACGAAGTCGGGTACGGGTGGGTCCACCGGTGCCCCCTACCTGCGCAGCCGGCTGGACCTGCACTACTACCCGCTGTTGTGGGATCTTCGTTCGCACCTCTGACCCACGGTGAGTGCCGTCCGGCAGTAGGGTCGGATGGCACGCAACGGCGCGTGCGCACCGCGAGCGACGACGAGGATGTCGGCCGAGATGCAGCACACGATGGACCGGCTGGGGGACGCCAAGTCCCACCTTCTCGACCGGGCGGCAGAGGTCGCCGACGCGGTCGGGGGCGGCGACGTCCTTGCGACGACTGAACGGCTGCGGGCCTTCCTGGGCCGCTACTACCGGCACGTCGCCGCCGAGGACCTGCTGGGACGCGACCCCGTCGACGTGTACGGCGCGGCGATGTCCCACCGGCAGCTCGCCGAGCACCGGCCTCAGGGGACCGCCCAGGTCCGGGTGCTGACGCCCACGCGCGAGGAGCACGGCTGGTCGGCGCAGGGCCACACCGTCGTCGAGGTCGTGGTGAACGACATGCCGTTCCTCGTCGACTCGATCACCTCCGAGCTGAGCCGGCACGGGCGGCCCATCAATCTGGTCTTCCACCCCCAGCTCGTGGTCCGCCGTGACATCGCCGGTCGCCTCCAGGAGGTGTGCGACACCGGCACCTGCGAGGAGGCCGGCGAGGGCTCGCAGCTCGAGTCGTGGATGCACGTGGAGATCGACCGCCACGGCGCGGAGGACGACCGCGAGCTGCTGACCGCCGATCTCCAGCGGGTGCTGAGGGACGTGCGCGAGGCGGTCGAGGACTGGCCCAAGATGCGCAGCACGGCCATGCGCATCGCCGAGGAGCTCATCGACGAGCCACCCACGGCGCTGCCGGAGTGGGAGGTCGCCGAGGCCACCGAGCTGCTCCGCTGGCTCGCCGACGACCACTTCACGTTCTTGGGCTACCGCGAGTACCTCCTCGACGTGGAGGACGGCGAGGACGTCCTGCGTGCCGTGCCCGGGACAGGGCTCGGCATCCTGCGCTCCGACCAGACCCGGTCGCCGAGCTTCGGCCGGCTGCCCCGCGAGGTGCGCGAGAGGGCACGGGAGCCGCGGGCGCTGGTCATCACCAAGGCCAACAGCCGGTCGACCGTGCACCGCCCCGCCTACCTCGACTACATCGGAGTGAAGCTGTTCGCCGAGGACGGCGCGGTGATCGGTGAGCGCCGCTTCCTCGGGCTGTTCACGTCGGCGGCCTACAACGAGAGCATCCAGCGCATCCCGGTGCTGCGGCGCAAGGCCACCGAGGTGCTGGCCCGCTCGGGCTTCTCCACCACGAGCCACTCGGGCAAGGACCTGCTGCAGATCCTGGAGACGTACCCGCGGGACGAGCTCTTCCAGGTCTCCGTCGACGACCTCGAGCCCACGCTGCTCGGCGTGCTGCGCCTGCAGGAGCGCCGCCAGCTGCGACTGTTCCTGCGGCGCGACGACTACGGCCGGTTCATGTCCTGCCTCGTCTACCTGCCGCGCGACCGCTACACGACCCAGGTGCGCCTGGCCATGGAGCGCATCCTGCTCGACGCCTTCGACGGGCAGAGCGTCGACTACACGGCGCGCGTCTCCGAGTCCGTGCTCGCGCGGCTGCACTTCGTCGTCCGGGTCGACCCGCGCCACGGCGTACCCGACGCCGACCCGGACGAGGTGGAGCGGCGGCTGATCGCGGCCACCCGGTCCTGGGACGACGACTTCCTCGACGCCCTGCTCGACAGCTGTGGCGAGGAGCAGGCGCTGCGGCTCGGGACGATCTACGCGGACGCGTTCCCGGAGGCGTACAAGGAGGACCTGCCCGCGGACGCGGCCGTGGCCGACCTGTTGCGGCTGGAGCGGCTGCGCAGCGAGGGCGAGATCGACCTCAGCCTCTACAAGCCGGAGGACGCTGGACCGGGGGAGATCCGGTTCAAGCTCTACCACGTCGGCGACCCGGTCTCGCTGTCGATGGTGCTGCCCCGGCTGCAGCAGATGGGCGTCGAGGTCACCGACGAGCGGCCGTACGAGATCGAGCGCTCCGGTGCGCCCACCGCCTGGGTCTACGACTTCGGCCTGCGCTACGAGCCGTCGGCGGAGCTGCCGGCCGACAACGCGCGCACGATGTTCCAGGACGCGTTCGCCGCGGTCTGGTCGGGTGCCGCGGAGAGCGACACGTTCAACGCCCTGGTGCTGCGCGCCGGCCTGACCTGGCGGCAGGCCATGGTGCTGCGGGCCTACGCCAAGTACCTGCGTCAGGGCGGCTCGACCTTCAGCCAGGACTACATCGAGGAGTGCCTGTCCTCGAACGTCCACATCGCCCGGCTGCTGGTGCGCCTCTTCGAGGCGCGGTTCGACCCGGACTACGCGCACGCCTCGGCGGAGGTCGCGGAGGGTCTGGTCGAGGAGATCTCCGGCGCCCTCGACGCAGTCGAGAGCCTCGACCAGGACCGCATCCTGCGGTCCTTCCTCGGGGTCATCCGGGCGACGCTGCGCACGAACTACTTCCAGGTCGACGCCGCCGGGGAGCCCAAGCCGTACGTCTCCTTCAAGCTCGACCCGCACACCGTCCCGGACCTCCCGCAGCCGCGGCCGATGTTCGAGATCTGGGTCTACAGCCCCCGGGTCGAGGGCGTGCACCTGCGCTTCGGTGCGGTGGCTCGCGGCGGCCTGCGCTGGTCGGACCGGCGCGAGGACTTCCGCACCGAGGTGCTCGGCCTGGTCAAGGCGCAGATGGTGAAGAACGCCGTCATCGTGCCGGTGGGCGCCAAGGGCGGCTTCGTCGTCAAGCGTCCGCCCGCCGACCCCACGGACCGTGAGGCCGTCCTGACCGAGGGGGTCGAGTGCTACAAGACGTTCATCTGCGGGCTGCTCGACATCACGGACAACCTCGTCACGGTCGACGGTCAGCAGTCGGTGGTCCCGCCGACCCGGGTCATCCGCCACGACGGGGATGACACCTACCTGGTCGTGGCCGCCGACAAGGGCACCGCGACCTTCTCCGACATCGCCAACGGCGTTGCCCGCGACTACGGCTTCTGGCTCGACGACGCGTTCGCGTCGGGCGGGTCGGTCGGCTACGACCACAAGGCGATGGGCATCACCGCCCGCGGCGCCTGGGAGTCCGTGAAGCGTCACTTCCGGGAGCTCGGCGTCGACACCCAGTCCGAGGACTTCACGGCCGTCGGCGTGGGCGACATGTCGGGTGACGTCTTCGGCAACGGCATGCTGCTCTCGGAGCACATCCGGCTGGTGGCCGCGTTCGACCACCGGCACATCTTCCTCGACCCCGACCCGGACACCGCCACGTCGTACGCCGAGCGGCGCCGGCTGTTCGACCTGCCACGCTCGTCCTGGGCCGACTACGACGAGTCCCTCATCTCGCCCGGTGGCGGCGTCTACTCGCGGTCGGCCAAGTCGATCCCGATCTCGTCGCAGATCCGGGAGCGGCTCGGGCTGCCCGACGGCGTGACGAAGCTGGCCCCGACCGAGCTGATGCACGCGATCCTCGCCGCGCCGGTCGACCTGCTGTGGAACGGCGGCATCGGCACGTACGTCAAGGCCAGCACCGAGTCGCACTCGGAGGTCGGCGACAAGGCCAACGACGCGATCCGTGTCGACGGTCGCGAGCTGCGCTGCAAGGTCGTCGGCGAGGGCGGGAACCTCGGCTGCACCCAGCTGGGCCGCATCGAGTACGCGCTCGCCGGCGGCCGCATCAACACCGATGCGATCGACAACTCCGCCGGTGTGGACACCTCCGACCACGAGGTCAACATCAAGATCATGCTCGACCGTCTGGTGCAGGACGGCGAGCTGACCGAGCAGGGACGCCACGAGCTGCTGGCCGAGATGACCGACGAGGTCGCGGCGCACGTGCTGAGGGACAACTACCTGCAGAACGTGCTGCTGGGCAACGCCCGCTACCAGGCCCCCGCGATGCTGTCGGTGCACCAGCGGTTCATCAAGTTCCTCGAGTCGCGCAAGCAGCTCGACCGGACCCTGGAGTTCCTCCCCGGCAACGGGGTCATCGAGCAGCGGAGTGCCGCCGGTCAAGGGCTGACGTCGAGCGAGCTGGCCGTGCTCGTCGCCTACTCGAAGATCACCCTCACCGAGGCGATCCGCGAGTCCGACCTGCCGGACGAGGCGTGGTTCCAGCGCGCCCTGCGCGGCTACTTCCCCGCGCCGCTGGTGAAGCGCTACGACGAGCAGCTCGACGCCCACCCGCTGCGTCGGCAGATCGTCACGACCTGCGTCAGCAACGACCTCGTCAACCGCGCCGGGTCGACGATGGTGTTCCGGGCCCAGGAGGAGAGCGGTGCCGGCCCGGTCGAGATCGCCCGGGCCTACACCGTGATCCGCGAGGTCTTCGCCTTCGAGCGTTTCTGGGCCCAGATCGAGGCGCTGGACAACGTCGTCACGACGGACGCGCAGACCGCGCTCTACCTCGAGGGGCGCCGGCTCATCGACCGCGGCACGCGCTGGATCCTGCAGAGCCGGCGGGCGATGCTCGACGTCTACGCGGAGATCGAGCACTTCGGTCCGGAGATCGAGCAGCTGCGCCCGCACATCCCCGACCTGCTCGTCGGGTCGGAGCAGGAGCGGCTGCGGCGGCGGTCGGGTGAGCTGGAGCAGATGGGTGTGCCGGCGGATCTCGCCCTGCAGACCGCGGGGCTGCTCGACGCCTTCTCGCTGCTCGACGTCGTGGAGATCGCCGCAGCCGAGAAGTGCCCGGCACGCGAGGTGGCCGGCGTCTACTTCATGCTCTCCGAGCACTTCGAGGTGGACCGGATGCTGACGCGCATCACCGCGCTGCCCCGCGACGACCGCTGGTCGGCGCTGGCCCGGTCGTCGCTGCGCTACGACCTCTACGGCGCGCTGGCCGGGCTCACGTCCAACGTGCTCGCGGCGACGTCGCCGGACCAGGAGCCGGCCGCCCGGATCGCGCACTGGGAGCACCAGAACGCGGAAGGGCTGGCCCGGGCCCGCGGAACGCTCGAGGAGATCATCTCCACCGAGAAGATCGACCTCGCGACGATGTCGGTGGCGCTGCGGACCATCCGGACGCTGCTGCGCACCTGAGGACAACGGGTCGGCGCTGACCGCAGGCCCGGGCGGGGCTCAGCCTGAGGCAGCTGCCAGTGCGGTCTCCAACACGTCGCCGACGAGGTCGAGCTCGTCGGCGCGGAGGTCCGCCCGGGCGGTGAGCCGCAGGCGCGAGGCGTGGTCCGGCACCGACGGTGGCCGGAAGCAGCCGACCCGGACGCCACGGTCCAGGCAGGCCGCGGCGGCCGCCAGCGCGCGGGCCGGGTCGCCGACGAGCACCGACACCACCGCGCCGTCCGGCGACGTCACCGGCAGGCCGCCCCGCTGCGCCGCCGCCGCGAGGGCCCCGGCCCTGGAGCGCACCGCCGTGGCCAGCTCCGGCTCGGCCCGCAGGACGTCGAGCGCCGCCAGGGCGGCGCCGGCGCTCGCCGGCGCCAGGCCGGTGTCGAAGATGAACGACCGGGC
>DASVBJ010000133.1:0-4573 GCA_036375895.1 Actinomycetes bacterium | reverse complement strand
AGGCCGTCCTCGAAGACCACCATCGAGGCGACCACGTCGCTCTCCTGCAGGTGCGACACGTCGTAGCACTCGATGCGCAAGGGCGCCTCGTCGAGACCCAAAGCCTCCTGGATCTCCTGCAGCGCCTGGCTGCGCGCGGTGAGGTCACTGCCGCGCCTGGTCTTGTGCAGCGTCAGGGCTTGCTGGGCGTTGCGCTCCACGGTCTCCATCAGCGACCGCTTGTCCCCGCGCCTCGGCACCCGCAGATCCACCCGGCTGCCGCGAAGCCCACAGAGCCAGTCGGTCACCGCCGCGGCGTCCGGCGGCAGCTCGGGGACGAGCACCTCGCGGGGCACGGTGTCGCCCCACTCGTCACCTCGCCCCTCGCCGTAGACCTGCTGGAGGAAGTGCTCGACCAGGTCGCCCGTCGTGACGTCCTCGACCTTGTCGACCACCCAGCCGCGCTGACCGCGGACCCGGCCGCCGCGCACGTAGAAGACCTGCACCGCGGCCTCCAGCGGGTCCTCGGCGAAGGCGATGACGTCGGCGTCGGTGCCGTCCCCCAGGACGACCGCCTGCTTCTCGACGGCCCGCTCGAGCGCCTTGATGTCGTCCCGCAGGCGGGCCGCCCGTTCGTACTCCTGGCTTGCCGCCGCCACCTGCATCTCCTTCTCCAGGCGGCGCAGGTAGGGGCCGGTCTGCCCGGCCATGAAGTCGCAGAAGTCCTCGACGATGCGGCGGTGCTGCTCGGCGCTCACCCGGCCGACGCACGGCGCGGAGCACTTGCCGATGTAGCCGAGCAGGCAGGGCCGGCCCACCTGTCCCGCCCGCTTGAAGACGCCGGCCGAGCAGGTGCGCGCCGGGAACACCCGAAGCAGCAGGTCGAGCGTCTCCCGGATCGCCCACGCGTGCGAGTACGGCCCGAAGTAGCGCACGCCCTTCTTCTTCGGCCCGCGCATCACCTGAAGCCGCGGGAACTCCTCGTTCAGCGTCACCGCCAGGCTGGGGTAGCTCTTGTCGTCGCGGTACTTGACGTTGAACCGCGGGTCGTACTCCTTGATCCAGCTGTACTCGAGCTGCAGCGCCTCGACCTCGGTCGCGACGACGGTCCACTCGACGCTGGCCGCCATGGTGACCATGGTCTGGGTCCGCGGGTGCAGGTTGGCGAGGTCCTGGAAGTAGGACGAGAGCCGGCTGCGCAGGCTGCGGGCCTTCCCGACGTACACGACCCGGCCGTGCTCGTCCCGGAACCGGTAGACCCCCGGCTGGTCCGGGATCGACCCCGGCGCGGGACGGTAGGACGCCGGGTCAGCCACGCGACAACCCTACGACCACGTACGCCGGGCTGCCGCTCGGCGGCCGGCCGCCGGGGCAGCTCAGGCCTTCACGATCGACCCGCCCTCGACCTTGACCGCGATCTCGCGCAGGGGTGCGGTGGCCGGGCCGTTCTTGACGCTGCCGTCGGCGGCGCTGAACTGGCTGCCGTGGCAGGGGCAGTTGATCGTGCCGCCGGAGACGGAGCCGACCGTGCAGCCCTGGTGGGTGCAGATCGCGCTGAACGCCTTGAACGTGCCGGCCTGTGGCTGCGTGAGGACGATCTTCTGGTCGGCGAGCACCTCGCCGCCGCCGACCGGCACGTCCGCCGTCTTGGCCAGCGAGCCGGTCGACCCGCCGTCCGACGTCGACCCGGACGGCGACCCGGACGTCGCCCCGGACGTCGAGCCGTTGCCCGAGTCGGCAGGCCCCGACGACGAGCCCGTGCCACCGCAGGCGGCCACCAGGCCGCCCGCGCCGACGGCTGCGGCGACTGCCAGCACCTGTCTGCGGCTCGGGGCCGGCCGGAGGACGTCCGTCGGGCCGGCGGGCTCGGGGGGCTGGGCGGCGGGCTGGATCGGCATGGCCTCAGTCTGGTCGGTCATGCCTGGGACAACGGAACGGGGGGCGGATGAGTTCATCGCAGCTAAAGGATCCGGGCCGAGGTTGCCGTGCCACTAGCGCTCGGCGGCGACGCGGAGTGCCAGGAGGTCGGCCACCGCGGACAGCTCAGGCGACAGCGGGGCGCCGCCGAACCGGAACCGCCCGACCTCGCGACCGCTCGTGACCATCGGGAGGGTGACCCACTCGTCACCGGTGGGAGTCTCACCGAGCCGGACCGACAGCAACTGCGGATCGTGCACGGTCACCTCGACGGAGGTGAGCGCCCATACCTCGGCCACGATCCGGGCCGCATCGGTGAGTGCTGCATGCAGGTCGCTGCTTCCCGAGAGGACGCTCACGATCTCGAATCCTGCGGTGATGATCCGCTGGTGCGCGGCGGCCTGCTCCTCGAGATCGTGCTCATCGGTCACATCGCGGAAGAAGACCGAGAGGCCCGCCGGTGAGGGGAAGACCCTGCTCTCGACCCACCGACCCAGATCGGGATAGAGGACTCGGGCCGAGGTCGGCCGCTGCTCGGCCATCGCCCGCCGGTAGGCGGTCTCGACCGGCTCGGAGAAGTCGAACTCCTCCCAGCAGACCTTCCCGATCAGGTCGTGCCGCCGGAGGATGTCGGCGCCGAGCTGGTTGACGTAGACGTAGCGCCAGCGCCGGTCGATCGCGGCGAAGCCCTCGGAGATGCTCTCCATGGTCTGCTCGAGCACGGCCAGGGTGTCCGGTCCGCGCGCGCCGGCTGCGCCGGCGTAGCCGATCCAGGCGGGCAGCCAGGCCTCGACGAGCGTTCCGCCCTCAGGGGCCGGGCGCACCGAGCACCATCCGCCGGCCGACTCGGCTCGCTCGGCCATTCCGCTCAGCCCGAGGTGCCCGAGCGGCGAGCTGGCCGGCCGGCCGCGGGCCGACGTCGCCAGGGCACGGGGGATGCCCACACCGTCGTCGCGCACCGACAGCGCGTAGCCGCCGTCGCGCTCGCACACCCGGACCTCGACCCGCCGGGCGCCGGAGTGCTTGCGCACGTTCGTCAGGGCCTCCTGCACGATGCGGAACAGCACCCGGCGTACCGGGATCGTCGGCTCGTTCGTGACGTCCACGTCGACCTGGCACGCGGCGTCGTCGGGACCGAAGACTGCGCGCGAATGGTCGCGCAGGGCGTCGCCCAGGTCCTGGTCGAGTCGAGCCGGCGAGTCCAGCTCGAACAGCAGCCGGCGAAGCCGCTCGGTCGTCTGTCGGACCGCGTCGTTGACCTCGGCGACCGCTTGCGCAGCCTCGGCCGACGCACCGCCCTCGAGGCGCCGCCGCAGGCTCTGCAGGCGCAGGTTGACGGCGGCCATCGCCTGGATCGAGTCGTCGTGGACCTCGCCCGCGATGCGTCGGCGCTCGGACTCCTGTGCCTCGTGCAGGTGCAGCATCAACGCTCGTTGACGGTCGAGGCTGCGCTCCACGTCTCGCTGCGCCGCCTTCAGCTCGCTGATGTCGGTCTGCACGGTGCCCATCGCCACCGGCCGGTCGGAGACCAGGTCCCGCACCAGGAACGACGCGACGTGCACGGGGATGCCGCGCCCGGTGCCCCAGTGCTTGAGAGTCGACTCGCCCTCCCAGCGCCCGTGCTCCTGCACGGCGGGCTGCTCCACGGTGAGGCTTGCCCGCAGCCCCTCCGCGGTGAGGTAGTCGGGGATCTTGGTGGTGGTGACATCCACATCGGGGGGCATCGCGACCATCCGCCGCCCGGCCGGGTTGACGTAGCTCACCCGGCCGTCGAGGTCGGCCAGCGCGATGAACTCCGGCGCAGCTGCGACGAACGCCGAGAACAGCTCCGCCCGCTCCTGGGCCCGCACCCGGTCGGTGACGTCCACCGAGACACCGATGCCCCCGACCACGTCACCGTTGTCGTCCCGCAGCGGGCGCAGCCACGTGTCGAGCACGACCTCCCCGACGGGGTAGAGGTTGCGGATGGACTCGCCCTGGAGGACCCGCCGGTTGATCTCCCTGATCGGGTCACCGGGTGGATAGACGTCGAAGAGGTTCGTACCGACCAGCTCGCCCGGCTCCAGGCCGATGGACGCCAGAGCGCTGCCCTCGGAGAGGGTGCACGTCCCGTCGCCGTCGAAGGCGAAGAAGATCAGGGGGACGCTCTCCAGCGCGGCGTCCCGCAGGACGTCGCGCAGCTCCTGGCCGCCGTCCGCGCCGGAGCTCATGGACTGCCTCCGTCGGGCGGTCGCACGATCCCGTCCCGGACCGCGATCGACAAGGCCTCCAGCTTGGAGTGGGCGCCCAGCTTGGCGAGGATGCTCTGCATGTGGTTGCGCACGGTGTTCACGCTGATCGTGAGCCGGTCGGCGATGGCCGCGTTGGTCATGCCCTGCGCGACGAACTCGAGGATCTCCCGCTCGCGCCCGGTCAGCGTCGACTCCGGTGTCTCGTGCCGACGGTGCAGCCGCCCGAGCAGGCGGCCGAGGATGGCGGGGCTCACCAGGATCTCGCCGGACGCGGCGACGCGGACGGCCGACACGAGCTCCTCCAACGGGCTGGTCTTGAGCAGCAGGCCGGCGCAGCCGGCCTCCGTGGCGGCGACCAGCAGGCTGTCGTCGGCGGCCGCCGTCAGCACGACGATCTTGGAGTCCGGGTTCAGCGCGCTGAGCTCGGAGATCGAGTCCACGCCGCG
>DASVBJ010000274.1:0-5283 GCA_036375895.1 Actinomycetes bacterium | reverse complement strand
TCGCCATAGGTGTCGGAGTACGTCGTCGGGCCACCGAGTGCCTCGGCCCAGTAGGCCGCGAGGCGCTCACTGTGCTCGGGGTGGAAGCCGTGGCTGAACGCGTGGCTGACGACCTCGTCTGCCATCACCCGGGCGTGCCACGCACGGGCGAGGCGGAGAAGGCCCTCGTCGCCGCCCGCGGCCTCGTACACGGTCTGCACGCCCCAAGGATGGCAGGGGGCGTTGTGGTCGGCGAGAGCCTCAGGCGGCTGACCTAGGCTCCGACGCGGGATTGACGCGACCGGCCAACGGGGCTAGACCGAATGGGAACGGCAGCCCGTCATGTCCACGACCATGGTTCGGCCCCCTGACGGCCGGTCCACCGCGACGCAGGAACCCCTTACCGGCCCGGCGCCTGAGAAGGCGTGTGCGTGCCGGAGAGGAAGCCCGTGGCTCGCCGACATCCCCGCCGCAGCGCGCTCACCGCCATCGAGCGGGCACGTTCTCGCAACCCTGTCCCTGCCGCCCGACGGCTCCCCTACCCGGAGCCGCCGAAGGGGTGAAGAACTGTGCACGTGTTCGACGTGATCGTGGTCGGCGGTGGCATCTCAGGAGGCCTCCCGGCAGCCGCCTACCTGCAGAAGGCCGGTCTGGACGTGGCGGTCATCGAGACCCGCCCGGAGGTCGGCAACTTCTGTCCCACCCATGAGACTTGGCCGGAGACGCTGGACAGCCCGCACGCCTCGATCAACTTCTCCGGGAACTCACCGGCGATCGCCGACCTCGAGCTGGAGTCGAGGTACGGCTACCGGATCGGCACAACGCCCGTCGTACTGGGCACCGCCCACCCAGATGGCACCAACTGCCTGATCTGCTACGACCCCGCCCTGACCGCGGCGAGCTTCGCGCGCCACTCCGAGGCGGACGGGGAGACCATCTTCGGCATCCAGAACCGGGTGCTCGAGAAGATGGTCGAGATGAACGAGCTGGCGTTCTACAGCCCGCACCCGAACACCGCGAATTTCGAGCAGGTTCTCAAGATCTGCGGGTACGTGCTCGGACGCAGCGTCGAAGATCTGTCGTCGATGACCGCCTATGAGCTGCTCGAGCTCACCTTCGAGTCCGACAAGGCGCGTCAGACGATCATCTGCCCGGTGGCGCTGCACCTGCAGGGCGCACCGCTCGCCCGCGGCCAGGGCGCCTTCGCTGTCGCGCTCAGCCTGTTCTACACGACCGCCATGGCCATCGGCGGCAACGAGGCACTGGTCGACGCGATGAGCCGCTGCTTCCTCGACCACGGCGGCACGATCCTCACCAACTGCCCCGTCGAGCGCATCGAGGTACGCGACGGCAAGGCGTCGGCGGTGCTGCTCGCACCAGACGCGGTGTTCCCCGGCGCCCGGTTCGAGGCGCGCCACGCCGTGATCTCCAACGTCGGCGCCCGCAAGACCCTGGACCTGCTCGGCGAGGAGACGATGGCGTCGTTCGACTCCCGGCTCGCGGCCAAGATGAAGCACTGGAAGATGGACGAGCGCGGCTCCACCGTCACGTCGTGGCTGATCGACGGCACGATGCCCTGGGGGTCGGCGGAGTTCGACCCGCTGGTCACGCGGGCGCACCTGATGTACCGCGCCTACGACTCGTGGCAGGCCGCGAAGGACTACGTCGCCGCGATGATCAACAACGATACCTGGGGCGCCTTCGGGAACATGATCGAGATCCTGGACTACGGCCAGGTCGACCCGAACGCCGTGTCCCCGCAGGGCTACCGGGTGATCCGCGGCGAGGAGGCGATCCCCTATCCGCTGCGCAAGGAGGGCGGCCCGGAAGCATGGGACGGCCCGATCCGGGAGGAGATGCTGCGCCGTCGCCACGACGTCATGGAGTCCATCGCCCCAGGGTTCAAGGACCGGGTGCTCGACGCCTACCAGTGGACACCGATCGACATCTGGCGGGTCAACCCCGCTGCCGTCTACGGGCAGGTGCTCGGCGGCGACTTCTCCGAGGACCAGTGGATCCTCGACCGGATGCCGTACCGGATGCCGGTCCGCTCGCTCTACATGTCCAACTCGGTCTGGCCGCTCGGCCTGACCTGGATGGCCGCCGGCTACAACGCCGCCCAGGTCGTCGCGGAGGACCTCGGCGTACGTAACCAGCCGTGGTGGACGGCCCGGCCGGTGGCCTGGTTCCTCGACAACATCGAGCGGCTGCTCGAACCTCTCGAGCTCGCCGCGGCCGACGCACGGAGATGAGCCACATGGCAACCGACCAGTACGACGTGATCGTCGTCGGAGCGGGCCCGAACGGCCTGACCTGCGCGGCCTACCTCGCCCGCGCCGGAGCCGACGTCGTCGTGCTCGACAAGCGGTTCGAGCCCGGCGGCACGTTCACCACCGACGACTACTCCACTCCGTTCCTCTACAACATCGCCCAGAACACGCTGCCGGTCGGTGCCGGGTCCCCGCCGTACGAGGATCTCGGTCTCGCCGAACTGGGGGTGCGCTTCATCGAGAGCGCAACCGCGGCGGCGTTCGCTCCCGTCGGCGGCGGCGACCCGCTCGTCGTCCAGCGCGGCGGGCACGGTCTTGGTGAGCTCGCCGAGACCGCAGAGGCAGCCGAGCACACCGTCGTGCCCCTGCTCTACTCCCCGCCGACGCCTTTGTCCCAGGTGGAGCAGGAGCTCAGCCGCGGCGAGGGCAAGCGGGTGCTCGACCTGGCCGTCCTGACCCCGGCGGCGCTCGTCGACACGGTGAGCGACAGCAGGGCGGGCGGACTGCTCCGCTATCTGTGCGCGATGGTCGGGTTCACCGCGCCCGACCAGCCCCTCGGCGTACTCGGGGCGTTCGCGGTGCTGCGACAGCTGCAACCGGTGCTGGTGGTGGGCGGGACCAAGTCCCTCGCGCACGGGCTGTTTCGCGCGGGTGCGTCCGCGGGTGCGCAGTTCCGCCCCGTCGCCGACGTGACCACGATCGAGCTCACCGAGGGCGGGGTGCGCCTCGACTGCCGCGACGGCCGGGAGTTCGCCGCGCGGGCCGTGGTCTCGACGCTCGACCCGATCACGACCTTTGGTGAGCTGCTCAGCGAGGCGGGTGTGCCCGAGCCGATCCGGGACGCCGTGCGGGACTGGCGCTGCGATGCAACCGGCCCGTTCACCGCCCACTTCGGCATCAAGGGTGAGCCGCCCCGCCTGGCGACGGATGAGGCGTCCTCCGCGGTGCTGCAGGTGCTCGGGTTCGAGGACGCGGCGAGCGTCGCGGAGGGCCTCGACACGGTGGGCGGCGGCCAGCTGACCGCCGACCCATGCGGCCATCTCACCGTGACCACCCGGCACGACCCGCACCAGGCGGCGCCCGGGCCGTTCGGTCCGCTGCACACGCTGCGGTTCGAGACGCTGGCCCCGTGCGTGCTGCCCGAGGGCCATTGGGACCGGGCCCGCGCCGAGCACCGCGCACGGTGCTACGACGCGTTGGTGCGCCGCACGCGCGGGCTGTCCGACGCGCGGCTGCTGTTCTCGTTCGCGGACTCTCCCGAGGATCTCGAGCGGAGGTTCCGGACCGCGCGCAACGGGTCGATCCGGCAGGGCTCGCTGGTCGCCGAGCAGACCTTCACCCGGCGACCGCACGAGCAGGTCAGCGGCGCACGGACGCCGATCCCCGGCGTCTACCTGGGCGGCGGGGGCGTGCACCCCGGCATCCCGGGCAGCCTGGCCGGCGGCTACCACGCCGCGGCGGCGGTCTGCGAGGACCTGGGCCTGACCCGGTGGTGGCCGACCCCTGCGGTCGTCGAACGTGCCCGCGAGCTCGGGACGGTGCCGGAGTCCCTGCTGCCGGCCCGACGTGTCGCCGTCCCCGGCGTGCCGACACAGCGCCGGCCCAGGGCACCCGCACGGGGCGCCGGCGTCAGCTGACGGCCGCGCCGCCGACAAGATCGTCCCCACCTCGGATCGTCAGCGCCGGCGCCTACCCTGTGGCCATGCGGGCGGCGCGATCCAGGAGGGGCGTCGATGGCTGACGCCGACGACGTACGCCGCCTGGCGATGGCTCTGCCCCATGTGGCGGAGATCGAGAGCGAGGGTTTCGACTTCCGGGTGGCCGACAAGGGGTTCGTCTGGTCCTACCCCGAGCGCAGACCGGGTAAGCGGCGGCAGATCCGCACCGATGTCGCGGTGCTCTTCGTGGGCGATGAGGCCGAGAAGCAGGCTCTGTTGCTCGGCGAGCCCGAGGTCTTCTTCACCGCGCCCGGCTACGACGACGCGCCGCTGGTGATGCTGCGGCTGGCGGAGGTGGACGTCGAGCGCCTGGCGGAGCTCGTCGCCGACGCGTGGCGGATGCGCGCGCCGGACGAGCTCGTCGGCGATCTTGACGCGGCCGATGACCTGCCGAGCCCACCTCTGGGCTAAGCACGGCCGGTCACGTGCCCGGCGCCCTTACCTCTCGCAGTGGGACTTCAGGCCGCGAACCTCGATGTCGAGATAGCGGTTGGTCAACCGCTTGGTCAGCAGACCCAGCAACGGACCGAGCATGCCTCCCTGCTCCAGCGAGGCCGTCACGTTGACCAGTCCGCCGCTGGCCTCCGGGGCGACCACATGGCTGCCGGTCGTGACGATCCCGGGTCCGTGCGCAACCCAGGTGAACGAGCGTCCGGGCACCAGCTCGATCACCTCCCACACCGCCACGGGGAAGCGGGGCTGCTTGATCCGGACCCGGGAGCCCACCCGCAGCGGTCCCTGATCCAGCCGCTCCACGCTGGTCACGCTCTGAGTCCAGTCGGGCCATCGCTCGACATCCGTGTAGACGTCGAAGACCTGCTCCGCGGGGGCGGCAACGCCAATCGTGGCCTCGAATCGCATGCGGTGACCGTACGAGTTCTGGCCCGTCGCCGTCTCCAGATCGCTGACGGTCGCCTCCGGTGCGAGTGGCTGTGCCCTCGACTGCGCGCTCTGGTCGGCGCATGGTGGGGCTCGATCCCCGCCACCGCGAGCTCCCGCACCCGACTCACCGAGGTGACGACATGAAGGCGATCGTTCAGGACGCGTACGGCTCGGCCGACGTGCTGGAGCTGCGTGATGTCGACCGGCCCCCGATCGGTGACCGCGAGGTGCTCGTCCGGGTGCGTGCCGCCGGCGTTGATCCGGGCGTGTGGCACCTCATGACCGGCGAGCCGTACCTCGTGCGCGCCATGGGGTTCGGGCTGCGCAGACCAAAGGTGGCGGTGCGCGGTCGCGACCTCGCCGGAGCCGTGGAGGCGGTCGGCGCACGCGTGACCCGGCTCCGCCCCGGCGACGAGGTGTACGGGACCTGCGAG
>DASVBJ010000265.1:0-28996 GCA_036375895.1 Actinomycetes bacterium | reverse complement strand
GAGCGGGACCTGCCGCGCGAGCAGCGAGGCGGCGCCGACCTGCGTCTCGACCACCACGGACTGCGGCGCCTGCAGGTGGTAGATCGTCCGCGCTGCGCCCTCGGGGATGATCACCGCGCTGAGCAACGCATGCTTGCGCTGAACGCGATCGAGGATGCCGATCACGCTGAAGACCTCGTCGCCGACGCGGATCCCCGGGAGCCCGTCCACCCTTGTGATGCCGAGCTGTTCCGCGGCGTTCCGGCCGAGCACCGCCACCCGGTCCCGCCGCTGCTCGTGGCCGCCGTCGGGGAGCCGACCGGTCAGCAGACTGGCCCGCACCGCAGCGAACAGGTCCGGCGAGACGGCTTCCACGGCCAGCTTGAAGTCGGTCCTACGTTGCGGGTCGCGCATCGGCGACGAGCTCACGAGCGCCTCACCGACGTCGATCTCGCTCAGGTTGCCGGCGGCCACGACACCGTTGAGGCGTTGCAGCCGCTGCGGCGCGTCCCACGGGAGATCGTTGCTGGGCGCCCCCGACGCCGCCGCCTTGGAGCTGACCGTGATCTCGGTGGCACGCAGCTCGTCGAAACGGGCGATGATCTGGTTGCCCGCGGTCCGCGACAGACCGAGGGTGGCGACCAGCGCGGCCAGGCCGATCACGGTCCCGAGGACCGTCAGAGCGGTGCGGACCGGGCGGGCGAACAGCCCGGCGACGGCTTCGCTGAGCAGGTCCCGCACCCACATGCCCGACGGGCGGATGTCAGCCGTGGCCGAGGGCCGGACGAGGTCCGTCGCGGTCACCGCTCGCCTGCGATCTGACCGTCGACGATGCGCAGCTGCCGCTCGGCCCGCTCGGCGACGCCGGCGTCGTGAGTGATCATGACGATCGTGAGCCCGTCGGCGTGCAGCTGGCCGAGCAGCTGCAGCACGCCCTTGGTGGTGACCGAGTCCAGGTTGCCGGTGGGCTCGTCACAGAGCAGCAGCTGTGGCCCGTTGACGAGCGCTCGAGCGATGGCGACGCGCTGACGCTCTCCCCCGGACAGCCTGGTGGGCAGGAAGTCGCCGCGACCGTCGAGACCCACGGCCTGGAGGGCCGCGCGCGCCCGGTCCGCCCGGCCCGCGCGCGGCCGACGCCCGTAGACCTCCGCCAGCATCACGTTCTCGACGACCGTCCGGTGGGCGAGCAGGTGGAAGGACTGGAAGACGAAGCCGAAGAAGCGACTGCGCAGTCCCGCCCGCTGCCGGTCGGTAAGGGTGGACACGTCGAGTCCGGTGAGTCGGTAGGAGCCGCTGGTCTGCCGGTCGAGGCAGCCGACGATGTTCAGCAGCGTCGACTTACCCGAGCCGGACGCCCCGACGACCGCGACCCACTGGCCGGCGTTCACCTCGAGGTCGATGGATCGCAGCGCCACCACCGGAGCGACCGTGCCGTAGCGACGGCCCACGCCCTCGAGCCGGACCATGGGGGTCGCGACGTCAGCCACTGCCCGCAACCTTCTTCCCGAAGCCCACGACCACGAGGTCACCGGCCGCGAGGTCGTCCCGCTCGGGCGTCACGGCCACGAAGCCGTCGGCGGACAGGCCCGGCTCCACCACGACGAAGTCGAGCTTGCCGTCGGCGGAGCGCTGCACCCGGGACTTCCCGTCGGGGCCGAGGGACAGGGCAGCGACCGGCACCGCGAGCGTCGCCTCCCCGGTCGACTTGATCGGCACGGTCAGTCGCACGGAGGCGCCGACGAGGGCAGGCGGTGGGTCCTGGACGAGAACCTCGAAGAACACGTGGAACCCGTCCGCCCCGTCGGTCCCCGGCTGGGTGGCGACGCGGCTGATCTGGCCGTTGGCCTTGATGCCGAGGGCGGGCTCGTCGATGACGACGTCGGCTCCGGCCTTGACGAGGCCTGCCTGCTCCACCGGGATCGCCCCGTTGACCGCGACGATCGAGTTGGTGACCGTGACCAGCGCGCCCTCCGGCTGGGCGCCGAGCTTCGCGACCACCTTGCTGATCCGCAACGGCGTGGCCGGGACGAACACGAGCTCGTCCGCGGGGAGCTGGACGCCGCCGCGCGCGCGCCCGCCGCTGACGAGCTCGGCCTCGGTGGACCGGACCGCGGCCAGCTGGGCGTCGGTGGCCACGACCGGGCTGACGTCGTGCCGGCGGTAGAGCCGCCTGACCGCGGCCTCGGTCGCCCCGTCGTACGAGCCGTCGACCCGCCCGGGGTCGAGCCCCAGGCGGGCGAGCGCCTGCTCCAGCTGTCGGACGTCCCTGCCGGACATCCCGGGACCGAGGTCGCGGTAGGCGGGCTGGGCGCCGTCGAGCAGGAAGGTCGGGCGGCCCGAGACGGTGAGCAGGACTGCGCCCTCGGTCGCGACTGAGCCCACCCGAGGCAGGCTGGTGATGACCCGTGGTCCGTCCTTCAAGGCGGAGCGGACGAGCGAGAGCTCCCGGGGATGCCCGTAGTGTCCGGTGCCCCGACTGACGATCTTGGTCGCCAGCACCCGCTTCTCCACCGGCACGAGGATCGGCGACGCCGCGGGCGGAGCCGTGCGGGCGGCGGCCTCCGCCGGGGAACGGATCTGAGAGCTGGCGAACCAGGTGACCGCGGACGACACGACGACGACGGCGAGCAGCAACAGCGCCAGGGTCCGCCGTCTCATCGTGCATCAGCCTCCCGCGATGACCCGTGCTCGCAGCGTGGCAGATCGGTCCTGACAGGAACCTGAACAACCGCGGCCTTTCTGTCAGGTGGCGTTCAGCGACGTTGTGCTTCCCTCGAGAGCACACTCACGCGGACCCGGGGCGAGGTGAGGGCGTGCAAAGGACACCGACATCGACAGCCTTAGGCCACGCGCTGCGGACGCGCCGCGGTGCCGGCGCACTGGTCCTCCTGGTCACCGGCGCCATGCTGGTCACCGGGTGCGGTGGAGGCGACTCGAAGTCATCGGAGGCCGCCGCGGCGTCCAAGTCCGCCAAGCCGTCACCGAGCGGCACCGGGACGGGCGGCAAGCTGCCGGGCATCAAGGAGTTCGGCCTCACCGAGGAGGAGTTCGCCCAGCACGTCGAGAAGACCCAGGCCCTGATCGCGGAGTGCATGCGGGAGGCCGGCTTCGAGTACGTGCCGGTCGACGTCCGGACGGTGGAGGCCGCGCAGGCGCGGGTCCGGCAGGACCCTGGCTACACCCGCAGGGAGTACAAGGAGAAGTGGGGGCTCGCTGTCACCACCCGGTTCGACAACCCGGTGCGCGACACCGGCCTGGGGCCCCAGAACCTGCGGATCTTCAAGGGCCTGTCGGAGGCGGACCAGGAGGCGTACAACCGGACCCTGTTCGGGGACGACCCGAACAGGGACTTCGTGTTCACCCTGGACGAGGAGGACTTCTCCGAGACCGGTGGGTGCACCCGCAAGGCGGTCGCCGCGGTGTTCACGCCCGAGCAGCTCAAGGGCACCTACGTGAACCCCAAGGACGTCCTGGTGGACAACGACCCGAGGATCGTGAAGGCGAGGGCGGCCTGGTCGAAGTGCATGCGGGCCGCGGGCTACGACTACCTCGAGGACCAGGACGAGATCATCGAGGACTTCCAGGACCGGCTCGACGAGCTCCTGGACGGTGACGCGCCCACCGAGCTGACCGGCGAGCGGGCCGCGGAGCTCAAGAAGCTCCAGCAGGAGGAGATCGCCGCGTCCCTCGCCGACCTGGACTGCCAGCTCAAGCACACCGACAAGATCTACGACGTCGTCGAGGTCGAGGTCTACGGGCAGACGCTGGGCTGACCCGGCGGCCAATCCTCGTCACGCTGTCCTCGATCGCTTCGACCTCCCGAACCGCAGGTACAGCGACGGCAGGACGAACAGGTTCAGCAGCGTCGCGGTGGTCAGGCCACCGAGGATCACGATGGCCATGGGGTGCTCGATCTCGTGGCCGGGGATGCTGCCGGCGACCGCCAGCGGCACCAGCGCGAGGCCGGTCGCCAAGGCGGTCATGAGGATCGGCGCCAGACGCTCGGAGGCGCCACGCAGGACGAGCTCCGGGCCGAACGCCTGACCCTCCTCGCGCTCGAGGTGCTGGAAGTGGCTGATCATGAGGATCCCGTTGCGGGCTGCGATGCCGAACACAGCCAGGAAGCCCACCAGCGAGCCGAGCGAGAGGATGCCGTTGCCCAGCCAGACCGCCAGCACCCCGCCGACCAGGGCCGTCGGCAGCAGCAGGAAGGTCAGCAGAGCGAGGCGGAAGCTGCGGAACGCTGCCTGCAGGACCAGCAGGATCGCGAGCAGCGCGATGGCCCCGAACAGGAGGAGCCGCTGCTGCGCAGCGTTCAGCTCGGTGGACTCGCCGAGAACCTCCGCGTGGTAGCCGACCGGGAAGCTCACTCCTTCGAGACGGTCGTTGACCGCGTCCACGACCGAGCCGAGGTCTCGCCCCTCCACGTTCGCGCCGACGTCGATCCTGCGGGACTGCCGGTCACGCTCGACCGCGTTGGGCGTCGGGCCGACGTGGATGTCGGCGACCTCGCTCAGCAGGACCCGGCCGCCTCCGGGGGTGTCGAGCGGCAGGTTCCCGACGTCGGTGAGGCTGTCCCTGGCCGAGGGGATCGCGGTCACGTGCACGTCGTACGCCCGTCCACCGGCGAAGATGTCGCTGACCTCCTCGCTCGCGACCAGGGTCGACACCTGCCGACGGATGTCCCCCGGCGTGAGCCCGTGGCTGCGCGCGGCGGCGAGGTCCGGCTCGACGATGATGTGCGGCAGGTCCGTCTGGTGCGACGCGTGGACCTCGACCACACCGTCCACCCCCGCGAGCCGCTTCTCGATCTCCTTGGCCTTGTCGCGCAGCACGTTGAGGTCCGGCCCGTAGATCCGCACGACGATCGACTCGCTGGTACCGGTCAGGACCTCCTTGATCCGCTCCCGCAGGTAGGTCTGGACGTCGCGGTAGAGGCCGGGGTAGGCGTCGACCGTGTCCTGCACCGAGGACAGCGTCGCGTCGTAGTCGACGTCGGGTGAGACGCTGATCCAGTTCTCACCGAAGTCGACGCCGTACACCTCGTCCGCGAGCAGCGCCTGCCCGATGTGGGACCCGCAGTTGCGCACCCCCGGGATCTCCCGCAGGTCCTTGCAGGCGGCGACCGAGACGCGGGTCTCCTCAGGCGCTGAGGTCCCCGGCTGGGTCAGCCAGTGCATCAGGAAGTCGCGCTCCTTGAAGTCGGGCAACAGCTGAGTGCCCAGCGTCGGGAAGGCGAGGGCGCCGGCAACGGCCAGCGACAGCGCTGCCGCCGCCGCCGGTTGCGGCCGGCGGAGCAGCGGGGAGAGCGCTGCCCGGTAGCCACGCTTGAGCACCCTCAGCAGTGGCGAGTCGCGGTGCCCGAGCCGTCCCCGGGAGAGCATCAGCAGGCACAGGGCCGGCGTGAGCGTCAGCGCCACCACCATCGACACCAGGACGGCCAGCGCGTAGGACAGCACGAGGGGTTGGAAGAACGACCCGGACAGGCCCTCGAGGAACAGCACGGGCACGACCGCCAGGACGTTGATGACCGTGGCGTACGTGATCGCGGTCCGCACCTCCACGGAGGCGTCGAGCACGACCGAGAACGTCGAGACGTGCCGGCCTTCGGCCCGCGCTTGTCGAAGTCGTCGGACGATGTTCTCCACGTCGATGATCGCGTCGTCGACGACGACACCGATGGCGACGACGAGCCCTGCCAGGACCATGACGTTGACCGTGGCTCCGCGTAGGTCCAGCACGAGCAGGGCGGAGACGAGCGACAGCGGGATCGCGAGCAGGCTGATGAACGCCGTCCTCCACTCGAAGAGGAAGGCGATGATGATCAGGATCACCAGCAGGATGCCGATGTACATCGCCCTGGTGAGGTTGTGGATCGACTGCTCGATGAACGTGGCCGGGCGGAAGATCGTCGTGTCGACCGCGATGCCCGGCAGCCCCGGCTCGAGCTCGTCCATCGCCTTCTCGACGCCGCGCGTCACCTCCAAGGTGTTCGCGCCGCGGAACTTCTGGACCACCAGCATCAGGCCGGGGCCGTCGTTGATCACCGCATCGCCCCAGAGGGGCCCCGGGTCCACGATGACCTGGCCCAGGTCCGCGAGCCGCAGCGTCTTCCCGTTGCGCTGGATCACCGGGACGGCGCCGAGCTGCTCGGGCCCGGTGATGGGCTGGACGTTCTGGATGTTGAACCGCTGGTCTCCGACCTCCACGAACCCGCCGGTGCCGACGACCGCGCCGTCGGAGTACTTGAGGAGGCCCGCGTCGAGGGCGTCCGCGGACACGTCCATCACCCGCTGGAGGGAGACGTCGTACTTCGCGAGCTTGGCCGGGTCGACCTGCACGTGCCGCTGCGGCAGCCGCTCGCCCCAGATCGCCACCTGCGCCACCCCGGGGACCCGCAGCAGCCGTGCTCTGATCTTCCAGTAGGCGATCGTGGACATGTCGATCAGGTTCACGTCGTCCGACGACAGCCCGATCTTCATGATCCGGCTGGTCGAGGAGAGCGCCGGCATCATGAAGGGCGGGCTGGCCCAGGTCGGCAGGGTCGCCGTGATCTGCGAGATCCGCTCGGCCACCAGCTGGCGGGCGCGCAGCTCGTTGGTCCCCCGGTCGAAGATGAGCACGATCGACGAGAGCTGCGCCACCGACTTCGAGCGCATCTCGGCGAGTCCCTCGATCCCGTTCAGCTGGTCCTCGATGGGCACGGTGATGAGCTCCTCGACCTCGTTCGAGGAGTTGCCGAGGGCGATGGTCTGGATCTCCACCCTCGGCGGGGCGAACTCCGGGAAGACGTCGACCTTCGTGTTGGGGATGTTGGCGAAGCCAAGCGCCATCAGCGCCACGGCCGCGAAGACCACGAGCCACCTGAACCGGAGGCTGTTCGCCACGATGTGCCGCATCAGCGCGCTCCCCTCGGCCTCGTCAGTGACCCGCGATGTCCAGCTCGGCTCCGTACACCTCCGCCGCCCCGACGGTCACCACGGGGGCGCCGGGGCTCAGGCCGCCGGAGAGCAGCACCTGGTCGCCGTCGATCCGGTCGACGACCACGGCCTTTCGTACGAAGGTCAGCGGCTGGGGAGTCGTGTAGACCCACGTCCCGCCGTCCGGGGAGTAGATGAGCGCCGTGTACGGCACCACTGCCTGCCCAGCGCGTTGCGTCGCCCGCACGGTCTGCAGGCCGACCTGCTCGGCGCCGTCCGCGGTGAAGGTCACGCGCTTCACCTCGGAGCCCTTGATCTCCTCGACCTTCGCCGGCGAGTAGCCCTCCTCCGTGGTGGCCTCGACCTCCGTGCAGCCGGTCAGGAGCGCTCCGAGGGAGAGGAGCACCCCGCCGGTCAGGAGGGACCGCCGCGGCACCGCCGGCCGCCCCGGCGCCTCGGATCGGCGTCGCCTGCTCATGGGATCGACTTCTCGTCCTCGACGTCGACCGGGACCGCCCGCTGGCGCGGCATGCCGTCGCCGTCCATGCGCCCGTCCCCGGCCCGTGCCCAGTCAGGCCCACGCGGCTCGGCCTGACCGTCGAAGTCGTCAGCAGGTGCGCCGGGCCGGACGTGCAGGTACAGGGCCGGCAGGGCGAACAGCGTGACCAGCAGGGACGTGGCCAGGCCACCGAGGAGCACGACCGACATGGAGTGCACGATCTCCAGCCCGGCGCGGGAGCCGAGGAGGACGGCCGGCGAGACCAGCAGCGCCAGCGCGACGGTCGACGTGATGACCGGCAGGAACCGCTCGCCGGCGGCGTGCGTCACCGTGACCGCCCTCCCCGGACCCTCCCCGGCCCGCTCCAGCGACCGGTGGCCGGCCACCAGCAGGATGTTCGTGCGCACCGTCAAGGCCAGCACGGCCAGCAGCCCGAGGGCCGAGCCCAGGGTGAACGAGCCGCCCTGGAGCGCCACGGCCACCACTCCCCCCGCAAGGGAGACCGGCAGCAGCGCGGACACGAGGGCCGCCAGCCGCCAGCTGCGGAAGGCCGCCTGCAGCAGGAGGAACGCGGCGACGACGGCGCCGACGGCGAAGCCGATGACCCGGCCCGTGCCGATCTCCTGGCCGGTGCTCTCCTGCAACACCTCGGCGTGGTACTCCATCGGGAAGCTCAGCTGCGCGACGCGGCCCTCGATGTCGGCGGCCACGGCGCCGACACTGCGGCCGCTGACGTCCGCGACCACGTCGAGCCGCCGGGAGACGGCATCGCGGTCGATGACCGCGGGGACCGCCACCACGCGGACGTCCGCGACGTCGCCCAGCCTCACGTGATCTCCACCCGGGCGGTCGAGGAGAAGGTTACGGATGTCGTCGACGCTGGCTCGGGTGCTCGCCGCGCCCTGGACTACGACGTCGAAGACCTTCTGCTCCTGGAAGATGCTGCCGACCTGGATGCCCTGCAGCAGGGTCGCCTCGGCACGCCGGACCTCTCCCGGGGTGATGCCGACAGCCTGGGCCTTGTCGAGGTCGACCTCGATCTCGACCGTCGGCTGCATCGGCGGGAGCTCCACCTTGGGGTCGACGACGCCGTCGACCTCCCTCATGACCTTCTCGACCCGTGCCGCCTGGCGCTGCAGCTCGGCATAGTCCTGGCCGAACAGGCGGACCACGAGGGGCTTGTCCGAGCCGGTGAGCAGGTCCAGGCGGTTGCCGGTCACCTGGTTGTCGCCGTTGCGCACAGCGCCGACATCACGAACCTTCTGCGCCGAGTAGGTCACCACCTCGTGCTGCAGTCCGGACGTCTCGCGGACGGCATCCCTGATCGCCGCCAGCGTGGCGTCATGGTCGCTGCCGGGGTCGATGCTGACCCAGATGTCGCTCGAGCTGACGTCGCTGACGCGGTCGCCGGTGACGGCACGCCCGATCGTGGCGGCCACACCGCCGACGCCCGGGATGGCCTCGAGTCGCTGGCCGACCTCGCTGGCGACCTCCGACATCCGCGGGTCGGACGTGCCGGGCTGGGCCTCGAGCCGGACGAGCACGGCCTGGTCCTTGAACGTGGGGATCAGCGAGCCGTGCAGCCACAGCAGGGGCACCAGCCCGATGACGAGGCAGGCGCCCACGGCCGTCAGCGGAAGGAGCAGCCTGCTGCTGAAACGTCCCAGCGCGGCCGTGTAGCCGCTGCGTGCGCGACTCGTCCAGCTCGTCGCCGCTGCCCCGGCGCCGGGCTGTCGCCACCGGGCGAAGAGGAACGTCGACAGCGCCGGGGTGACGGTCGCTGCGACAAGCATCGCGGCGATCACGGCCACGGCGTACGCCAACGCCGTCGGCGCAAAGAAGTCCCCGGGCCGGCCGCCGAGCACCGCCACCGGCACGACGGCCAGCAGGGCGATGACCGTCGCGTAGACCAACGGCGTCCGGACCTCCCGTGAGGCCGCGAGGATCGCCGCGTCGCGCGACAGGCGCCCGCCGTCCCCGCCGTCGACCGGGAGCTGTCGGAGCCGGCGCATGATGCTGTCCGCCGGGGTCACGGCCTCGTCGACGACGACCGCGACGGCCGCCGCGAGTCCAGCCAGCAGGAGGGCGTTGAAGCTCTGCCCCAACGCGGCCAGCACGAGGGCCGCCACCACGAGCGACAGCGGCACCGTCACCAGAGCGACCACCATCGCTCGCCAGCGCATGAGTGCTGCGACGGCCAGCAGCATGAGCAGGAGGCCGGCACCGACCGCCCAGCCCAGGTTGCCCAGCGCGTCCTCGAGGTAGGCCGCGGGCCGGAAGATCGACGTGTCGGTCTGGATCCCGGACAGCCCCGGACGCAGGGCCTCGAGCGCGTCCTCGACTCCCTTCGTCACCTCGAGGGTGCCGGCACCGGGGAACTTCTCCACGACCAGCAGGAGCCCGGGACCCCCGTTCACGACCGCGTCCCCGATCAGCGGCTGGTGGTCGACGACGATGGTCGAGACGTCCGCCAGCCGCAGCCGTCCACCCGTGCCCTCCACCGGGACCTTGCCCAGCTCCTCCGGGTCGGCGATCTTCTCGATCAGGTGCCGCACCTGCAGCCGCTGCTGGGGGCTCTCGATGAAGCCGCCGGTGCCGGGCGTCGACGCCTCGAGGAAGGTCAACGGTGAGACCACCTGCGCGTTGCCGGCGGACCGGATGACCTGGTTGAGCGTCACGCCTCGGTCGCGCAGGCGTGCGGGGTCGACCTGGACCTGCAGCTGCTGGTCGCGCATGCCCCACACCGCGACATTGGCCACACCGGGCACACCCATCAGGCGGGGCCGCAGGGTCCACCGCGCGATCACGGACTGCTCGATGCCCGAGAGCTTGTCCGAGGACAGCGCGATCATGAGGACGCGGTTGGAGGAGGACAGGGGGTTGAGCAGCGTCGGAGGCTTCGACACGTTGGGCAGCGCGTGGGCCTGGGTGAGCCGTTCCTCCACGAGCTGACGCTCGCGGTAGATATCGCTGCCGGGCGCGAAGACCAGGACGATCGACGACAGACCCGGGATCGACTTCGAGCGGAGGACCTGGACACCCTCCACACCGTTCAGCAGGTCCGCCTCGAGCGGCACGGTGATCAGCTGCTCGACCTCGTTCGCGGACAGGCCCAGCGCCTCGGTCTGGATCTCCGCGTACGGGGGGGTGAACTCGGGGAGCACGTCGACCGGTGCGCTGCGCAGCTGGACGAAGCCCAGGCCCAGCAGGCCGGCGGCGACGGCGAGCACCAGGACACGGAAGTGCACGGCCCCACGTGACAGCCAACCCATCGGTCCCCACCTCTCCCAATGGCTGAGCAGACGTCCGGGTCGCCGACGGGAGATCCCATCTGTGGACTGTCTGGACGTCTGCGGCAGTGCACACGACGTCGTGCCCGGCGCGCCCGGCGAACCCCCTCCCCCGTCAGCCGGGACCGCTGATGACCGCTTTCCCCTCGAGCCCTTGCGCCGTCGACCTGACGCTGTGCTGACCGAACCTGAACATGCGCTGACTCTGTGGTAAGCCAGCGGCCGCCCGGCAGCAATGGCTGCATGTGACTAACGGACGTACCGCACCTGCACCCGGCACCCCCGGGGCACGCCCGCGGGGGCGGTCAGCCGCGACCCAGCTGCTGCCGGGTGAGATCCCAGCCCTCGAGGCCGGGGTCGAGCGAGGCGACGTCCGAGGGCACGCGCACCCGGTGCCAGCCCGGCCCGACCGACACGGCCGTACGCCGGGGCGCGGCCGCTCGCAGCAGCTCGAGCGCGTCGCGGCTGTCGAGGTCGACGGCCGCGGACCGCACCCAGTCCGGCACGGGGCAGCGGGTGGCCAGCGCCACCAGCCCCCCGTCCGCCGCGGGCAGGACCGCCACCTCGGCCGAGCCGAGGCCGCGGTGCAGCTTTCCGATGAGCAGGCCGGGCAGGTCGGGCACGTCGCCGGCGACCACCGTCGCCTCGTCGGCCCCGAGGGCGGCCAGCCCGGCGAGGGCGGCCGTCACGGTGCGCTCCGGCAGCCGCAGCACCGGCGTGCCCGGCCAGACCACGCCCTGCAGGTCGTCGTCCGCAGGGTCCGCCCCGAGTGCCAGCACCGGCTCGACGAGCTCGAGGGCGGCCACCGTCTCGTACCCGTCCTCGACCATCGCGGCGCGCAGACCGGCCGAGGGGAAGCCCGGGACGGGCGGCGGTGCGAGGACGGCGACGAGGCGCCTGGTCACGCGCCGTCCTCGGGGCCGGCACCGTCGACCTCGTCGTCCATCTGCAGCCCTGCGGCCGCGGCGGCGCCCTCGAGGTAGCCGCGGGCCCGCTCGTGGCGGGGGTAGCCCTCGACCTCGGCCCAGAACCGCGGCCCGTGCCCCGGGACGATCAGGTGGGCCAGCTCGTGCACGAGGACGTAGTCGACCACCCAGCCGGGCATGCCCTGCAGCCGCGTCGAGAGCCGGATCGTGCCGTCGGCCGGTGTGCACGACCCCCATCGGCTGCCCTGGTTGGACACCCACCGCACGCTGGCCGGCTGCGCCCGCCCGCCGAGGTAGCGCCGGGAGAGCTCGCGGGCCCGCGCCATCAGCTCGCCGTCCCCGGGCCGGCGGCGGCGGTCCTGCTTCGCCAGCCGCTCGAGCATGACCTCGACCCAGTGCCGCTCCTCGGAGCGCGTCATGCGGGCCGGGATGAGCACCACCGTGCGGTCGCCGTCGCGGTAGGCGGACACGGTCCGGCGACGGCGGGCGCTTCGGCGCACCTCCACGGCGGCGGCGTCGCCCTCGACGGGCTGCTCGGGCATGCCCAGAAACTACAGACTTTCTTCCCTCCACAGCCGGTGGATCGCATCGCCGCAGGTCAGCAAGGGGTTTCGCAACCATCCCCAAGCTTTTCCACAGGTACGTGAACCGCTCCTCCACAGCGACACCCCGCGGCGTCCCCATCCCCTCCACAACGCACTCCACAGGGCACCGTGCCGCAGCGTTGACGAGCCCGCCGCGGGCTCCTAGCGTTCGCGCGACGAAGCCCCCGGGACACCGGCCGGCACGCTCGCAAGGGGAAGGCGAGTGATCCGGCCGGCCGCCTCCGGGGGCTTCGTGATGCCCGGGCGCCGCCTGCGAGGGAGGATGTCCGGACGCCCCCTGAGAGGAAGCCGGCCCGTGACCCGCAGCATCCAGACCGTCGAGGATGTCCTCCGCCTGCTCGACTCGATGTTCGAATCGGAGGCCGACCGCTGGACCGACCGGGGCGCACGATGGTGGGACGGCTTCTACGACGACCGCAGCCGTGGCGTCCCGTTCTTCCGGCCGGTGCCGGACGAGTCGTTGGTGACCTGGCACCACGAGGGCCGGCTGCGGGCGCCCGCGGGTGGCCGGGCTCTCGACCTCGGCTGCGGTCCCGGCCGCAACGCGGTCTGGCTGGCCCAACAGGGCTACCGCGTCGACGCGCTGGACCTGTCGCCCGCCGCGTTGGACTGGGGTCGCGAGCGCGCCGATGAGGCGGGAGTCGAGGTCGACTTCGTCCGGGCGAGCATCTTCGACTGGGACGTCTCGGAGCCGGCGTACGACCTCGTGTACGACTCCGGCTGCTTCCACCACCTGCCACCGCACCGGCGCATCAGCTACCGGTCGCTGCTCGAGCGGACGCTCGCGCCGGGCGGGGCGTTCGGCCTGGCGTGCTTCGCAGCGGGCGCGATGGGGTCCGAAGACCCCGACGACAGCTTCTACCGCGCCGGGCGGCTGTCGGGCGGCCTCGCCTACACCGACGCCGACCTGCGCAGCACCTTCGGGTGGCTGACCGAGGTCGAGCTGCGCCGGATGCGTCAGATGCCCCCCGACTCCGAGCTGTTCGGCGAGGCGTTCCTCTGGGCGGGGCTCTTCCGCCGGCAGACCGCCCGGCTCAGCGACCGGTGAACCGCGGCGCGCGGCGTTCCCGCTGCGCCCGCAGGCCCTCCTGCAGGTCCTCGGTCGCGAGGGTCACGGGCTGGGCGAGGGCCTCCCACTTCAGCGCCGCGTCGAAGGACGCGTGCCCGGTTCCGGCGAGCGCCTGCTTGGTGAGCCGCGCGGCGACCGGCGCGGTCGCCGCCACCGACGCGGCCACCGCCAACGCCGCGTCGCGCAGCCCCTGCCCGGGGAACGCGCGGTTCACCAGCCCCATGGCGGCAGCCTCTGCGCCCGTGACGATCCGCCCGGTGAGCAGCATCTCCCGCGCGACGGCCATCCCCGCCACCTCGGGCACCAGCCAGGTGGACGCCATCCCCGGGTGCATGCCGAGCGTCGTGAACGGCATGCCGAGCCGGGCGTCCTCCGCCGCGTAGCGCAGGTCGCAGGCCAGCGCCACGGCCAGGCCGGCGCCGATCGCGGCCCCGTTGACCGCCGCGATGGTGGGGACCTCGAGGTCCCGGACGGAGAGCCAGGTGCGGTAGAACGCCATCATCCGGTCGCGCAGCTGGTCGACCGAGGCGTCCGGCTCGGCACCGATCCAGGACACGTCGCCGCCCGCGCAGAACGCGCTCCCCTCGCCGGTGACGAGGACCGCCCGCACGGAGCGGTCGGTGCGCAGCGCGGCCATCACCCGCCCCCACGACGTCGTCATGTCCGCCGACATCGCGTTGCGGCGCTCCGGCTGGTCGAGCGTGACCACGACGACCCCGTCGTCGCGCCGGCTGGCCCGCAGGTCGCGCAGGTCGCTGAGGTCGCCGTACGGCCGCTCGTCCATGGCGCCCGAGGCTAGCGAAGGGGGTCGGGTGGCCCCCGTCACACCCCGGCCGACCGGCCCCGCGGACGACGCTCGGCGTACGCGTGAGCCACGCTCAGGACCCGCCTCCCACGCTGCGCTCCGGGGCTGCCGTAGGGTGACGACAGGTCCTGGCGGGCGATCCCCCGCTGGACGCCGATGTCGACCGAGAACGAGGAGGACCTGTGGCTGAGAGCTACACCGGAGAGGCCTACTGCGTGAAGTGCAAGGAGAAGCGCGACTTCACCGGTGAGGTGAAGGTCAGCGAGTCGGGTCGCCGCATGGCGCAGGGCACCTGCCCGGTGTGCGGCACCAAGCTGAACCGCATCCTCGGCAAGGCCTGAGCACCAGCAGCTCGGACCGACCCCGCACGTCCCGGAGGGGCGGCGCCACCACGGTGGCGCCGCCCCTCCGGCGTCTACGCTCGCGGGATGACTGACTGGCAGGCTCGCGTCCTGGACGAGGTCGACGCCGGCGCCACCGAGATGGTTGCGCTGCTGGCCGGCCTGGTCGCGACCCCCAGCGTCAGCGGCAGCGACGCCGAGCACGAGATCCAGGGACGCCTCGCGGCCGAGCTGGCCGCCGAGGGGCTCGACGTCGACCACTGGCAGCTGCCGCTCGACGAGCTCTACGCCGCACCGGACTTCCCCGGCGTGGAGGTCGAGCGCAGCGAGGCGTGGGGGCTGGTCGGCCGGCTGCCCGGGTCGGGTGGCGGTCGCTCGCTCATGCTCAACGGCCACGTCGACGTGGTCCCCGTCGGGGACCCCGACGCCTGGTCGACCTCCGACCCGTTCTCCGGGCGGATCGCCGGTGACACGCTCTACGGCCGCGGCGCCTGCGACATGAAGGCCGGGCTGGTCGCGGCCCTGTTCGCGGTCCGGGCCGTACGCCGGGCCGGCGTGCCCCTGTGCGGCGACCTGCTGGTGGCCTGCGTCGCCGGGGAGGAGGACGGCGGGCTGGGCACGTTCGGGCTGCTGCACCGCGGCTGGCGCGCCGACGCGTGCGTCATCCCCGAGCCGACCAGCCTCGACCTGGTGCCCGCCAACGCGGGTGCGCTGACCTTCCGCCTGCGGGTGCCCGGCCTGGCCACGCACGCCTCGCGGCGCACCGAGGGCGTGAGCGCGGTGGAGAAGTTCCTGCCCGTCTGGGCTGCCCTGCAGCGGCTCGAGGAGCGCCGCAACGTCGACCCCGACCCGCTGCTCGCCCGCTGGCCGATCGCCTACCCGCTGTCGGTGGGTCGGGTCCGGGCCGGCGACTGGGCGTCGAGCGTGCCGGACCTGCTGGTGGCCGAGGGGCGGCTCGGCGTCGCCCTCGACGAGCCGGTGGCCGCAGCCCGCGCCGCGCTGGAGGAGGCCGTCGCCGAGGCGTGCGCCGACGACCCGTGGCTGCGCACCCACCCGGTCGAGGTGGAGTGGTGGGGCGGACAGTTCGCCTCCGGGCGGGTGCCGGCGACGAGCGACCTCCCGGACCGGGTGGCCGCGGCGCACGCCGCCGTCGGCGGCGGGTCCCAGCAGCGGTGGGCGGGCCCGTACGGCAGCGACCTGCGGCTGATGACCGGGCTCGGCGGGGTGCCGACGGTGCAGTACGGCCCCGGGGACTCCGCGCTCGCCCACGCGCCGGACGAGTCGGTGCCGCTCGCCGAGGTGGCGTTGACCGCCCGCGCGCTGGCCGCGCTCGCCGTCGACCTCTGCGGGCCGGAGGCCGCGCCTGTGGACGGTGACCCCGGTCGCACGGGCTGACTCTGCGAGGCTCGGGCCGCTGCTCTCCGCGCCCGCCCGCAGCCTCAAGAGGAGCGTCCGTGCGACCTCAGCTCAAGCCGGCCCTGCGCCGCGTCTGGCGCGACGCCACGACGCTGCAGCTCGGCCTCGACCCGGACCGCGCGGTCGTCATCGGCGGGCTCGACGCGGGCGCCGTCCGGCTCGTCGACAGCCTGGACGGCAGCCGCGACCTGCCGGGCGTGCTGGCCACGGCGGCCGACCTCGGCGTCGAGGCGTGGCGGGCCGGTGAGCTGATCGACCTGCTCGCGCGGGCCGGGGTGCTCGACGACGCGGCCGCCGACCGGCGCCCGCTGGGCGCGCTCGACCGTCAGGAGCGGGAGCGGCTCGGCCCGGACCTCGCGGCCGCGTCCGCGCTGCGCCGCGGCAGCGACGGCGGCGTCGGGGTGCTGGCCAGGCGCCGGGCCGGCGTGGTCGAGGTGCACGGCGCCGGGCGGGTCGGCGCCTCGGTGGTGACGCTGCTCGCCGCCGCGGGGGTCGGCGCCGTGGCCGCCGACGACCCGGCACCCACGCTGCTCACCGATGCCGCCCCGGCGGGCCTGGCCCCCGGTGACGTCGGTGCCCGGCGTCAGGACGCCGCGGCGGCCGCCGCGCGCCGGGCGGCCCCCGCCGTACGCTCCCGACTGCCCCGGTCGCGGCCGCCCGACGTCGCGGTCGTGGCGCCGGTCGGCCCGCTCGACCCGGCGCTGCCCGACCGGTTGCTGCGTGCCGGCGTCCCGCACCTGTTCGCCACGGTGCGCGAGGGCACCGGGGTGGTTGGCCCGCTCGTGCTGCCCGGCCGGTCGTCGTGCCACCGCTGCCACGACCTGCACCGCGCCGACCGCGACCCGGCGTGGCCGAGCATCCGCGCGCAGCTCGCCGGGCCCGCCCCGCGCGTGGCCACGCCGTGCGACGTCGTGCTGGCCACCGCGGTCGCCGCGCACACCGCCCTGCAGGTGCTCGCCCTGCTCGACTGGCGCGCAGGGCCCGACGGCGACGGGCCGGACACGACCGAGGCACCGCCGACCGTCGACGGCACGCTGGAGATCGGCCAGGCCGACGGCCGGGTGCGGCGCAGGTCGTGGTCGATGCACCCGCTGTGCGGCTGCGGCTGGGAGCGCGGCTGAGGCGGGGCGACCGGCCGTACCCGGGCGGCGGCTGCTCGGCCCGATCATCGTTGCGCGACAATGGCCCACCATGAGCGACCTGCCGCGCCGCGCGGTCACCCGCACGGCCAAGCTGGCGGGCCTGCCTCTCGGGTACGCCGGTCGCGCCACCCTCGGGCTCGGCCGGCGTATCGGTGGCCGGCCGGCCGAGGTCGTCGCGGCGGAGGTGCAGGCACGCACCGCCGAGCAGCTGTTCCGGGTGCTCGGCGAGCTCAAGGGCGGGGCGATGAAGTTCGGCCAGGCCATGTCGGTGTTCGAGGCCGCGATGCCCGAGCACCTGGCCGGGCCCTACCGCGACACGCTCACCCGGCTGCAGGAGGCCGCTCCGCCGCTGCCCGCCCGCACCGTCCACGCGGTGCTGGCCCGCCAGCTCGGGCACGACTGGCGGGACCGGTTCCGCGAGTTCGACGACCGGCCCGCCGCGGCCGCCTCGATCGGCCAGGTGCACCGCGCGGTCTGGGCCGACGGGCGGGAGGTCGCCGTCAAGGTGCAGTACCCCGGCGCCGGGGAGGCCCTGATCGCCGACCTGAACCAGATCGGCCGCATGAGCCGGCTGGTCGGGCTGCTGGTCCCCGGCCTCGACGCCAAGCCGCTGGTGGCCGAGCTGAAGGCCCGCGTGGCGGAGGAGCTCGACTACCGGCAGGAGGGCCGCAACCAGGCGGCCTTCGCCACGGCGTACGACGGCGACCCGGACCTCCTCGTGCCGCACGTCGTCCACGCCGCCGACCAGGTGATCGTCACCGAGTGGGTGGACGGCACCCCGCTCTCGCGGATCATCGCCGGCGGCACCGCCACGCAGCGCAACCGGGCGGGCCTGCTGCTCGCCCGGTTCCTCTTCTCCGGTCCGTCGCGCGCCGGTCTGCTGCACGCCGACCCGCACCCGGGGAACTTCCGGCTGCTCGACGACGGACGGCTGGCGGTGCTCGACTTCGGCGCGGTCAACCGGCTGCCGGACGGCCTGCCGGAGCCGATCGGGCGGCTGCTGCGCGAGGCGATGGAGGGTCACGCCGACGTGGTCCTCGACGGCCTGCGCAAGGAGGGCTTCGTGCGGCCCACCATCGACATCGACGCGCAGCGGCTGCTCGACTACCTGATGCCGTCGCTGGAGCCGGTCCGGGCCACGTCGTTCCAGTTCAGCCGCGGCTGGCTGCGCCGCCAGGCCGTGCGGGTGGCCGACCCGCGGTCCCCGGCGTACAGCACCGGGCTCCAGCTCAACCTGCCGCCGGAGTACCTGCTGATCTACCGGGTGACCGCCGGGGCCACGGGAGTGCTCTGCCAGCTCGAGGCGAAGGGCCGGTGGCAGGCCGAGCTGCGACGCTGGCTGCCGGGCTTCGCGCCGCCCCGCCAGCCCCGCAAACGCGCCGCCAAGAAGTCGGCCCGGCCCCGGCCCAGAGACCGCGGCGAGGCCGGCGACTAGTCAGAACCACTCCTGGTCGAGCCGGCCCTCGATGGCGCGCACGTTGTCGCGGCTGCAGCGCTCGCAGTAGTACTGCATCCGGCCACGCTCGACCGACGCCGTCCACGTCAACGGCACCTCGTCCGCCGTCACCCCGCACATCGCGCACGACACCATGACCTGCCCCTTCCCCGGTCGCGTCCCCCGCACCCTGCCACCGCCGGGCCGCGGCGTCACCCGGGGTCATCCGAACAGCCGTAGGCGATCCCCCGGAAGGCCTCTTGAGATCACCGCGGGCGCAGGAGTACCGTGCGAAATGTCCGAATTTCCGCGAGGAGAGGAGGCACGGTGAAGAAGTCGCACAGCCCGGTCCGCGAGCACGGGCCCTGAGATTCGTCGGCATGAGACGCGCCGTGCCGGGCCCTCCTCGTGACCACCATCGCGTAGCAGCCCGGACCCTCGGGTCCGCGCACACGACAGCGACCGAGAGCCGCCTGCGAGTGACTCGGCAACCGGCATTCTGAGGAAGCCGGCGGTCAGGACGACCGCCGGCTTCCGCGCGTCATGGCAGGTGGGGTCCCTCGTGCAGCAACGGCTCGAACAGGTCGCCGTCCTTCTCCACGCGCTCGAGAACATCCTCCGCGAGGAACGTGAGGTCGCCGGGCCGCCGGCACCCCTCGACCTCGTCCCAGCTCACCGGGGTGGACACCGTCGGCTCGGGTCGGGCCCGCAGCGAGTAGGGCGCGACCGTCGTCTTGGCGACGTTGTTCTGGCTCCAGTCGACCAGCACCTTGCCCGGACGCAGGTTCTTGGCCATCCGGGAGACGACGAGGTCCGGGTGCTGCCTCTCGAGGCGCTGGGCCAGGTCCCGCGCGTACGCCGAGGTGTGCTCCTCCGAGGCCGCCGCCACCGACGCGTAGACCTGCATCCCCTTCGACCCGCTGGTCTTCGGGTAGGCCTCCAGGCCGTCGTCGGCGAGGAGATCCCTGAGCATGCAGGCCACCTGGGCGCACTCGACGACCGTCGCCGGCGCCCCCGGGTCCAGGTCGAGCACGAGCAGGTCCGGCTGCCGTACCCCGCCGCGTGGGCCGACCGTCCACTGCGGCACGTGCAGCTCCAGCGCCGCCAGGTTCGCCGCCCACACCAGCGTCGGCAGGTCCTGGATCACGACGTAGTCGAGGGTCTCCCGGTCCATGCCGCTGCCCGGGGCGGGCAGGCGCACGGTGCGCACCCAGTCGGGCGTGCCGCGGGGCGCGTTCTTCGCGAAGAACCCTTCGCCGTCGACGCCGTCGGGGTACCGCTTGAACGACACCGGCCGGTCGGCCAGGTGCGGAAGCAGCACGGGGGCCACCCGTGCGTAGTAGTCGATGACCTCGCCCTTGGTGAACCCGGTCCCCGGGTAGAGCACCTTGTCGAGGTTCGACAGGACGATCCTGCGACCGTCGACCTCGACCCTGGACTTCTGGGGCATGCGGCGAGCCTCCTCCCGGCGTACCAGCGATCCTCCCCCGTTCACCCCCCCACACAAGGCAGCGATCATGCACGAACCGTCGGTCGGGTCGGCTTGACGCACCGACGGTTCGTGCATGATCGCTGCCGAATCAGGTGGCGGACATGACGGGGCCCCGGCCGCCCGACAGGGTTGTCGGGCGGGCCGGGGCCCGGTGGTGTCCTCTGCCGGCCGTCGGATCACCCGCGGACGGCGAGGGCGAGCAGGCGACGGGTACGCAGCGCGGTCTCCTCGGCTCGCCGAGCCGCCCGACGGGCGGAGACGAGACGGAGGGCACGACGCTCGTGCTCGGCCTCCTCGAGGCGGTGCGATAGATGCGCACGCGCCAGATCCTCATGCATGAGTTGCATCTCACGGCTCCTGTTCACTGCATCGTTCATGACGGTTGGCTTGGCCGGCGCGCTCACGCGGCGACCTCGGTCTTGCGGGGACGGCCACGCGGACGCTTGCGCGGCACGACGACTCCCTGGACGAACCACTCGCCGCCCCAGACACCCCACGGCTCGCGGCGCTCGATGGCTCCGGCGAGGCAGGCGAGTCGGACGGGACAGTCACTGCAGAGCGTCTTGGCGTACTCGACGTCAGCGGGTGACTCTGCGAAGAACAGCTCCGGGTCGTTCACCCGGCACGGGAGTTCTTCATCGAGCTCATCGAGGCTGTTGAGCGCCTCGGCGAACACGGCGAGCTGCATCGGGTGTCACCTCCTCGTTGATCAGTTGGCGGGCACTTGTGGTGGGCGAAAAACTGAAAAGGCCGCGGATCCCGGGTTTCGGGTTCCGCGGCCTGGAGGTGCCGGCGAGGAGTTGTTCTCCTATACCGGTGGGCTCCAGGTGCGGATCCCCGAACCGCCGCCCATCAGGACGACATCGGTGATCGGGAACAGAGCGTTCGGCTGGGCAGCGGCCGCTACGGCGTCGCGACGGGCCTTCAGCGCGCGGGCGGACACAGTGGTCCCCTTGAACTCCGCGGTGCCGAGGGCGAGGTGCGCCGTCCGGCCGCTGATCGTCCACACGCCCGTGGCCGCCACGCGGGCAGCAACATAGGCAGCCGCCGGCGCACACGCCGTAGTCGTGATGTTGTGCTTCATTGCGGCCACCTCCTGTTCTGCTCTCGCTGCGGGATGTTGCAGGTGTCCGGTCGCGAGGACCGGTGTCGGGAAGATTAGGGGCCCCGCCCGTCAGGTGCAATCATTTTTTTCGGTCATTACACAATCGTGTCCTTGCCGCCGTCCGACATGCCGCAGATGTCCAGCACGTCGGCGCCGTACCGCTCCAGCTTGCTGCGCCCGACCCCCGACACGGCGAGCAGCTGCGCCTCGGTCGACGGGCGCGCCTCGGCGATGGCCGTGAGCGTCGCGTCGGTGAACACGACGTACGCCGGGACGCTGGCCGCCTTGGCCTGCTCGGAGCGCCACTCGCGCAGCCGCTCGAACAGCGCCTCGTCGTAGGAGGAGGGACAGTCCTCGCACCGGCCGAGCTTGCGGGCCACCGGGCTCGTCAGCGTCGCGCCGCAGACCCGGCAGGTCGCCGGCTGCTTGCGGCGGCCGGCGGACCTCGGCGCCGCGGGGCCCGCCGCCCGGCTCCGGGAGTGCAGGCCGTCGAGGAAGCGGGACGGGCGGCGCGAGCCCCGACCACCCGGCGAGCGGCTCAGCGCCCAGGAGATGACCAGCCGCTCGCGAGCCCGGGTGACGCCGACGTAGAGCAGCCGGCGCTCCTCCTCGACCGCATCGGCGGTCTCCGCGTAGGTGATGGGGATCATGCCGTCGGTGGCACCCACGATGAAGACGGCGTCCCACTCCAGGCCCTTGGCGGCGTGCAGCGAGGCGAGCGTCACACCCTCGACGGTCGGCGCGTGCTGGGCCGCGGCCCGCTCGTCCAGCTCGGCGACGAAGTCGGCGAGCGTCGCCTCCGGCCGCGACGCCGCGAGGTCCTCGGCCAGCCGGGCCAGCGCGGCGAGGGACTCCCAGCGCTCGCGCAGCGCACCGCCGCCCTCGGGCGGGGCGGCGGTCCAGCCGTTGCCGCTCAGCACCCCCCGCACGGTCGAGGCCAGGTCGTCGGCCCCCGCCGCGCGGGCGGCCCCGCGCAGCAGCAGCCGGGCGTCGCGGATCTCCGGCCGCTCGAAGAACCGCTCGCCGCCGCGCAGCACGTAGGGCACGCCGGCGTCGGCAAGCGCCTGCTCGTAGGTCTCGCTCTGTCCGTTGGTGCGGAAGAGGACCGCGATCTCGCTGGCCCGCACGCCGTCGCTGATCAGCCGCTTGATGTGACGGGCAACCGCCGCGGCCTCGTCGGTCTCGTCGGCATGCTCGCGCAGCTCCGGCGCGGGGCCTGCCGGGCGCTGGGCGACCAGCTCGAGCCGGGTGCGGCGGGCCTCGGCCGAGCCCTGCAGCAGCCGGTTGGCGAGGGCCACGACCTGCGGCGTCGAGCGGTAGTCGCGCACCAGCCGGATGACCGCCGCCTCCGGGTGGCGCCGGGCGAAGCCGAGCAGGTACGACGGGGTGGCACCGGCGAACGTGTAGATCGTCTGGTTGGGGTCACCGACGACGCACACCTCGTCGCGACCGCCGAGCCACTGGTCGAGCAGGGCCTGCTGGAGCGGGCTCACGTCCTGGTACTCGTCGACCACCAGGTGGTGGTACTGGCCGCGCACGGTGTCGGCCACCTGGGGGTGCTCGGCCAGCAGCGCCACGGTGTAGAGCAGCACGTCCTCGAAGTCGATGACCGAGCGGTCCCGCTTCACCTGCTCGTACGTCGAGAGCAGCCGCGTGACCGTCGCGGCGTCCAGGCCCGCCGGCGGGGTCCGGCCGGCCTTGGCGGCGGCCTCCGCGTAGTCGTCGCGGTCGGTCATGGTGACCTTGACCCACTCGACCTCGGCGGCGAGGTCGCGCACCGCGGCCCGGTCGGTCGACAGCCGCAGGCGGCCGGCCGCCTCGGCCACCAGCCCCGCCTTGTGCTCGACCAGGCGCGGCAGCTCGCCCCCGACGTGGCGCGGCCAGAAGTAGCGCAGCTGCCGCAGCGCCGCCGCGTGGAAGGTGCGGGCCTGGACGCCGCTGACACCCAGGTTGCGCAGGCGGGTGCGCATCTCCCCCGCGGCCCGGGCGGTGAACGTCACCGCGAGCACGCGCTGGGGCACGTAGACCCCGCTGTGCACCCCGTAGGCGATGCGGGCGGTGATGGCCCGGGTCTTGCCGGTGCCGGCACCCGCCAGGACGCAGACCGGCCCGGTGAGGGCCGTCGCCACCGCCCGTTGCTCGGGGTCGAGCATCGCCAGCAGCTGCTGGTCCCAGTCGGCGTCGGCGCTCACCCCGCCATGGTCCCAGCCGCCGCGGACAGGGAAGACCCGGGGAGCCGGTCGTGTTGGGTCCCTGCGAAGGGCAGAATGTCCTGGAACCGCCGAACTGCAGAAGGGGACCCCACGGTGTCGACCGCGGTCACGATGTACAGCACGGTCTGGTGCGGATACTGCCGCCGGCTGAAGGCGCAGATGGACCGCGAGGGGATCGCCTACGTCGAGGTCGACATCGAGGACGACCCGCAGGCCGCGAAGCTGGTCATGTCGGTCAACGGCGGCAACCAGACGGTGCCCACCGTGTTCTTCCCGGACGGCACCGCGATCGCGAACCCCACCCTCGCCCAGGTGAAGAAGAAGCTCGCCGCCTGACCCGCCCGACTGGGTTGGGCTACCAGGCGCCGGGCGGGTCTGGCAGGACCCCGCCGTACCAGTGCTCGATCAGCCGCCGGGCGATGGAAACCCGCGGCGAGAGCCGCACGTCGCCCGTCGACGCGGCCGCGAGCAGCTCGTCCCGGGAGAACCACCGCGCCTCCTGGATCTCCCCGTCGCGCAACGACACCTCGACGCTCTCCGCGTGCGCCTGGAAGCCCACCATCAGGCTCGACGGGAACGGCCACGGCTGGCTGCCGAGGTAGCGCACCTCGCCGACCGTGAGGCCGACCTCCTCGGCCACCTCCCGGCGTACCGCCGCCTCCAGCGACTCCCCCGGCTCGACGAAGCCGGCCAGCGTGGAGAAGCGCCCGCTCGGCCAGGCCGCCTGGCTGCCGAGCAGCAGCCGGTCGTCGGCGTCGACCACGGTCATGATGACCGCGGGGTCGGTGCGCGGGTAGTGCTCGCTGCCGTCGACCTCGCAGCGGCGCAGGTAGCCACCGGCGGCCGAGACGGTCGGCGCCCCGCAGCGCGGGCAGTGGTGGTGCGTGGCGTGCCAGTTGGCGAGCGCGACCACGTTGACGAGCAGCCCGGCGTCCCGGGCCCCCAGCAGCAGCCCTACCTCGCGCAGCCCCTGGAAGCCGTCCGCGGGCTCGTCGAGCTCGGCGCCGAACCAGGCGACGCCGTCGGCCTCGCCGAGGAAGTAGCGGCGCTCCGGCGGCACGTCACCGACGTCCGCGGGCGAGACCAGGGCGAGGGCAGGCGGGTCGCCGCCGGTCACCGCCGCCCGCCCGTGGGCGAACCGCAGCACCCGGGTGCGCGGGTCGGCCCACGCGGCGGCGAGCCATGCGTCGTCGGTACGCCGGTGCGCCGCCCGGTCGACCGTGGCCCGGGCGAGCGCCAGGTCAGGCAGCGCCGAGGAGACGGCGCCGCGGGACCTCGCCTCGCCGGCCGTCACCGGAGGGCCGTCGCCATCTCGTCCCACAGGTAGGCCGCCGCCTCGGCACCCTTGAGCAGCATCGCGATCTCGACCTTCTCGTTCGGCGCGTGCCAGCCGTCGTCGGGAAGGCTCACGCCGAGGAACACGACCGGCGCCGTCAGGATGTCCTGCAAGTCGGCCTCCGGTCCCGACCCGCCCTCGCGGGTGTAGAGGATCTCGGTCTCGAACGCGCGTCCCATCGCGCGGGTCACCGCCTCCAACGCGGGGTGGTCGAGCGGCGTGAGGCACGGGCGCACGCCCTGGCCGTAGTACGTCACGTCCCACTCGATGCCCGCGGGCACCCGCTGCCCCAGCCAGGCCCGGAACTTGCGCTGGACGTCGAGCGGGTCCTGTCCGGCGACGAGGCGGAACGAGACCTTGGCGTGCGCGTCGGCGGGCACGATCGTCTTGTGGCCGGCCCCGGTGTAGCCGCCCCAGATGCCGTTGAGCTCGGCGGTCGGCCGGGCCCACACCCGCTCGAGGGTGCTGAAGCCTCGCTCGCCGTGGGTCGCGCGGGACCGGGCGTTGCCCAGCCAGCGCTCCTCGTCGTAGGGCAGCTTGGCGAACAGCGCACGCTCGGTCTCGGTCAGCTCGACGACGCCGTCGTAGAAGCCCGGGATCGTCACCCGCCCGTCCTCGTCGTGCAACCCGCCGAGCACCCGCGCGAGCTCGGTCAGGGGGTTGGGCACCGCGCCCCCGAACGAGCCCGAGTGGATGTCGCCGGCCGGGCCGCGGAAGTCGACCTGACCGTCGGTGAGCCCGCGCATGCCGGTGCAGGTGGTCGGCGTCTCGCGCGACCACATCCCGGTGTCGGAGACCACGATCGCGTCGCAGGCGAGCCGCTCGCGACGCTCGCGCAGCAGCACCGCGAAGTGCGGCGAGCCGGACTCCTCCTCGCCCTCCACGATCATCTTGAGGTTGACCGCCGGGGAGGTCCGCCCGGACGCCTCGAGGTGCGCGCGCACTCCGAGCGTGTGGAAGAAGACCTGACCCTTGTCGTCGGCCGCACCCCGGGCGTGCAGCCGCTCGCCCACGACGGTCGGCTCGAAGGGCGGGTGCTCCCAGAGGTCGAGCGGGGTGACCGGCTGCACGTCGTGATGGCCGTAGACCAGCACGGTCGGCGCCTGCGGGTCGTCGCTCGGCCACTCGGCGAACACCGCCGGGTGGCCGGCGGTCTCCCACACCTCGACCGTGGGGAAGCCGGTCGCGCGCAGCGCCTCGGCCAACCACTCGGCCGACCGGCGTACGTCGGGGGCGTTCTCGGGGTCGCCGGAGATCGACGGGATGCGCAGCCACTCGACGAGCCGCGCGAGGAAGTCGTCGGCGCCGCGGTTGACGGCGTCCCGGACTGAGTTCGCAGGGGTCATGGGGCGCACCCTATTCAAGACTCGCTCCGCTACCGTCGGGGCGGTGTCCGCACCCTCGCCGATGCTGCGCGTCGCGACGTTCAACCTGCTGCACGGGCGCTCTCTCGCCCACGGCAGGGTCGAGCGCGAGGAGCTGGTCGCGGCCGCTCGTGAGCTCGACGCGGACCTGCTCGGCCTGCAGGAGGTCGACCGCCTGCAGCAGCGCTCCGGCTCGGAGGACCAGACCGCGGCGGTGGCCGCGGCGCTCGGTGCGCCGCACTGGCGGTTCGTGCCGGCGCTGCACGGCACGCCCGGCGACCCGGCCGCGGTCGCGTCCACCGTCGACGACGGTGCGACCACGACGGGACCGTCGTACGGCGTGGCGCTGGTGTCACGGCTGCCGGTCCTGGCCTGGCGGGTGCGCCGGTTCCCCGCGGCGCCGGTGCCGATGCCGCTGATGGTGCCGGGGCGGCGCGGCCTGGTGCCGGTGCGCGACGAGCCGCGGGTGGCCGTGGCGGCCGTCGTGGAGGGGCCTCGCGGCCCGCTCACGGCGGTGACAGCGCACCTGTCGTTCGTGCCCGGGTGGAACGTCGCGCAGCTGCGCGCGCTCACGCGCTGGGCGGCCCGGCTGCCGGCACCGCGGCTGATGTTCGGCGACTTCAACCTGCCCGGCCCGTTGCCGCGCTGGACGTCACGGTGGACCCAGCTGGCCCGCCTCGCGACCTACCCGTCGTACCGACCGCGGGTGCAGTTCGACCACGTGCTCGCCGACGGGATCGAGGAGGCGGCGGTCCACGACGTACAGGCCCTGCACCTGCCCGTGAGCGACCACTGCGCGGTCAGGGTCGACCTCCGGCTGCCGTGACCGGCGACCGCCGGGCGGCCCTCCGGGTCACCGGTTGACCCACACCAGGCCCAGCCGGCGGATGGTGCCGGGCCCGGCGATGCCGTCCGCGTCGGACCCGGACCAGCCCTGCCGCCGCTGGAACGCCGCGCACATCGCCCGGGTGTGCCCGCCGTAGTAGCCGCTCGGCCCGTCGCTGAACTTGAAGCCCTTGGCGATCAAGGCCACCTGGAGGTTCCAGACGCTGTCCGAGTCGGGCTGCTTGAACCGCATCTTGCTCCGGAAGACCTTCTTGCCCTGGCGGTAGCCGAGCCGCCTCGGTGCCGACGGTGCCGACGCGACCGGCAGCCGCCCGGACGGGCACGCGTCGATCCACCCGCGGTAGGGCAGGTGCCACTTGGGGATGAAGATGTCCCAGGCGACCCGGTCGATGCGGCCCCTGCGCAGGATGTCGTTGGACCAGACCCGGCCCCCCTCGACGACGAACACCGCGTGGCCGGCGCCTCGGTCGGCGTGACCGTAGTACGCGATCGACCCGGGCGGCGGGGGGCTGGACGTGTGCCGGTTCGCGGCCGGGATGGCGTTGAACGCCTTGCGCGCGGAGGTCCCGAACGGCGGGGCACCCACGCACTGCCGGGAGAACTTCTGGCACTGGTTGAACCAGCCCCCGGGGCGCGGTTGCAGGTGCTGGTTCAGGGCAAACGCCTTGGCGGCCTCGAAGTCGCGCATCAGGTGTGGTCCCTCATCGGTGCGTCCGGGAGGACGGGCTCATCGTCGTCCTGCTCCTGGTCACCCTCGTCACCCTCGGGGTTCGGCAGGAAGTCCGGCTCCGTCTCGGTCTCGGGCGGCGCGACCGCGGTGACCACCGAGCCGATCACGCCGTCGGGCGTGGGCTCCCCGCCCTGCGCCGGCACGCCGGTCCCAGGGGAGGGCGCGGCGGTCACCGGCGTCGGAGGCCCGGACGGAAGCGTCTCGGGAGGCGGCGGCGGCTGGGCCTGGCCGTCCGACGGCGCAGCCTCGGCGGGGGCCGGCGGCACCGTCGTCTCCGCCGGCCCGGGGCCGGGCGCGGTCACCGCGTCCTTGGCGGGCAGCGAGTCGAGCAGCGTCTGCGCCTGCCGGTCGAGCAGCCGGGTGAACGCCTGCTGGGCGAAGCCGAGCAGCAGCGCGTAGGCCAGGATCTGCTCCTGCGAGTCCAGGGCCGACAGGCCCGGGACGAAGTCACCGCGGATGGCGACGAGCCCCACGATGGCGGTGAACGCGCCCAGGGGCACCTTGAGCATCGCCAGCGCGACAGGCACGTCGTACGGCGTGGAGGTGCCGCGCAGGTTGCGGATGGAGACGGCCGCGGCGAACGCGCCCCCCAGCAGCCCGAGCAGCGCCACGACGACGATGTCGGGTCTCTGCGGCGAGTCCACCGGGGCGCCGGTGGGGCAGCTCAGTGCAGCCTGCCCGTTCGCGGTGTCCTGCGGGAAGCACAGGGGCATCCACTCCGGGTTCAGCCAGACCACGACGCAGGCGGCCGTGACCAGCAGCGTGATGACCATCGCCGAGAACAGGACGATGTTCCGGAAGCTCCGCACCCGCTCGTGCTGCCGGTCGAGGGAGTCGTAGCCGTCCTCGATCAGGCGACGCAGCACCGCCCGCTGGCTCGCCACGGGCAGCTTGGTCAGCTCGGCGGCCGAGATCCGTCGCGGGTCGTCGCGGTGCATCGTCTGGTGGCACCGGGCGACGGCTCCGGGAATCTCGGCGGCCAGCTCCGCCTCGTCGTACACGTCGACGACCTGCGCCCGGGCGGCGTGCATGTTCTGGTACGCGGCCTCGAACAGCGTGCCCCGCCACCAGTTGGACCACCGCCCGGGACGCGGGTCCACCCGGTACGCGGCGGCCTCGGCCCGGTCGAGCAGCACGTCGACGCCGTCGGCGGCGGCCGCCTGGTCGGGGCCGAGGCCCTGCGCCCGGGCCACCTCCACCCGGGCCCGCAGCACGCGGACGCCCACCGCGACGTTCTGCACCCAGACCCGCTTGCGCGGCACGCTCGACGCTTCCCGTTCGGACACCACGCCCCCCTGGGTCCCGCAGTCCCGCCCTCACTCAGAAGGTAGACGCGATTGCGGTCCGTGACCAGAGAAACGGAAGAGAGCCTGTGGGAGGCTCGCCGCATGATCGTCGAACACGGACTGCTGCACGTCGTGCCCGGACGCGAGGACGAGTTCGAGGCGGCGCTCGCCGCGGCGAAGGAGATCGTCGCCGCCTC
>DASVBJ010000231.1:0-11006 GCA_036375895.1 Actinomycetes bacterium | reverse complement strand
GATGTCCGGCTGCTCCTCCTGCCACTGCGCGTACGGCGGGTTGCCCATGGCGTCGGGCTCGGTCCGGGCGAGCGTCTTGTCGACGTCGCGGGTGCCGATGACTACGTCGTGGCCGAGACCGGCCAGCCGTGCCGCGATCGCGCGGCCGACCATTCCGGTTCCGAGAACGGCGATCTTCATGGTGAGGGCTCCTCAGGGGTGTTGGTCAGGATGCTGACTTGAGACGAAGGGTTGTGTCGTAGGCGTCGAGGCCGGGGAAGGCGAGCGGCTCGGCGTCGAAGGCACTGCGCAGCCGCTCGGCGTACTCGTCGAGGTAGCCGGCCCGCGTCGCCTCGTCGACCCGCGCCGCGCTCCACGCGACGAACGGCGGCACGGACTGCATGCCGGTGAACCAGAACATGCCGTGGTGGACGGGGAACAGCAGCGTCTCCAGGTCGCCGTTGATGCCGTCAGGCGTGTAGATGTGCTCGGGGCCGCCGGTGGTGAGGGCGAGCATGGCCCGCTTGCCGCGCAGCGCGCCGTCGGAGTACCAGCGGCCACCGCCGTAGACCCGGCCGAACGCGAAGACCCGGTCGACCCAGCCCTTGAGGATGGCCGGCAGGCCGAACCACCACAGCGGGAAGCTGAAGACGACGAGGTCGGCGCGCTCGAGCCGGTCGAGCTCGCGCGCCAGGTCAGGGGCGAAGCCGCCAGTCCGCGAGGCGTGGGCCTGCTCCGCCTGCAGGGAGAGGCGGTCGGGGTCGGCCCGTACGACGAAGTCGGCGGGGCCGGCGACCGGGTTCCAGCCCTCGGCGTACAGGTCGGAGACGACCACATCGTGACCCTCGGCGGTGAGGGTCTCGACGGCGCGGTCGCGCAGCGCGGCGACGAAGGACGTTGGCTCGGGGTGTGCGTGGACGAGGAGGACGTTCATGTGCCGCGGCCGCTCAGACGCGCCGGCGTCCGGCCGGGACGTCGATGCGTTCCCGGACACCCTCGCCGAACAGGACCCCGGGCACGGCCTCGAGGAAGTCGTGCGGCCAGCCCAGCCGGATGGCGGACACCTCGTCGAGGCGGCGCAGCGCGTCCTCCGGCAGGGCGAGGTCGAGCGCGCCGAGGTTCTCGTCGAGCTGGTCGACCGTGCGGGCACCGACGATCGGCACGACGTCGCGCTGAGCCCGCAGCCAGGCCAGGGCGACGTGGCTGGACGGCACCCCGAGCTCGGCCGCCACCGCTGCGACGGCACGCGGGATGCGCAGCCGGTCCTCGTCCACCGCGCCGAGCCGGCCGCCCGTGTCGACGCCGGCGGACCCGGCGTTGAACTTGCCGGTGAGCAGCCCACCGCCGAGCGGCGACCACGCCGTGATGCCGAGCCCCAGCGCGCGAGCCATCGGCAGCAGCTCACGCTCCACGTCCCGCTGCACGAGGGAGTACTCCACCTGCAGCCCGGCGAACGGCGTCCAGCCACGCAGCTCGGCGACGGTCTGGGCGCGCGAGACGATCCAGGCCGGGGTGTCGGAGATGCCGACGTAGAGGACCTTGCCGAGACGCACCTGGTCGTCGAGCGCGCGCATGACCTCGTCGACGCCGGTGAGGAAGTCCCAGGCGTGCACCCAGAGCAGGTCCACGTAGTCGGTGCCGAGTCGGCGCAGCGACGCGTCGAGGGACTGCACGAGGTTCTTCCGGTGGTTGCCGCCGGTGTTGGGGTCGTTCTCGCGGGTCGCCAGCGAGTACTTCGTCGCCAGGACGAAGTAGTCGCGGTCGGCGCGCACCAGGTCGCCGACGATGCGCTCGGAGCTGCCGGCCGTGTACTTGTCGGCGGTGTCGACGAAGTTGCCGCCCGCCTCTGCGAAGCGCTCGAACATCTTGCGGCTGGTGGGCTCGTCGGCCCCCCAGCCCCAGTCCGGGCCGAAGGTCATGGTGCCCAGGGCCAGCTCGGAGACCCGCAGGCCCGAGTTGCCGAGGAGGGTGTAGCGCACGATGCGTCTCCCGTTTTGATGAGCTGTCGTGGTGCCGGCGCCCGAAGGGGGGCCACCGATGCCGAAAGTAAACAGACAGGTCTGTCTACTGTCAAGCCGGTCGCTGTCGCAATGTCCGTCCGCGGCGGTGACCGGGGAAGCGACGGAACGTGCATGATCGCTGCCAGGGAATGGGGCCGGGGCGCGACGGAACGTGCATGATCGCTGCCAGGGAATGGGGCCGGGGGTCCGGTCGGCGTCCGCTCAGGGCGTACGCCGGGCGGGCATCGCACTCGCCGCCACCTCGTTGACCCCGACATGGACGAGGAGCTCGACGCCTACTCGCGGGTCGTCACCTCGGTGGCCACCGCCCTGCGGCCGAGCGTGCTGTCGGTGCTCGTGCGCAGCCGACGGGGCGAGGGCGCCGGCTCGGCCGTGGCCTTCACCGGTGACGGGTTCCTGGTGACGAGCGCGCACGTGGTCGAGGGCACCGGGGGCGGCGGCGTGATCTCCGCCGACGGCGAGGAGGCTCCGTTCGACGTGGTCGGGGCCGACGGGCTGTCGGACCTCGCGGTGCTGCGCACCCGGGACGGCCTCGTGCCCCCGGCCGAGCTCGGTGACGCGGACGGGCTACGGGTCGGGCAGCTCGTCGTCGCCGTCGGCAACCCGTTCGGTCTGGCCGGCTCGGTCACCGCCGGGGTGGTCAGCGCGCTGGGGCGGTCGCTGCCCGCGCGGACGAGGCACGGCTGGCGCGTGATCGACGACGTGATCCAGACCGACGCGGCGCTCAACCCCGGCAACAGCGGCGGCGCGCTCGCCGACGCGAGCGGTGGCGTGGTCGGCATCAACACCGCGGTGGCCGGGATCGGGCTCGGCCTGGCCGTGCCGATCAACAGCACGACCCGGCGGATCCTGGCCGAGCTGATCGCCACGGGCCGGGTACGCCGCGCCTGGCTCGGCCTCGGCGGCACCACCGTGCCGCTGCCGCGGTCGCTGGCAGCCAGGCTCGGCCGCGACACCGGCCTGCGGGTGTCCGAGGTGGTGCCGGGCAGCCCAGCCGCCACCGCGGGCGTCTACCTCGGTGACGTGGTCATCGCCGCGGGTGCGGCTCCGGTCACGACGGCACAGGACCTGCAGCGGATGATGCTCGGCACCGAGGTGGGCCGGCGGTTCCCGCTCACGGTCCACCGGCAGGGGGCACTGGTCGACGTGGTGGCCGAGCTGGCCGAGCTCGTCGTCTGAGCCGGGCGGGGCACGTGTGCCCGGGGCCCGGTCAGGCCAGCTGCTTCACGTCGAGGGCGCCGTCGGCGTACTGCTTGCGGAGCACCTTCTTGTCGAACTTCCCGACGGACGTCTTGGGCACCTCGTCGATGAAGGCCCACCGCTCCGGCAGCTGCCAGTGCGCGACCTTGGCGGACAGGAAGTCGCGCAGCTCGTCGGCCGTCGCGGTCTGGCCCTCGGCCAGCACGACGGTGGCCAGCGGCCGCTCGCCCCACTTCTCGTCCGGTACGCCGATGACCGAGGCCTCGACCACCGCCGGGTGGGCCATCAGCAGGTTCTCCAGCTCGACCGAGGAGATCCACTCGCCGCCGGACTTGATGACGTCCTTGGCCCGGTCGGTCAGGGTGAGGAAGCCGTCGGGCGTGATCGACCCGACGTCGCCGGTGCGCAGCCAGCCCTCGTCGAACTTCGCCGGGTCGTCGTCGCGGTAGTACGAGGCGGTGACCCACGGGCCGCGCACCTGCAGCTCGCCCACCGACGCGCCGTCGTGGGGCACGACCTTGCCGTCGGGCCCGAGCAGGCGGCCCTCGACGGCGGCGACGAGACGCCCCTGCGAGATGCGGTACCGCCACTCCTCCTCGCCGCTCACCCCGGGCGGCGGGTGGGCGACCGAGCCGAGAGGTGACGTCTCGGTCATGCCCCAGGCGTGCGTGATGCGCACGCCGTGACGCTCCTCGAACGCCTTCATCAGTGACGGCGGACAGGCCGAGCCGCCGACCACGCAGTTGCGCAGTGACGTGAGGTCGACGGGGTGCGCGTCGAGGTGGGCCAGCAGGCCGGTCCAGATCGTCGGGACGGCGCCGGCGATCGTGGGCCGCTCGGCGGCCATGAACGCCGCGAGCGGCTCGGGCGTGAGGAACCGGTCGGGCATGAGCATCGACGCCCCGACCATCAGCGCCGCGTAGGGCAGCCCCCAGGCCATGGCGTGGAACATGGGCACGACCGCGATCACCCGGTCGTCCGCGGTCAGGCTGAACCCGTCGCCCATCGCGATCTGCATCGAGTGCAGGTAGATCGACCGGTGGCTGTAGGCGACGCCCTTCGGGTTGCCCGTCGTGCCGCTCGTGTAGCACATCGCGGCCGCGTCACGTTCGTCTCCCTCGACCCAGTCGAAGGACTCGGGCTGACCCGAGATGAGGTCCTCCCAGCCATGCACCTGCACGGCCGAGCCCTCGAGCACGGACAGGTCCGCCGGCCCGTTGACGACGACGTGCTCCACCGTCGTCAGCTGCGGCAGCACCTTCGCCAGCAGCGGCAGCACGGACCCGTCGACGAGGACCACCTTGTCCTCGGCGTGGTTGGCGATGTAGGCGAGCTGCTCGGGGAACAGCCGGATGTTCAGCGTGTGCAGCACCGCACCCATCGCCGGCACCGCGAGGTAGGCCTCGAGGTGCTCCTGGTTGTTCCACATGAAGGTCGCGACCCGCTGGTCGCCGGTGATGCCCAGACCGCGCAGGGCGTGGGCCAGCTGCGCCGTCCGGCGGCCGACCTCGGCGTACGACGTGCGCCGCACCCCCTCGCCGGTGAACGTCACGACCTCGCTGGCGCCGTGCACGGTCGTGCCGTAGCGCACGATCGTCGAGACGGAGAGCGGGACGTCCTGCATCGTGCTGCGCATCAGCGCCTCCTGGGCTCGGACCGGGGGCCTGGCGCAAACCCTAGGTGCTACGCCGCCCGACGGGGAGGGCCTGTCCGTTCCCGACCGGGCTGTCACGGTGTGGACCAGAGACGGCAAAACCTTCGCTATCTCAGGTGACTGATGATCACGCCGATGTGAGGGTGTGGACATGACCATCGCCGAGGCGGCGGAGCCGCTCGGGCCCGGTGGCCCGACCGCCCCCGCGACCCCTCCCTCCGGCGACGCGCTGCACCGGGTCATCGAGGCGCAGCGGGCCCTCGCCTGCGCCGAGCCGGACGCGGACGGCATCTTCGCACTGCTGGCCGACCTCGCCCGGTCGGTGCTCGACGCCGAGGGGGCGCTGACCTCGCAGCCCGAAGGCGACTCGTTGGTCGCCCGGGCCACGACCGGGTCGGTGCCGGTCCCGAAGGGCGACGTCATCCCCCTCGCCGGGACGCTGGGTGGGCTGGCGGTCGCCACCCGGATGCCGCAGCTGTGCCGCGACGGGCGGGTCGACCCGCGGACCGACCCGGAGATCAACCGACGCAACGGCACGCTCTCGTCGGTGGTGGTCCCGCTCGTCCACGACGACGAGGTGATCGGGGTGGTGGCGGCGCTGTCCTCGCGCCCGGACGCCTTCGACGAGACCGACCTGGCGTTGCTCGCCATGCTCGCCGACGTCGCAGCCCATCGGCTCGGCCACGCCCTGGCCCGCCGGGCCGCGGAGCGGGTGATCCGCGAGAGCGAGCAGCGGCTGGCCGCGGCGCAGCAGCTGACCGGGCTGGCGTCCTGGACCTGGGACGTCGAGAAGGACCGGCACTCCTGGTCTGAGCAGATGTTCCGCCTCGTCGGGCTCGACCCCTCGGCGGAACCGCCGAACCTCGACGGCTTCCTCCGGCTCGTGCACCCCGAGGACAGGGAGGCGTCGAGACGGCTGGCCGAAGGAGACCTGCGTGCGCGGGACGGCCAGCAGGAGATCTTCCGGGTCATCCACCCGGACGGCAGCCAGCGGTACCTGCAGGCTTGGACGGAGATCGAGCGGCACGCCGACGGGACGGCGCGCAAGGTCTGGGGGGCGACGCTCGACGTCACCCAGCGCGAGGAGACGACGCGAGCGCTCGCCGCCGGCGAGCAGCACTTCCGCGTGGCCTTCGACAACGCCCCCATCGGCATGTCGATGATCAGCCTGCTGCCCGGCCAGGAGGGCCGCTACCTGCGGGCCAACGACGCCTTCTGCGCGATGCTCGGCTACTCACCGGACGAGATCACCTCCCTGGACCTGCAGACCCTCACCCATCCCGGCGACCTCGAGCGCACCCTGGACCTCTTCCACCGGGTCTCCCGGGGCGAGACCCGGTCGGTCAGTGTCGAGAAGCGCTACCTGCACCGGGACGGGCGCTCCGTCCACGCCTGGGTGACGAGCGCCGTCGCGCAGGACGCGGAGGGCGGTCCGCTCTTCCTCATCTCGCACGCCATGGACATGACCGACCGTCGCAAGGAGCGGGCCGAGCTCGAGCGACTGGCTCTCACCGACACGTTGACGGGGCTCGCGAACCGCACCCTGCTGGGCGACCGCCTCGACCAGGCGCTCGCCCGGCTGGACCGCCGACCGGGGGCGTGCGCGTTCCTGCTGCTCGACGTCGACCGGTTCAAGCTCGTCAACGACTCGCTCGGCCACCAGGTCGGCGACCAGCTGCTCGTCGAGGTGGCGAGCCGGCTCGAGGCGGTGGTCCGGGCCGACTCCACCGTGGCCCGCCTCGGCGGTGACGAGTTCGTGGTGCTCACCGAGGGGCTCGACCGGCCCGAGGACGTGCACCCGGTCACCCAGCGGTTGCTGGAGGTCCTGCGGCGGCCGTACACGCTGGAAGGCAGCCAGGACACCCTGGTCGCGACCGTCAGCATCGGCATCTCGTTCGCCACGACGGCCGACCGGTCCCCCACCGACCTCTACCGGGAGGCCGACCTGGCGCTGTACCGCGCGAAGGACTCGGGCCGCGACCAGTACGCCGTGTTCGACGACGACCTGCGCGCCCGGGCCGTCGCCCGGATGGAGGCCGAGAGCCTGCTGCGGCGCGCACTCGCCGACGACCTGCTCGTGCCGGTCTACCAGCCGATCGTCGACCTCACCGAGGGCCGCATCACCGCGGTCGAGGTGCTGGCGCGCATCCGCGACGGCGACCGGCTCGTGACGCCCGACGCCTTCGTGGACGTGGCCGAGGAGACCGGCCTGATCGTCGAGGTCGACGCCCGGATGTTCGAGCTCGCGACCGGGCAGTTCGCCCGGTGGCGCGCGACGCCCGGCCTCGAGCTGAGACGCCTGTCGGCCAACATCTCCGCCCGCTCGCTGGAGGACCCGTCGTTCGTGGAGCGGATGCGCCGGGCGATGACGTGGTTCGACGTGCCGGGATCGGCGATCCGGGTCGAGCTGACCGAGCACAGCCTGCTCACCTCCAGCCCGGCCGCGCACCAGTCGCTGCGGCGGGTGGCCGCGCTCGGCGTCGGCGTCGGGCTCGACGACTTCGGCACCGGCTACTCCGCACTCGCCTACCTGCAGCGGTTCCAGCTCGACTTCCTGAAGATCGACCGGTCCTTCATCGCCCGGCTCGGCCGCAGCGCCCGCGACGACGCCGTCGTGAGCGCGGTGATCGACCTGGCGCACGCCCATGACCTGATCGTCATCGCGGAGGGCGTCGAGACCCGCGAACAGCTCGCGGCGGTGCGGGAGATGGGCTGCGACCGCGCCCAGGGCTACCTCATGGGCCGCCCGATGGAGGCCGACGCGGTGGCCGCGCTGATCGCCGGCCGGCCGACCTGGTGAGGCCCGGCTAACGTTTCGGGCATGACCGCAGAGCGCATCGTCTCCCGCAACCCCGCCGACCTCGACGACGTCGTGACCGAGGTCGACGCCGCGGATGCGCCGGCCTTCGCGGCTGCCTGCCGGGCCGCGCGGGACGGTCAGCGGGCGTGGGCCTCGGTGCCAGCCCCGGCCCGCGGTCGGGTCATCGCGCAGGTCGGCCGTCTGGTCGAGGCCAACAAGCAGTCGCTGGCCGCGCTCGTCACCCGCGAGATAGGCAAGCCCTACGCGGAGGCTCTCGGCGAGGTCCAGGAGATCATCGACACCTGCGACTTCTTCCTCGGCGAGGGGCGGCGTCTCTACGGCCAGACGGTGCCCAGCGAGATGCCGGACAAGCAGTTGTTCACGTTCCGCACCCCGGTGGGCGTCGTCGCCGTCGTCACGGCCGCCAACTTCCCGGTCGCGGTCCCGTCGTGGTACCTCGTGCCGGCCCTGCTCTGCGGCAACGCGGTCGTGTGGAAGCCGTCGGAGTCGGCGCCAGCCGTCGCCGAGGCGCTCGCCCGGCTGATGTGGCACGGCGGCGTGCCGCGCGAGGCGCTGCAGCTGGTGCACTCGGCCGGCCCCACGGCGTACGAGGGGCTGTCCCTCGCCCTCGACCAGGGTCTCGTCGACAAGGTCGGGTTCACCGGGTCGACGACGGTCGGGCGGCGCATCGGCGAGCTGACCGGGCGGCACCTGCAGTCGGCGTGCCTCGAGCTCGGCGGCAAGAACCCGCTCGTGGTGGCGCCCGACGCCGACCTGGACCTCGCCGTCGAGGGGGCGCTGTTCAGCGGCTTCGGCACTGCCGGTCAGCGGTGCACGTCGCTCGGCACGGTGTTCGCGCACCGCAGCGTGTACGACGAGTTCCTGCGGCGCTTCGGCGACGCCGTCGCGTCCGCCCTGGTCGGCGACCCCCGGCAGGACGTGCTCTTCGGGCCGCTGATCAACGAGGGCTACCTCGCGACGTTCGAGAAGTGGCTCGACCTGGTGCAGCCCCACCACGGCGTGCACGGCTCGTCGGGGACGGGACGCATCACGGAGGCCAACCCGCGCGCCGGGTTCGTCGGCGACCCGGCGACCGGGCTGTACGTGCACCCGACGGTCGTCAGCGGAGTGACGGCCGAGGACGAGCTCTACCGGGTCGAGACGTTCGGGCCGCTGGTCGGCGTCGGGGTGTGGGACAGCTTCGACGAGGCGGTCGAGCTCGCCAACGGTCACGGCTACGGCCTGTCCGCGGCCATCTACACGCAGGACCCGAAGACCGCGTTCCGGTTCCGCGAGCGCTGCTCGGCCGGCATGGTCAGCGTCAACAACTCGACGTCCGGCGCCGAGGCGCACCTGCCTTTCGGCGGCAACGGTTTGTCCGGCAACGGTTCGCGCCAGTCGGGGATCTGGGTGCTCGACCAGTTCACCCGGTGGCAGTCGATGAACTGGGACTACGCCGGCCGGCTGCAGAAGGCGCAGATGGACACCGCCGGGCTGGCGGCCGAGCTGGCCGGCGACCCCGGCTTCCGCCTCTGACGGCTTCCGGCCGGTCCCCCGGCGCCCTGACCAGCCTCCGCCCCCCGCCACCTGATCGCCTGCTGCGTGCCGGATCAGCCGGCGGCAGGCGACGGAACGTGCATGATCGCTGCCATGGGACCGGGCGAGGGTGCCTGACCGGGGTCAGTGGGCGCCGAGCAGGCGAGGGTCGGTGGCTCGCATGGTGGTCGACACGTTGTGCTGGTTGAAGCCCTTGAAGCCGCCGCGTCGGGCGAGGTTCTCCAGGTGCGAGCCGGCGGCCCCGTGCGCGGCGAAACCGTCGGCCTGCTCCCGGGTCAGCGCTCCGGCCTGCACCAGCGCGTCCAGCCGCCGCGGGTCGACCGCCCACCGCTCCGCCTCGGTGAACGCCTGCCGGAGGTGCGGCAGGTCGGAGAACGGCCGCATCTGACCCACCCCGCGGTCGGCCAGGTCGCGCCGCAGGGCGTCGAAGTCGAACTGGCCCTCGAGGTGGTGCATGCCCGCGGCCAGCACCGACTCGCCGTGCAGCGCGCACCACAGCCCGACCGTGCCGAGTCGCGGCGTCGGCGCCAGGTCGACCGCACCGAAGTCGACCGCCACCTCGGCCGGCTCGAGGTCGACGTCGGCGAACACGACCAGGCCCGCCCCGGAGTGCTCGAGCACCTGCGCGCCCCAGCCCGCCTCGTCACCGGCGTAGAACCGCTCGCGCAGGCCGAACCCCAAGGCCTGCAGGACCTCGAGGAGCGGCCGGAATGCCGGCCGGGAGCTGCGGAACGTGTGGTGGTCGTGGTTGCCCCAGCCCAGGCCGAGCCGGTCCTGCCGGGCGTGCTGCACCGCGGCCGCGGTGTTGCGACGCTGCCAGTAGCGGCGCTCCGCCTCCATCGCGTACGACCCGGCGCGGTCGGCACCCACCAGGTCGGCCATTGCCCGCGCGGTCCCGGTGACCGACCGGACAGCGTCGGCCCCGTCCTCCTGTCGTGGCCGGTCCGCCCACATCGCCCACGCCCGCAGCGCCCGCCCGAGCTCCGGGTCGGGCAGCACCTCGGGCTGCACCCCGCACGCCCATGATCGGCGCTCGACGCCCGCGACCGCCACTGCCTCCCCCGCGCCGCTGACCTCGGCCCTCCGGTAGCCGGACAGCGGGGAGCCCTCGACAGCACCGCCGCCGTGGGCCGCCGCGAACGCCCCCGCGTCGTCGACGCGCAGGGCGAGCGCGAGGCGGGGCGAGGGTACGACGGCCGGCAGCTGGGCACCCGGGTGCCGCCACACGCCGGGCACTGCGGCGTGGCCGTCCACGAAGCCGGCGGCGCGCAGGGCAGTCCCGTCCACGGGGGCGGCGACGTGGTCGAGCCAGTCGGTCAGCCGGGTCGAGGTCTCGACGTGCAGGCGATCGGCCAGCGTCCGGGCGCGGGCGCTCGCCGCCAGCGCCGCCGTCACCACCTCGTCGACCAGCGTCTCGGCCTCGGGGTGCGTCGTCCAGTCGAAGCTCGCCACCACCGCATCATCGCCGACGATCGCGACCAGTGGACGGTCAGGTCACCAGGGGTCGCCGCCACTCAGGGGACGAGCCGACCTGGCACGGCTGGCCCTGGTGCGCCGCAGGTCGATGACCTGCGCGGCAGCCGGGTGCTCAGGGCCCGCGACGTCGTACCTGATGTGGGAGTCGGGAACGCCCAGCTCGCCCAGCCGGGCCAGTGTCGCCCTCGACATCTCCGGGGATCCGCAGACGATCACGTCGTGGTCACGCCAGTCGCCCCAGCGGGCGATGACGTCGGGCAGGAGACCGCGCTCCCCGGTGAACTCAGGCTCGTCGGACACCGCCGGAATGATGGTCAGC
>DASVBJ010000205.1:0-2035 GCA_036375895.1 Actinomycetes bacterium | reverse complement strand
TCGCACGGTCGATGTCGGTGACCGGCACGACCACGACCTCCAGCTTCCAGTCCATGGTTCGCCTCCTCTCGGCGCAGCGACCCTCGTGGCGCTGTCACCCGTTGGTCGAGGCCGAGGCGTCCGTCTCGACATCCTCCTGGGAGATCCTCCTGGGCGATTCTCCTGGCCGCCGGTTGCTCCTGCGCGCCCGCCCGCCCCTGGCAGTGATCATGCACGAACCGGCGACGGGACGTGCATGATCGCTGCGTGGGGAGGGGCGGGGGCGGTCGGACTCAGTCCTCGGCGAGCAGCTCGTGCCGTAGGTTCCGCTCCGCCCGTGAGAGGGGCCCGCTCAGCTCGCGGTCGATCTCCGCCGCCGCCTCGGCGTCCAGGACGACCGCGGCCTCCCGGACCGGCCGGGACCGGAGCAGGTCGATGCGCAAGGCGGTCGGTGGGTGGCTGACGTCCGCCCGGTGCTCGCGCCTTCGCGCGAGGCGGAGCCGGCGGTCCCACTCGTGGTCAGGGACTGTCGCCACGCACTCGACCGCCGCGTCGCCGAGCGACGTTTCTCCACGGCGGGCCGCGGCGCTCAACGCGAAGTGGACCCCCTCCGCCAGGACCAGCTTCTCCTGGGAGCGAATCACGGCCGCGGTGGAGCCCGCTCGGGCGGCGAGCTCGTCGGCGAGGTACTCCGCCCGCTGGCCGGACCTGAGGTGCAGCCGCTCGAGCAGCACGCCCAGCCCGGCGATCGGCAACCCCAGCAGTCGCAGCAGGGCCTGCTGGATCCACTCGGCGACGATGGTCAGGGCGCCCGCCGCCGCGTCGCTGTAGCCGTAGTCGGTGGTATGGGCCCGGGTGAACTCGTGCCACTCCGCCAACGTCTCCAGGGCGGTGCCGACGACCAGTCCGTGGCGAGCGTCGCCGTTGACGCAGTGCCCGATCTCATGGCCCAGCAGCGCCACCCGCTCCTGCGGGTCCAGCACGCGCCACAGCGGGGCCCCCAGCCAGAGCACCCGCCGGCGTCGCCACCCGACCGTGCCGAACCCGGCGTTGTACTCCCCGTTGACGACGACCAGGTGGACCGGCGGTGCGGTCAAGGAGATGCTGACCCGATCCAGCAGCTCGAACAACGCGGGCGCCTCGGCTCGCGTCAGCGGGTCCTCGTCTGGCCCGAGACGCCCGGGCCGCGGGCGCAGAGCCACCGCCACGAGGAGCAGCAGGACGGCCAGTGCCACCTGGACCCAGTTCGGCCAGCCGGTCACCAGCAGCCAGCCGCCGGCGATCAGGACGAGCAGCGTCACGGCGTGCACGCCCAACGCGATCGCGTAGCCGGCGACCCGGGCAAGGTCCCAGCCCGGCCGGGCCCCTTCTCTGCCCCGCAGCTCCTCGAACAGCGTCGCGACCAGCCGGCGCTCAGCACGGAGCCGCCAGCGGGCGAGCGCGCGCTCACCGGACGGGGTGTGGCCGGGGTCCACGTTCCACTCGCAGGCCCGGCACCAGCTGACGTACTGACCCGCGGGGGGGAGGGTGCCACTGCACTCCGGACAGGCAACCGGCTCTGCCGCAGGCTGGGTTGTGGTCACGACGGGCATCTTGCCCGAGCGCCGGCTGCTCCTGCGCCCGCCCTGGCAGCGATCATGCACGAACCGGCGACGGAACGTGCATGATCGCTGCGTGGGGAGGGGTGGGTCGGAACGGCTCAGCTCGTCGGCACCATCCAGCTGAGCACGCTGGTGTCCTGCAACGCCACGATCAGGCACATGAAGGCGAGCAGGGCGATGCTCCAGCCGAGCACCTTGCGGAAGATCACACCCTCCTGGCCGTGCATGCCGACCGCTGCGGCGGCGATCGCGAGGTTCTGCGGGCTGATCATCTTGCCGAGCACACCGCCGGAGGAGTTGGCGGCGGCGAGCAGGACGGGGTCGAGCCCGGCCTTGGCCGCGGTCTGCACCTGCAGCGCGCCGAAGAGGGCGTTGGAGGACGTGTCGGAGCCGCTGACGGCGACACCGAGCCAGCCGATGATGGGGGAGAGCAGCACGAAGAGGCCGCCGGTCTC
>DASVBJ010000145.1:0-3346 GCA_036375895.1 Actinomycetes bacterium | reverse complement strand
CGACTCGATCCCGGCCATCTTCGCCGTCACCCAGGAGCCCTTCCTGGTCTTCACGAGCAACGCGTTCGCGATTCTCGGCCTGCGTGCCATGTACTTCCTGCTCGCGGATCTCATGCACCGCTTCGTCTACCTCAAGGTCGGCCTCGCCGCGATCCTGGTCGTCGTCGGCGTGAAGATGCTCCTGCTCGAGGTCTACAAGGTCCCAGTCGCCGTGTCGCTGGCGGCCATCGCCGCGATCCTCACCGCGTCCGTCGTCGCCAGCCTGCGCGCGACCCGCGCACCGGATCCCGACGCCGAACAGCCCACCAACCCCGCTTCTGCCGGTAGGCGCCGATGACCCACAGCATGCACCGCCGCGACCGCCTCCGCACCCGTCCCAGTGGACCGTCCGGAGCGCGGCCGCGGCGGTGCTGCGTTGAGAGTCCGATGCGCGCTGTGGCCTGGCCGGTGTCCTGCGGGGCAAGCCGAGGCGCACGACGATCCGGCCCGCAGGACTGATGCCGCTACCACACGATGAAGGAGAGGACTCCGACGGCAGAAACGGAGACGCCCGGCGCCCACCGCACCGCGCGGAGTAGTGCGGGTGACGCCGCGACGGGGCCAGGGCGATCTGCGGTGCCCGTCATCCGGAGATGGATGAGGCCGAGAACAATCGTGTACGCGGGCAGCGTGAAAAGCAGCGTCATCACCACCGGTTCACCGCGCGGTACAGCAACGCCCGCACTGCTCGCCAGCAGGTACATGCCACCCAGAACAACTCCGACGACGAGTGAACGAAGCCACTGCAACAGGGCGACCCCTTCGAGCGCATCTCGGGCGGTTGGCCAGTCCAGGTCGCGCCAATGCTTGCCCTGCAGGTACGCGTCGATAGGGGCTCGGACCTTCCGTGGCGTCAGCCATAGACCGAACCAGAGGTCAGGATCGGGTGGGGTGGTCGCTCGCGCCTCAGAGGTCATGGTTCCCGTGCAATACAAGCTCCCTGCCTGCAGGACGGGCAGGACTTGAACCCGCGACCTCCGGGTCATGAGGACGCAAATCGATCTTAACCCTCTCCCCTCATCTCACTCCGCGCTGCTGATCTCTCACCACTGCAGCGCCCGCGCCTCATGCATGCCATGGTGTTCGGCCCATCCGCTGCGTCTCGTCCTCGTCGCCCCGGCCCGAGGGCGGGCGGGAAGTCGGCGGGAAGCGACTGGAAAGGCGCCCCGCACAGGGTGAGTAGGTCCGCTCCCCTACTCGCTTCTTTGGAGGCCACGATGACCGTTCTTCCCCTGGCCCGGCGCCGGCCAGCGTCAGTCCGAGTCCCACTCCCCGACGGCGGTACGGCGCGACTCCGGCCGCTGCAGGACGGCGAGAGCACTCCGTTGCTGGAAGTGTTCGCTGGGCTGTCCGCAGCGTCCCGCGCCTCCCGCTACCTGGTCGCGATGCCCCGACTGCCGGGGTCATTCGTACGGAAACTCTCCGCGACGGACGGTTTGGTGAGTGTTGCCTGGCTGGCTTCCGTCGACGACCGTCCAGTCGGAATCGGTCGCTACGTCCGGATGAGCGAGGACCCGTGTACCGCCGACGTCGCGTTCGAGGTCGTCGACGAGCAGCAGCGCAGGGGCCTCGGCACGGCCCTGCTGGACACGATCACCACCGTGGCCGCCGCCAACGGGGTCCGCCGCCTGCGCGCGACGGCGCTCCCCCAGAACACGGCCTCCCTTCGGCTGCTGACCCGGTTCGGCATCCCGATGTCCTATGAGGGCGGAGTCCTGGAGGGGAGCGCCCCGCTCCGCCTGCTCGACCCGCCGCGTGTCGACCGGCGCGCGGTCGTGGAGCTTGCCCGGCGCAGCACCCCGGCACCCGCGGAACCGGTCTGGACCGTGCCATGCGCGGCGGCGGCACACTAGGAGACGTGCTAGTAGGAGTGCTCGGTCCGGTGACGCTGCTGGACGCGGGTGGCGCGGTGGCCGCGCTGCCAGGACACCGCCGGCAGGCGCTGCTCGCGGCACTGATAGCCCGCGCGGGGGAGGTGGTCAGCGCGGACAAGCTGATCGACCTGCTCTGGGACGAAGCCAAGCCACCGGACCGGCCCGCCGCATCCCTGCACAGCGCGGTGTTCAAGCTGCGAGCGAGCCTGGGCGCGGTGAGCGGGAGGCACCTCCTGCGCACCCGCGAGCACGGCTACCAGCTGGTCCTTGAGCCCGGAGATCTCGACGCGTCGGTCTTCGCCGGGCTGGTGCAGCGGGCTCGCGACGAGCCGCCGGCACAGGCGGCGGCCACGCTGACGAGTGCACTCGGGCTCTGGCGAGGTCCTGCTTACGGCGTCTTCGCGGACTCCGAGATTGCACAGGTCGACGCGGCACGGCTCGAGGACCTGCGGCGCACCGCGACCGAGAGGCTGGGCGATGCCCTGCTCGCGGCCGGCGACGCGGCCGAGGCGATCCACCTGCTGCAGCCCTTCACGGTCGCGCATCCGTTGCGCGAGGCGGCCCGGGTAACACTGATGCGGGCGCTGCGTGAGGCGGGGCGCACCGCCGACGCGCTCGACCAGTACCAGCAGTACCGCGCCTTCCTCGGCAATGAGCTCGGGCTGGAGCCGTCGCGCGCCATGCAGGCCCTGCAAGTCGAGCTCCTCCAAAACCCCGCCGACGAGATGCCCCCGGCCCGCACCGCACCGGTGCCGGCACAGCGCCGGGTGCCTGCCGAGCCCCCGGGCCTGCCGGGGCTGCAGGTGCGCTACCTGCGCACCGAGCGTGGCAACGTGCTGGCCTACGGAACCACCGGCACCGGTCCGCCCCTCGTGGTCGTGCTCGGTTGGGTGTCCAGCCTGGACGTGGTCGCATCGGGGCGCGACCCCCGCTCCTCCCTACTGGAGCGGCTGGCCGGGAAGCTGTCGACGACGCTCTACGACCGGGAGGGCACAGGCCTCTCCCCCGGCCCGGTCCGCGACTACGGGCTCGAGGCCAGCGCCGAGGAGCTGACGGAGATCATCCGGTCGGTCGGTCCGCCGGTCTCACTGCTGGCGATGTCGGCGGCCGGCCCGATCGCGGTTACGGTCGCCGCTCGCCGGCCCGAGTGGGTGAGCTCGCTAGTGCTGTTCGGCACGTTCGCGGACGGGCCCACCACGTTCGCGGACCACCAGATGCGGGAGATGATGGTGAACATCATCCGGACCCACTGGGGGCTCGGGTCGAAGATTCTCGCCGACCTCTACCGGCCGGGCGCCAGCGACGAGGCTGCCTGGCACCTGGCCAGGGTGTTGCGGGATTCCGCATCCGCAGACGTGGCTGCCGACTACCTGCGCTCGATGTATGACCACGACGTGAGCGGCCTGCTCCCTTCGGTGACGGCGCCGGCGCTG